>NZ_BAAJXA010000081.1:0-20933 GCF_057537855.1 Streptomyces diversicolor
AGACCCCAGCAACTCCCTCTGCCACAACGCGTAGTCCGCGTACTGCACCGGCAGCGCATCCCACCCCGGCGCCCGCCCCTCACACCGCGCCCCGTACGCCACCGACACATCCCGCGCGAGCGGACCCATCGACCAGCCGTCACCGGCGATGTGGTGCACCACCAGCACCAGCACGTGCTCGTCGCGGCCCACTCCGAACAACCATGCGCGTACGGGCGTCTCGACGGACAGGTCGAAGGCATAGCCGGCGGCTCGGGCCATCGCTGCCGTGAGATCGTCCGGGGCGATCTCCCCGGACGGAAGGTCGGGAGACGGTTCGATCGTCGGCAGGTCGATCACCGGCTCGGTCAGTGACAGGTCGCCGAGGTCGAGCAAGCGGCCGTCCTGTTGTAGCTGTTGCCCCTGCCGCACGTCGACCACGGTGAGGTCCCAGTCGAGCTCGTCGACGGGGACGATCTGCTGGTAGGGCTCCCCGTCGGCCACGGGGAACACCGTCCGCAGCACCTCGTGCCGCTCGATGACGTCCGTCAGCGCCTGGGCGAGGGCCTGCCGGTCCAGCTCTCCGGTGAGGCGTACGACGACCGGGCTGTTGTAGGTCTGGCTGGGGCCTTCCAACTGGCCGATGAACCACAGCCGGCGCTGCCCGTACGACAGGGGCAGCCGCTCCGGCCTCCGCCTCTCGGCCAAGGCCGCACGGGCCGTACCTGCTCCGGCCAGCCCGGCGGCCACACCGGCCGGGGTCGGAGCGTCGAAGAGCGTCCTGATCTCCATCTCCACGCCGAGTACGGTGCGGATCCGGCTGACGAGTCGTGTGGCCAGCAGGGAATGCCCGCCCAGTTCGAAGAAGTCGTCGTCGACGCCGACGCTCTCCAGGCCCAGGACCTCGGCGAACGCGCCGCACAGGATCTCCTCCCGGGGATCGACCGGTCCGCGGCGCGAACGGGCGGCCGCTGCGGCGTAGTCGGGGGCCGGCAGGGCCGAGCGGTCGAGTTTGCCGTTGCCGGTCAGCGGCAGCGTGTCCAGGACCACCACCGCCGACGGCACCATGTGTTCCGGAAGCCGTTCACCGGCGTACGCGCGCAGCGAGGCGGCGAGGGCCGTGTGGTCGGCGTCCTCGTCATCGGTGACGACGTATGCGACCAGGCGCACCTCTCCGGGGATGTCCTCCCGGGCGACGACAGCCGCTCGGGTGGTCTGCGGATGGGCGTCCAGTACCGCCTGGACCTCTCCGGGCTCGATGCGGAAGCCGCGGATCTTGGTCTGTTCGTCGACGCGGCCGGCGAAGACGACCTGGCCGTCAGGGGTCCAGCGGGCGCGGTCCCCCGTGCGGTACATCCGCTCGCCGCTCGCGAACGGGCACGCCACGAAGCGTTCGGCGGTCAGCCCCGGCTGTCCCGTGTAGCCGCGCGCCAGTTGCGCGCCCGCGACGTACAGCTCTCCCACCACGCCCGGCGGGACCGGTTCCAGCGTGGCGTCGAGTACGTACAGCCGGGTGTTCGCCGTCGGGGTGCCCACCGGTATCACTCCGGAGGCCGCCTGGTCCGGGGTGAGGCGGGTGGTGGCGACGCCGATCGTCGTCTCCGTGGGCCCGTAGTGGTTGAAGACGGCCCGGTCGCCGGCCGTTGCCAGGAGCTCGCCCACGAGAGCGGGCGAGGCCGCCTCACCGCCGAGGACCAGTGCTCGGGCGGGCAGTGCACCGTTGGGGCCGAGCGCGGCCACGTGTGAAGGGACCGCCTTCAGGAAGTCGATCCGGTGCTCCGTCAGGTACGCCGCGACGGCGATCGGGTCGGTGACCGTCTCCGCGTCCAGGACGTGGAGTTCACCGCCCGTGGTCAGGGATGCGAACACCACGGTGTTGCCCAGGTCCGTGGCCTGCGCCTGGAGTACCGCGTAGCGGCCGCCCGGCGTGCCGAAGCCAACCCGGGCCGGCACCGAGGTCACGTAGTTGGCCAGCGCACCGTGGGTGACGGCCACTCCCTTGGGCCGCCCGGTCGACCCCGACGTGTACATCACGTACGCGACCTGTTGCGCCCACAGGTCGACGTCGGGTGCCGTGTGGGGCGCGGCGGTGAGCTGGGCCGCCACCATGATGCCGTCCACCGCGACCAGACGGTGCCGTCCCGCCGGGAGTTCCTCCAGGATCTCCTCCGTGGTCAGCGTCAGCACGGCACGGCTGTCGCCGAGCATGAACGCGATGCGTTCAGCGGGCTGGCCGGGGTCGATCGGCAGGTAGGCCGCGCCCGCCTTCCACACCGCCAGCATTCCGGTGATGGTCTCCGCGCCCCGTGGCAGGCACAGCCCCACCACCGAGTCCGTGCCCACGCCCTGGGCCCGCAGGTAGTGCGCCAGCCGGTTCGCCCGTCCGTCCAGTTCCGCGAACGACACCGACCCACCGGACGAGACGACGGCCGTGGCGTCCGCCGTCCGTACCGCCTGCGCAGCGAACAGCTCGGGCACCAGCTCGCCCGCCGACTCGGTCGCCGTGTCGTTCCACCCGGTCAGGACCTGTGCGCGTTCGGCGGGTGACAGCACCCCGACCTGGCTCAGTCGCGTCCGGGGGGCCGTGACCAGTTCCTTGAGCACCCGGACGAACCGGTCCGCGATCCGCTGGGCGGCTCCCTCGTCGAACAGGTCCACCGCCGCGGTCAGCGCACCCCGGATGCCTGCCGGTGCCCCTGTGTCGTCGAACGCCTCACCCGCCATGACGTCCAGGTCGAACTTGGCCGCGGGCCGGGCGGTCGACATCATCTCCGCGCGCAGCCCCGGGAGTTCCATCAGCCCGTCGGCGATGTCGTTCATGGTGAGGACGACCTGGAAGAGGGGGTGGCGGGCGAGGGAGCGCTGCGGAGCCAGTTCCTCCACCAGCCGCTCGAACGGCACGTCCTGATGCTCGAAGGCCCCCAGGCCCGCTTCGCGCACGCGGCGCAGCACCTCGGTGAACGCCGGGTCGCCGGACAGGTCGGTGCGCAGCACGAGGGTGTTGACGAAGCAGCCGACCAGGTCGTCGAGCGCCTCGTCCGTGCGCCCGGCCACCGCCGACCCGATGGGGATGTCGACGCCGGCCCCCAGGCGGGACAGCAGCACCGCCAGAGCGCCGTGCAGCACCATGAACGGTGTCACGCCCTCCGCGCGGGCCAGGTCCAGCAGCCGCGCGTGCACCTCGGCGGAGACGCCGAAGGCGGCCGTACGTCCGCGGTGACTCGCCACCGCCGGGCGTGGCCGGTCCGTCGGCAGGTGCAGCTCCTCCGGCGCGCCCGCGAGCGCGTCGCGCCAGTACGCCACCTGGCGCGACAGCACGCTCCTCGGGTCGTCGTCCGAGCCCAGCAACTCCCGCTGCCACACGGCGTAGTCGGCGTACTGAACCGGCAGCTCGTCCCACGCAGGTGTCTGCCCCTCGCAGCGCGCCGAGTAGGCCGTGGAGATGTCCCGGGCGAGCGGTCCCATGGACCAGCCGTCACCGGCGATGTGGTGCACCAGCACCACCAGCACGTGCTCGTCCGTGCGGTCGGTGTGGAACAGCCAGGCCCGCACGGGTACTTCGGCCGACAGGTCGAAGGCGTGGCCGGCGGCGCCCACGACGGCGCGCGCCAGCTCCGAGAGCGGCCCGTCGGCGGACGCGGCCAGTTCGGGCAGGTCGGTCATCCGCGACAGCTGCTCGTAGGCCCGGCCGGAATCCCGGACGGTGACCTCCGTCAGCTCCCAGTCGAGGTCCTCCATGCCGAGGACCGCCTGGTACGGCTCTCCGTCCTCGGACGGCAGGATCGTGCGGAGCGCCTCGTGGCGGCCCAGCACGTCACGCATGGCGGCCTTCAGGGCCGCGGAGTCCAGCCGGCCGGACAGCTTCAGCACGATCGGGGTGTTGTAGGTGGCGCTGGGGCCCTCCAGCCGGCTCAGGAACCACAGCCGGCGCTGCGCGAACGACAGGGGCACGCGTTCGGGGCGTTCCCGTCGGGCGAGCACCACGCGGGCCTGGTCCGCGCCCGCCAGTCTGCCGGCGAGTCCCTCGACGGTCGGCGTCTCGAACACGGCCCGCATCGGCAGTTCGACGTTCAGCACGCTGCGGATGCGGCTCACGAGCTGTGTCGCGAGCAGTGAATGGCCGCCCAGGTCGAAGAAGTCGTCGTCGACTTCGACGCTCTCCAGGTCCAGGACCTCGGCGAACAGCGCGCACAGGGCCTCTTCACGGGCGTCGGCCGAACTTCGTCCCGTGTCCGCGCCCGTGGGCCGCTCCGGTGTGGGCGGGTTCTGTCCGTGCTGCTCCGGCGTCGGCAGGTTGTGTCCGTGCTGTTCCGCCTCGCCTACGCCGCCCGGGAGCTCCAGCTCGCCATCGGTGGTCCAGCGCGCCCGCATGCCGGCCCGGTACATGCGCGACCCGTCCGCCGCGAACGGGTCCGCGACGAACAGCTCCGCCGTCGCCCCGGCCCGGCCGAGGACTTCGCGCGCCACGCCGACACCGGCCAGGTACAGCTCACCGGGTACGCCGGGCGGGACGGGGCGGAGCCCGGCGTCGAGCACGTAGACCCGATTGTTCGCGACCGGCCGCCCGAGCCGGACCGAGCCGTCCCGCGCGTCGCCGGTGCCCGTCTCATGGACACAGCAGGCCACCAGCGCTTCGGCGCCGGTGCCGTCGGTCCGCCACGGGGCCGGGGCGTCGACGCCGTCGCGCGCTTCGCCCCCGGTCGTCGCCTGCGGCAGCAGCGCGCCCAGAACGGCCCGGTCGACGGGTGCCGCCGTCTGCGGGGGCAGGCCCGTCCCGTTCTCCGTCGCATACGCGACCGCGGCCCACGCGACGTGGTTGGCCAGTGCGCCGTGAGTGATTCCCACGCACGTCGGCTGTCCCGTGGTGTCGGTCGTGGGGATCACCTGTGCGAGGGTCCGACTCGGCAGACGCAGGTCCAACGGGCCGGTGCGCGGCCCGTCCAGCGGTTCCGTCAGCGACGGATCGTCCAGGGCGACCGCTCGTACCCGGCTCGACGGCAGAACCGGGAGCCCGTGGTCGGGGTCGCCGAGGCCGGTGAGGACGAGTTCCGCCCCGGTGTCGGCGAGCAGTCGGTCGATCCGCTCGGCCGGCAGGGCCGGGTCGACCGGCAGCGTGGCGCCGCCGGCCTTCCACACCGCCAGGGTCGCCACGATCGTGTCCGTGGCGCGTGACGAGCACAGCCCGACCACGGACTCCGGGCCCACTCCCCGCTCGGCCAGATGGCGCGCCAGCCGATCGGCCCGCCCGTCCAGCTCGGCGAAGGACATGCCGGTGCCGTCGACGATCGCGTCCGGCGTGCGCGCGGCCCGCGCCTCCCAAAGTCGCACCGGCGACGGCTCCGTCACCGCCTCGCAGGCCGTGCCGTTCCACTCGACGAGTACCCGCGCCCGCTCCTGCTCCGACAGGACGTCGATCCGGCCGACGGGGTCGGTGTGCTCGGCAGCGGCAAGGCTCTGCAGGGTCCGGCGGAAGCGGGGGCAGATCTGCTCCTGCGGTTCCAGGTCACGTGCGCCGCGGTGCACGTCGACGTCCAGCTGGAGCCCGGTGCCGTCCAGCCGGTCGTAGACGTCGAAGCTCAGCGTGTCGATGGGGCCGTTGGCGAGGTTGCGGGTGGTCGCCGTGCAGTCGCCGAAGCCGAGCCGGTAGTCGAACGACATGACGTTGACGATCAGGTCGCAGAGCGGAACACCACCGAGGAGCTTCAGGTCGCGCAGCATGTCCTCGTAGCGGTAGCGCTGGTGCCGGGTCGCGGCACGCACCTGCGCCGTGATCTGCCGCAGGAGGTTCCCCACGGTGGTCGACTCGCCGACGGAGAGACGGATGGGGAGGATGTTCGACGTCATGCCGGGGACCGCGAGCGCGCGGCGTCCGGAACGTCCGACGACGGGGACCCCGACGACGATGTCCCGCGCGTCCGTCGTGCGGTGGTGGTAGAGGGCCGCGGCGGCGATCGTCAGACCGGCCAGGGTGGTCCGCAGCCGCCGGGCGCCCCGCTTGAGGCCGGCGCTGTCCTCGGCGTCGATCTCGCCCCGGTGCCGGACCGGTGTCCGGGGGAGCTGCCGGGGCCGGTGCCCGTCGGACCGTCTCGTGTGCGGGAGGTCCGACAGTGCGCCCGTCCAGTACGCCCGGTCCTCCGCCAGGGCCGGGGAGCAACGGTAGGCGAGGTCCTCGTCCAGGAGGACCGCGATCGGCTCGATGATCCGGTCCTGCTGTGGATCGCGGCCTTCCAGCAGGGCCGTGTAGTTGTGCGCCAGTCGGTCGGCGAACAGCCTGCCGCTGTGTCCGTCCATCACGAGGTGGTGAGCGCAGTGCATCCAGTAGTGGCGGTCCGGGCCGACCTTGATCACGGCGTGGCGGGTGAGGGGCCCGTCGAGGACGTCCATCGGCTGGCGCATCCGGCCCAGCATCCACGCCTCGGCGGCCGCGCGGGGATCGGGCTCCGCGGTGAGGTCCAGGATCTCGACGGGATGGTCGTCCGCGTCGCCGAGGTGCTGCCGCGGAACGCCGTCCTCCAGCCGGAAGCGCAGCCGCGCCGTCTCGGCGTCGTCCATCGTGCGGCGCAGGGCTCGGGTGAGCAGGTCCACGTCGAGGGGGCCACGTATCTCCACGTACTCGCCGATGTTGTAGACCGGGTTCTCGGGGTCGAGTTGCTGTGCGTACCAGACAGCGAGCTGACCGGCCGTGAGTTCCCGGTGTTCACCTACAGTTGCTGCCATTCCTGCACACACCCCAACCGATCCGGATCATCGACTGGAGCAGCGAAGAGCAGCCGCCGTCGAGGCATGCTGAATTACCGTCCAGTCCTCAATGACAAAGCTGCGAGGAGATGCTGTTCGGCACCTCCCGGGTACTGCGCTCGGAATTCCCGCCATGGGTCGGGAATTCCGCGGAGTTCGACGTGCTCGTCCCTTCCGACCGTCGGCGGGGCGAATCAGGACACGGACATTCATCGGCGCGGCCATTCGCCCGGTGACCGGTAGCCGGCTGCCTGGCCACGGCGCGCCCCATGGTGGCAGTCCCCCGCGAAGACGGTCCAGGTCGGCTCCCCCGCGTGTTCAACTGAGTCGACGCCTCACTTGAACGCCTGCCGGTCCGGTGCGGGCGTGATCCCGCTGACACCGGAAGTCGGGCCTGCGTACGGTAGGGCGGATGAGCCGTGCCCAATAGGACAGAGAGCGGGGGGCATTGAGCGTCGACCGCATATCGATGACGCAGTTCGGTTCCGTGCTGCGAAGCGCGCGAAAGCGCGCGGGTATGACACAGGGGCAGCTCGCCGAGATCTCGACGGTGAGCATCCGCGCCATTCGCGACCTCGAACTCGACCGTACCGGCAGCCCGCGTCTGCAGACCGTCCGGTTGCTGGCCGATGCTCTGCGGTTGAACGGGGCACGGCGTGCGGAACTGGAAGCCGCCGCCGGGCCTACGGCGGTGCGGTCGCTCCACGAGGACCTGCCGGCCCCGCCGGCCCCTCTGTCCCCGCCCCTTGCCCGGGAGGAGGAGACGGCCTCGCTCATCGGGCTGCTGCGGTCCACCGGTCACCGGCTGGTCCGGGTGGTGGGCGCGCCCGGAGTGGGCAAGACGACGCTGGTGCAGAACGTCGCGAGCGAACTGCACCGGACCCGGCTCGTTCCAGTGATCTTCCTGGAGCGTCCTGAGGCGCTGCCCGGCACCAGCCCGCAGGGTTCCGCGCGTCGGCTGGTGAGCCGCGTCGCGGACGTGGTGGGCTGTGCCGCCACGGTGGACGAGGTGGCCGGCCGTCTCGCCACGGACGACGCCCTTCTCGTCGTCGACGACCGTGATCTCGACGACCGGGATCACCGGGACCTGCGGGGGCTGCTGCGCCTGTGCCGCAATCTGCGGGTGCTGATGGAGTCCTGCGACGTCGCGCCGGGACCCGCCGGGGAGATCACTTTCACGCTCTTCCCCCTCGACGTCCCGGAATGGGACCCCCGCGCCTGCGGTGCGGCAGCCGCCGTGGACTCCACCGTGACGCGGTACATGCTGTCGCGCTGCGCCCTGCTCTACCCGACGGAGGTGTCGTCCCCACAGACGGTGGCCGCGATCGCCGGCGTCTGCTGGCTTCTCGACGGGATACCGTCGGCGCTTGAGTCAGCCGCCTCCTGGTTGCTCATCTACGAGCCCACGGAACTCCTGCGCATGGCGCAGGCGTCCCCGGCACGGCTGGTGATGTCTCCGTCCCGGACCGATGCCCCGCTCGTCGTCTGGATGCGTGACGCCCTCGCGTCGCTTCCGCCGTTGCAGCGCGACGCCCTGCGCAGGCTGGTCGACTCGCGGCCCTGGAGGGTGAGCGACGCCGTCACGCTGCTCGCCGGTTCCGTCACGGATGCGGAGAGCGCCGTGCACGCGTTGCGCGCACGCGGTCTGGTACGCCGTGTCCCGTCCGCGCTCGGGAGCGCGCAGCGGTTCGTGGTGCTCAACCTGGTGCGCCACCTCGTGCACTCCGAGTTCGGTACCTCCTCCCCTGCCTGCGGTGTGCCCGTCGCGTGGACCGGGGTTCGTGACGTCCAGCCGCTGACGTCATGAGCGGAGCCGGCTGCCGGCGGGGATCCCAGGGGCCGTGCGTCGCCGTTCCCGGGCCTGTCAGCGGTCCGCCGCTTTGAGGGCCGCCACCACCTGGCGGATGGTGGGGTGGCGGTAGAACTCGCGCAGGCGGAGGGTGGGAATCCCTTCGGCCCGCATCGCCGCGGAGCTCTTCACCGCGACCATGGAGTTTCCTCCGGCCTCGAAGAAGTCGTCGTCGAGACCGACCGGGAAGCCCAGGAGCCGTGACCACAACTCCTGCAGCCAGGCCGCCAGTTCGTCGTCCGCCGTCGGCGTGGCGTCCTCGGCGGCGCCCTTGGTGATCTCGGGGGTAGGCAGACGCGCCACATCCACCTTGCCGCTCGTGGTCAACGGCAGGGCATCCACCTGTGTCACCGTGGCCGGGACCATGTAGTCGGGCAGGACGGCGGCGGCGTGTTCGCGGACGGACCGCACATCACCGCCGTCCAGCACCACGTAGGCGTCGAGGCGCAGGCCGGACGAGCCGCCCCCGTCGGTGGAGCCCACGACGACCGCTGCGGCCCGGACGGCTCCGTCCTCCAGCAACACCGTGCGGATCTCGTCCAGTTCGATCCGGAACCCCCGTATCTTCACCTGGTTGTCCAGGCGTCCCAGGTGTTCCAGTGCCCCGTCCGGCCGCAGCCGTCCCCGGTCGCCGCTGCGGTACATGCGGCCACCGTGGTGCGGGTCGGGCAGGAACCGTTCGGCGGTCAGGTCCGGTTGGCCGACGTAGCCGTGGGCGACGCCGGCGCCGCCGACGCAGATCTCGCCCGCGACCCCGGGCGGCAGCAGCCGTCCCTCGGGATCCATCACGTAAATGTGCCATCCGGGCAGCGGTGCGCCCACCGAGCGCGTCGCGCCGAGCGCCAGGTCACGTGTCACGGTCTGCGCGCTGACGTGCACGGTGGTCTCGGTGATGCCGAACATGTTCACCACCCGGCACCGGTCGTCGGGGTACGCATCGAACCAGGGCAGCAGCATCCTGGCGTCCAGCGGTTCACCGCCCAGGATCACCAGCCGCACCGCGAGGCCGCTGTAGTCGACGGACAGCAGGTTGGCGAGGGCCGAGGGCGTCTGGCTGAGCACCGTGACGCCGTGAGCGACCATGAGGTCGCGGAACCGGTCGGGTTCGCGCGAGGTGAGGTGGGGCACGACCACGAGACGGCCGCCGGTCAGCAGGCAGCCCCAGATCTCCCACACCGAGAAGTCGAAGGCGCTTGAGTGGAAGAACGTCCACACGTCCGCCGCTCCCAGCCCGAAGTCGGCGCGGGTCGCCTGCACGAGACTCAGCACGTTGCCGTGGGGTACGGCGACTCCCTTGGGCCGCCCGGTGGAACCGGACGTGTAGATCACGTAGGCGGTGTCGGCGTCCCCCGTGCCGCGCTGCCCGCCGGGGGCGTCGGGCGCGTGGTCGTCCGCGAGCAGCTGGTCGGGTGTGGCCCGGCGGTGGTCGTCCTGCGGGAGGTCGGGGCGCCGGGTGACCAGCAGGTGTGCCGCCGAGGTCGCCATCATGTGGGCGACCCGTTCGGCCGGGTACGCGGGGTCGGCCGGGACGTAGGCGGCGCCGGCCTTGTGCACGCCGAGCAGCACGGCGACCAGTTCCGCCGACCGGTCCAGGCACACTCCGACGCGGTCGCCGGGGCGGACCCCCCGCGCTCGGAGGCCGGCCGCGAACATGTCCGCCAGGTCGTCGAGTTGGGCGTAGGTGAGCCGCACGTCGTCGTCGGACACCGCGACAGCATCGGGAGCGGAGGCAACCACCCGGGCGAACGCCTCGTGCACGGTTTCCGCCGAGGCCGGCAGCGCGGGCAGGGACCTGCCCAGGCGCACGATGCGGTCGCGTTCCTCGTCGTCGAAGAGCTCGGCATCGGCGGCAGGAGTCTGCGGTGCCGTCGACGACTGCCCGTACACGTGGGCGACGTGCCGGGCCAGTTGCTCACCGGTCGTGGGACCGGCATGGCTCAGCAGGTGGTCGCAGCGCAGCCACAGCCCGCGGTCCGCCCTGCGGACGAGGGAGAACGTCAGGGGGAACACCGGCGCGAGTGAAGGGAGGTATGCCTCGCCCTCGCGCAGCGGTTCCCCGTCGCCGCCCGGCAGCGTGCCGGCCACCACCGGGGTGTCCACAAACGGGTGCGGCTGCCGGTACACCTCGTCGAGGGTGCCGTTCACCCGTACGGCCACGGCGCCCTCGTCGGATCCGAGGACGATCTCATCGGTGTCGTCGTCCGCATAGCGTCGCAGCGTCACGGCCAGAGCGGTGCGCAACCTCGTGTCGTCGGCCGGCGCGTCGGACGGCAGGGCCGCCCAGGCCGTGGCGGACCGGTCGCCGTCGCCCTCGCCGAACCCCCAGCCGGGAGGGGCGTCGTTCTTGGTCGTCGGCGTGCCCGCGGGACCATCGGCGATGCGCTTGAACTCCGCGCTCACCGCCTCCTGGTTCCCGTCGGCCAGCTCGGCGACCAGGCGCCGCAGTCCGGACGTGTCCAGCAGGACGCGGGGGGCCACGACGACCAGGTCGGCCGATCCGTCCGGGCGGCGGAGCAGCAGCGCCTGCACGGCGTCCCCCGCTCGCGCCGCTTCTCCGCACCACATGTCCGGGGCGCCGGTTTCTCCGGTCACCGGAGGTACGTCCACGACGCGGAGGTCCGGCACATCGCCGACGCCCGCGAAACGCTCCCTGACGAATTCCGCCCGCGCGGGATCAGTCAGGCGGAGCCGGACGGCGTGCTGCTGTGCCCTCACCATGGGTGCGCTCCTCCGCGTCGCCGAGTCACCCGAGTACGGTACGAGGTCCCGCGCACGCTGAACGGCAGTTCGGGCGGCGACTCGTAGGCAGCGCGCACACCGCCTTGTCCCCGGAGGGCGGCCCGGCGCCCGGGGAAACTGCCTCAGGGATCGCCTCCCGTACTGCCGGTGCCGGAGTCGGCGGGACCCTAATCTCGGTGCGATGACAGCAGGTGGAGGAACTCCCACGGCTCCGGTCAGGAGAAAGCTCCCGAACGGGATGCATGTCTTCAGTCTCAACGGCAACGAGACGGATTACCTGTACGGCGAGATCTTCGACGACGAGTCCTACGTCCCACCGCAGGGCTGGCGCATGTCCGAGAAGCCGGTGGTTCTCGATGTCGGCGCCAACATAGGCCTGTTCACGCTCTTCGCGACGCAGCAGTGGCCCGACGCACAGGTCTTCTCCTTCGAACCGGCACCCGACGTCTTCGACGCCCTCCGGCGGAACACGGGCCACCTTCCCGGTGTGCGCGTCCACAATCTGGCCCTGGGCGACGAGGATCAGTCGCGCGAGCTGACCTACTACCCGAACTACACCATGATGTCGGGCTTCGACGCCGACCCGGCGGTCGACAGGGTGCTCGCCTCGGCGTTCATCACCAGCGCCGCCGACTCGCTCGACGAGGAGCTCCGGGAGGAGTTCATCCAGGAGGCGAAAGACCTGGTGGAAGACAGTCTCGACGAACGGCGCCTGGTGCGCTGCGAGGTGCGGCGCGTGGAGACGTTCGCCGAGCGGGCCGGCATCGACCGGATCGACTTCCTCAAGGTCGACGTGGAGGGCTTTGAACTCCGGGTGCTGCGGGGCATCGGCGACCGTCTGTGGCCGGGGATCGCCAACGCCGCCGTCGAGGTCGCCGATCGCGGTGGGGCGCTCGATGCGGTGGTCTCGCTCCTGGAGAGCCAGGGCATGACCACCTTCGTCCGGCAGGCGGCGGAGTACCGCACCACCGATCTCCACACCGTTTTCGCATGGCGGGTGGCGTGAGATGACGGATGTTTCTCCCGCACCGACACCCAAACCCACACCCGCCCCCTCAGCCGCACCCGCACCGCCACCGGTGCCGACACCACCACCGGCACCGGATCCGCGGGCCCTGCTGTCCGCCAAGCGGTGGGTCGTCCGTCCTAGGCGGACCGAGGATCCGGGCATCAGAGTCTTCTGCTTCCCGCACGCGGGCGCCGGGGCGGCCGTGTTCACCCCGTGGGCCAGGCGTCTGCTGCCCGAGGCCGAACTGTGCGCCGTGCGCTACCCGGGGCGGGAGAACCGGATCGACGAGCGGCCGTTCGACGACCTCCACGCATTGGTGGACGCGCTCGAACCCGTGGTCGCGCCGCTGACCGACCGGCCTTTCGTGTTCCTCGGGCACTGCTCCGGCAGCGTCGTCGCGCTGGAACTGGCCCGCCGCATCCGCGAGGCGCAGGGAAGGCTTCCGGCCGCCCTGTTCGTCTCCTCCATCGCGGGGCCCGTCCGGCATTCCTCGGAGTCGATCCACCTGCTGCCGCGGGAGGCGTTCTTCGAACGTGTAGCGCTCTACGGCGGGATCGACGCCTCCGTGCTCGACGACCCCGAGATCATGGACGTCTTCGAGCCGACGCTGCGCGCCGATTTCCGTATCGCCGAGGAGGGAGCGCCCGGGCAGGCGGCACCCCTGGACGTCCCGATCACGGCGGTGGGCGGCCGGCACGATCCCTTCGTGAGCTTCGAGGACCTGGCGGCCTGGCGCGAGGAGACGAGCACCGCGTTCTCCCTCCATCACATCGACGCCGGTCACTTCGTCCTGAACCAGACGATGGAGCGGATGGCGGACGCCCTGCCCGACCTCCTGCGGCGGACGGGCGTGACCGTACCCGCGCCTCGCCCGGCGGACTAGAAGGCCGCCCTGGCAGCACAAGTCGGCGGCACGGCGGCGCACACATGCCCGTGCCCCCGGCCCGACGTTGGAACGTCGGGCCGGGGGCACGGGCCTTTCGAATGCCTACTTCTTCTCCATGGCCTCGATCAGACTCTTGGGACGCATGTCCGTCCAGGCCCTCTCGATGTAGTCGAGGCATTCCGTGCGGCCCGCCTCACCGAACACCGTCTTCCAGCCGTCCGGCGCATCCACGAAGACCGGCCAGAGGGAGTGCTGCCCCTCCTCATTGACCAAGACATAGTAGTTGGCATCGGGGTCGTCGAATGGATTCGTCACCACGCCGTCCCTTCCGAGGTAGTCAAATCAGCCGGCCGGTCAGGGCCATCCCCCGATCAGCAACGGTTGGAGGCTAATCAATCAGCGGCGGCACCACACCCATCGTTCAACTGCGCCGCCGCACCAGTTGAACAACTCACCCCTTCCCACCTGCGAGTTCACAGCATCGACCGGCCTTGGAAGGTGACGCGGAAAGTCCGTTACGCCGATACGTGAAGACCATTTCGGGCCACGGTTGTGCACGGATCCGGAAATGGATACCGTCGCCGGACGATTCACATCACCTCATGCCACGGAACTGCCGTGCCGATCGCGCACGCACTTCGGGAGGCGGCTGAATGAGCGCGTCACGCCTCGACATTGGTGCCCGGAGGGATTCAGAACCCCGGGCCGCGGCCGTGATCTCCGGACTGGGAACCTGCCTTCCGTCGAGAGCGGTCCACAACACCTCATTGGCGGAAGGCATGGACACCAGTGACGAATGGATTCGCACCCGTACCGGAATCCAGTCCCGCCGGCGCATCGATCCGGAGCTGTCGGTGCTCGACCTGGCCTGCGAGGCCGCCGGAAACGCCCTGCGGTCGGCAGGGACCGACACCGTCGACGGCCTCGTCTTCGCCACGACGACACCGGAGCGCCCCTGCCCCTCCGCGGCACCCGAGATCGCGACCCGCACGGGACTGGGACACGTCCTCGCCTTCGACATCTCGGCCGTCTGCAGTGGGTTCCTGTACGCGCTGACGACGGCCGGCGCTCTGATCACGGCCGGGACCGTGGACAGCGTCCTGGTCGTGGCGGCGGAGACGTACTCACGCATCGTCGACCCGGCGGACCGGTCCACGGCCGTCCTCTTCGGGGACGGGGCCGGGGCGGTCGTACTGCGCTCCGGGACGATCGGCGAACCCGGGGCGCTCCTCGCCCACGACCTGGGCAGCGACGGCACTGGCGCGGACCTGATCCGGATCCCCGGCACCCGCGAACAGCGCACCGGACAGCGCTGGTTCACCATGTCCGGACGGAAGGTGTACCTGCAGGCCGTCGACCGCATGGCGGAGTCGGCCCGGCGGGTCATGAAGGACTGCGGCTGGAGCCCCGGAACCCTCGGCATGCTCGTACCGCACCAGGCGAACGCACGCATCATCGAGGCCCTGGCCGGCCGGCTCGGACTCCCGCCGGAACACGTGCTCTGCGCACTCGCGCACACCGGCAACACCGCGGCCGCCTCCATCCCGCTGGCCCTGGCCGGCGCGGTGGCCGACCGCCGACTGGAACCCGGGGCCCGGACCGTGCTGACCGCCTTCGGCGGCGGCCTCAGCTGGGCCTCCACGGGACTGATCTGGCCACAGCTGACCGCCGTCACCTCAGAGGTCTGAAAGAAGGAGCCACCTGTGTTCATCGACTACCTCACCACCCTCCTCGGCACCGTCTACAAGGTCCCCGGAGTCATCGACCCCGACAAGTCGTTCACGGAACTGGAAGTGGACTCGCTGTCCCTGGCGGAGCTCGGCGCGCACCTGGAGGAGGAACTCGGCGTGACGGTCGACGAGGAGGAGCTGACCGGCTCCACCACCGTCACCGAGCTGGCCGGGCTGCTGCACGCTCGCGGGGCGGTCGTACCGGCATGAACGGACGAAGACAGCAGCACCCGGATGTGGTGATCACGGGCCTGGGGATGGTGTCGCCCGCCGGAACGGACACGGCGACGGCGTGGAAGGCGGCCTGTGCCGGGCTGCCCACGGCGGCCCCCGACGCCCGGCTCGACGGCATGGCCGTGGACTTCAGCTGTGCGGTGTCGGCGTTCGACGCGAACGCGGTACTGGGGACCGACGCACGCCGCATGGACCCCTTCACGCAATACGCCGTCGCAGCGGCCCGCGAAGCCGTGGCGGACGCGGCAGCGGACGGTGGGGACTGGGACCCGGCCAGGGTCGGGGTGCTGATCGGTACCGCCGTGGGCGGCCTGGAAACCTGGCTGGAGCAGTCGGCGCGGCTGCGGAACACGGGGCCGCGTGCAGTCAATCCGCTGACCGTCCCGAAGGCCATCGGGAACATGGCCGCGGCCACGGTGGCCCTGGACCTCGGCCTGAACGGACCCACGCTCGCCGTGGCCACCGCGTGCGCCTCCGGCACCACGGCGCTGGGTTTCGCCCTCGACCTGTTGCGCGCCGGCCGCTGCGACGTCGTACTGGCCGGTGGCACCGACGCCGCGATCACCCCGCTCCTGTCCGGCGCCTTCGACCGGCTCAAGGCACTGTCCCGGCGCCGCGACGAACCGTCGTCGGCCTCCCGGCCGTTCGACCGGCACCGCGACGGCTTCGTCCTGGCGGAAGGGGCCGCGGTGCTCGTGCTGGAGCGTGCGGCGGACGCGCGGACCCGTGGCCGACGCCCGTACGCGACGCTCCTGGGGTACGGCGAGTCCACGGACGCCCACCACCTCACCTCGCCCGATCCGGGCGGGAAGGGCGCGCGGCTCGCCATGCGGAACGCGCTCGCGGACGCCGGGGTGGCCGCGTCGGACGTGGCTCTGGTCAACGCGCATGCGACGGGCACGCCGCTGGGCGACGCCATCGAGGCACGCCTCATCCACAGTTTCTTCGGCCCGCACACGGCGGTCACCTCCACGAAGGGGGTGACGGGGCACATGCTGGGAGCCGGCGGCGCCGCCGAGGCGGTGTTCACGGCCCTGTCCGTCGAACAGGGTGTCGTCCCGCCCACCGCCAACTTCGATGAGCCGGGGGCCGACATCGCCGACATTGACATCGTGCACGGCGGTCCGCGGTCCGTCCCGGTCCCCGTGGCGGTGAGCAGCTCGTTCGGCTTTGGCGGGCACAACGCCGTCGTCGTCCTGGGGCGCGCCTGAACGAGGCGCACGAGGAGTGGGGGTTGGTCGCCGCGCACGGGGCAGGGGCGTCAGACGCGCAGGAGAGCCCGGGGTGTTCGCGGCCCCACGAGGGCACGTAGGACTCGCCCGGGCTCATCAGGTCTCGTCAGGGACTCCCGCGCCGGTTCCCGGCGCGGTCCTCACTCGGCGCTTTCGTCGAGTTCCTGCGCGATCTCCAGCCAGGTCTCGGCGTACTGGCGGGCGAGGTCGACGACGAGGTCTCCGCAGTGCGACGGCACCGCGGCGGCCAGCTTGGACCAGCCCCGCTCCTCGATGGCGTTGCGCTGAAGTACCCGGAACAGGCGCCGGTCCTCCTCCCTGTGCCGCAGCGACGGATCGCTGAGCAACCTGTCGAGGAGGGCGGCGGGATCGGGGACGGGCAGCCGGCTGCCACGCGCAGGCGGTCGCGGTCCCTCCGGTGTGGCGTGCAGCGGCAGGATCGGCTCCACGGCTTCGGGTTCCGTGCGCTCTACGCCGAGCGGGGCCGACTGGGGCGTCTGCTCCGGGACGGGCGGCTCGCCGGCCAGGAGCCGTCTGCGGACGTCGCTCACCGTCGCGGGCGAGACACCGGCGAGCCTCGCGATCTCGCGCAGCGACGCCTGCGGACGCTCGGCGATCAGTCGGGCGGCCCGCTCGCGGCCCTCGGCGCTGTTGAGGGGGCGCACCTTGCCGTCCCTGCCGATGCGTGCGCTCAACTGGGCGTTCCCGTCTGCCGAGTTGCGCCGTATGGCGGCGACCGTATTGGCTCCCAGGCCGGCGACCCTGGCGATCGCACGGTCCGACATCGCGGGATGCGAGGCGATGATGCGCTCGGTCGCGGCCCGGCGGTCCCCCTTCGACAGGGGGAGGCCGTGCGTCACGTTCGCCTCGACGGCCCGCAGGAACGCCTCCTCGGCGGTGCCGTCGAAGAACTCGACGAGGATGGTCGCCTCGCCCTTGCGGAAGGCGGCCGCAAGCCGGTGCATTCCGTCGATCACGCGCATGCTGCGCCGGTCCACCAGGATGGGAGGGAGCGGGGTCTCCACCGCCGCCAACCGGGCCACGTGCTCCGCGGCCTGGCCCTCTAGACGCGGAGAGTCCGCGGGAAGGAGCGAGGCGACCGGAACGGACGTGACCCCGCGCACGGCCGGGGCGGGAGCCGCGGCGGACCAGGCCGAGCCGTCTCTTTCTCCGGAGGATTCTGGATAAATCGAGTCGAAAGCGCTACGCTTCATTCCCCGCTCCCCCACTGACGAAACGTCTTGTTCTTGACGACGACTTTCGGCAGAAAGTCTGCGACCGCCGGGCAGTGAGGGAAATGCGGAATCAATGCTGTCGAACTCGCGACCAGTACACCGGTAGCGGTTTCATCAACTCACCGCCACTCCTCCAGAACGCCCGAAACTGCATTCGAACCTACATCCGGCGTGCGGTTCGGGCAACTGACCAAGAACAATCCGCCGACGTCACGAGAAGGCGTTCAAGTGCGGCACGGCGGCGGTTGAACACCCTGTTCCACCGTCGGTCCAGGTAGCTGTCCAGGTCCGGAGTGGGCCACCGGCGGCGCACCCGTCGGGGCGGCCCACCGGTGCGCTCGCCTCCGCGGGCGCCCCTGTCCTATCTTCTGCAGCATGACGCTGATCCGGGCAAGGGGTTGGTGGGCAAGGGGTTGGTGGGCATGGTTACCGGTCGTGTGGTGCGGTTCGACAGTGTGCGGGGTTTTGGTTTCATCGCTCCCGATCACGGAGGGGACGACGTCTTCCTGCACGTGAACGATCTCCTGATCCCCGAGCACTACATTCGCTCGGGCCTCTCGGTCCAGTTCGAGGTGGAGGAGGGCGACCGCGGGCTCAAGGCCTCGGCGGTCCGGCTGGCGGAAGGCGCCGACGTCAAGCCTCCGGCCTTCCAGACGCCCGCCGGCGCCGCCGCGACCCTGTCGTCGGAGCCGGCCAGGCAGGCGGTTGACGACTCCCTGTGCGACGTGCTCGCCGCGAACGAGTACCTGCACGAGGTGACCGAGGTGCTCCTGTCGACCGCTCCGTCACTGACGGGGGACCAGATCGTACGGATCCGAGCCGGATTGCTCCAGTCCGCCAAGAACCACGGCTGGACCGAGGGCTGATCGACTGCGCCGGGGGAGCTACGGCTCCCCCTCATCCCACCCCCACCGTTCACGGCCTTCCGGCCTCTTCGGGGCCCTCGCGCGTGTGACACCGTTCCGCGCTGACACCCCGAAGCGCCGCGATCTCTTTCTCCGAGCTCGGCACCCTTCCCGCGCCGTGGGACGAGCACCCCGAAAACGACCGCATGAACGGTCCGTCCGGTATTGATCGGGGCAACCGTGCAATGCATCGTGGATGCCACGGTTTTCTCATCATGGAATGCTGCGACGGCGATTTCAGCACACCGCAGAATTCCGGTCCTGGTCGCCGGATGTTGACCCGATGTCTTCTCTCCACCCGATGCGGCGATGCGAGAAGAACAGAGAGCGAGGCAGTTTCCGTGACCGTGCTAAACCGCCCGTCCATGGGCCCGATACGGCTGCGGCCGGGCGACGAGTCGCTCCAGCGCCAGCAGGTCAGACCGGGAACGGTGCGGCGCATCCTCCCGTACGCCCGGCCATACCGCTGGCAGGTCGCGCTGTTGCTGACGGTGACCGCCGTCGACGCCTGCATCGCGGCCGCCAGTCCGCTGATCCTCAAGTACATCATCGATCACGGCATCCTGCCCGGGCACCTCGACGTCGTCGTGTGGCTCAGCCTGGCGCTGGCGGGACTCGCCCTGGTGAGCGCCGGGGTCGTCTACGTCCAGAGCCGGTGTTCGGGCCGGGTGGGTGAAGGAGTCGTCTACGAACTGCGCACCCAGGTGTTCGCGCATGTGCAGCAGCAGCCACTGGCGTTCTTCACCCGCACGCAGACCGGCAAGCTGATCAGCAGGCTCAACACGGACGTCGCCGGCGCCCGGCAGGCCGTGACCACCCTGCTCACCCAGGCCGTCTCCACGGTTCTGACCCTGGTCCTGGTCCTCGGCGCGATGTTCTACCTCTCCTGGCAGATCACCGTGGCGGCCCTGGTGATGATTCCGCTGTTCCTGATCCCCGCGCGTCTGCTGACGCGTCGTATGCAGCGCATCACCAGATCGCTGATGGAGCAGGACGCGGAGATGAGCTCGATGATGACCGAGCGCTTCAACGTCTCGGGCGCCATGCTGGCCAAACTGTACGGCCGTCCCCAGGACGAGGAGGAGCTGTTCGCCGGCAAGGCCGCCCAAGTCCGCGACCTCGCGGTCAAGTTGGTCGTCTGGGGGCGGCTGCTGCCCATCATCGTCACCATCCTCACGACGTTCACCACGGCCCTGGTCTACGGCCTGGGCGGCGCCCTCACCATCGACGGTGCCATCGAGTTCGGCACGCTCGTGGCGATGGTGGCCCTGTTGATGCGGCTGTACGGCCCGGTCAACGAACTGTCGACCATGCAGGCGACCGCCACGGTCGCCCTGGTCAGCTTCGACCGGGTCTTCGAGGTGCTCGATCTGAAGCCGCTGATCACCGAGCGCCCCGGTGCCAAGGCGCTGGGCCTCGAAGCCGGCGCCGAGGGCGACGGGGGGCCGGCCAAGGACGCCCCGGACATCGAGTTCGAGGCCGTGTCCTTCCGGTACCCCAGCGCCGACGAGGTGTCGATGGCGTCGCTGGAGGCGGCCGCGAGCCGCAAGCACGAACGGTCGGACGCGGCCCCCCAGGAGATCCTCCACGAGTTGAGCTTCCGCGCTCCGGCCGGGAAACTCACCGCGCTGGTCGGCCCGTCGGGGGCCGGCAAGACGACCATCACCCAGCTGGTGCCCCGTATGTACGATCCGAACGCGGGCACCGTGCGCATCGGCGGTCACGACATCCGCGAACTGACCCTCGCCTCGCTGCGCGAGAACGTCGGTGTCGTCACTCAGGAGTCTCACCTCTTCCACGACACCCTCCGCGCCAACCTGACCTACGCCCGTCCCGGAGCCGATGAAGCGGACCTGATCGAGGCGTGCAAGGCGGCGCTGATGTGGGA
The DNA here is from genome assembly GCF_057537855.1 of Streptomyces diversicolor. Lineage (NCBI taxonomy): Bacteria > Bacillati > Actinomycetota > Actinomycetes > Kitasatosporales > Streptomycetaceae > Streptomyces > Streptomyces diversicolor. The sequence goes on from NZ_BAAJXA010000081.1 coordinate 20,425, forward strand.
CACCATCAGCGCGCTCCCCGAGGGCCTCGACACCGTCGTCGGTGACCGCGGCTACCGCCTCTCCGGCGGTGAGAAGCAGCGGGTGGCCCTGGCCCGGTTGCTGCTCAAGGCTCCCCCGATCGTCGTGCTCGACGAGGCGACCGCCCATCTGGACTCGGAGTCGGAGGCGGCGATCCAGCAGGCGCTCAAGACCGCTCTCGCCGGCCGCACCTCGCTGGTGATCGCCCACCGGCTGTCCACCATCCGTGAGGCCGACCAGATCCTGGTCGTCGAGGACGGACGGATCTGTGAGAGCGGAACCCACGAGGAACTGCTGGCGGAGGCCGGGCTCTACGCCGATCTCTACCACACGCAGTTCTCCCACCAGGCGACCGAGCGCAAGCACGCCGGCCGCCGGCCGTCGCCGTCCGCGGTGATCGCGGGAAGCGCCCAGTCAGGGGCCTGACCGGCCCCGTCCCGTTGAACGTCGAGGTGGGTCCCCACACCCGGTGACCCACCCCGACGTTTGC
>NZ_BAAJXA010000082.1:0-20837 GCF_057537855.1 Streptomyces diversicolor
GAGACGGCTTTGGCTCGGTTCGTATTGGTCATTGGTCAGGTTCCTTTCCGGCGTTTGGTTGAGTGGTTGCTTCGTCACGACGGCAACAGCGATTTGACCTGGCTTGCGGCGTGGTGGAGGGCTTGGGCGGCGGTCTTCTTGCCGCTGGTCGCGGCGAGGACGGCGTCCTGGAGGGACTTGCTGATCTCGGCGGTATTGGTGCCCGGGAACTGGTACCAGGGGATGATGGCCGGGACCTCACTGGTGGCGGCCGTGCGCAGCGGGTCTTTCGCCAGGAAGCCGCCCAACCCGGAGGCGTCTTCGGCTGCCGCCTTGTTGACCGGCAGATAGCCGCTGGCCTCGGTCTGGGCCGTGGAACCGGCCTTGCCGGTGAGGGCCTGGACGACCTGCCAGGCCGCGGCCTGCTTCTTGGCGTCCTTGGTCAGTACGACGACCCCGGCGCCGGCTGCCGGTGTGCGAAGTGTGCCGCCGTCGGGGATCGGGGTCTTGGCCGTCTTGAGGGTGAACGATGCGCCCTTTTCGAACGACCCGAGCATGGCACTGCTGGTGATGAGCATCCCGAGGTCACCGCTCACAAAAGCCTGCTTGGAATCATCGCTGTTGAGAGGGGCCGAGTAGCCGTCCTTGATCAGCCGCGCCCAGAAGTCGAGATGTGCGATCGCCTTGTCCGAGTCGAAGGTGATGCTCTTCTCGTCCGCGCTCATGAAGGAGCCACCGGCGGAGGACAGAAACGTCTGGTAAGGCCAGATGTCCTCCGAGTCGTACGCAACGCAGGCGCCATAGCGTGCGGCCTTGGACTGGACGAGTTTGGCGGCGGCAGCGCGGAGTTCGCTGAACGTGCTCGGCGGATTCGCGGGGTCGAGTCCGGCGCGGGTGAACTGCTCGGCGTTGTAACAAAGGACCAGGACCGAGGCGCAGTACGGGATGGCGTAGGTCGAGTTGTTCCGCTTTCCGAGGGTCAGGAATGTCGGGTAGAGCTGGTTGCTGTGGTCGCCGCTGAGCGTCAGGAACTTGTCGAGTGGCAGGGCCAGCCCCGCGTCGGCGTAGGTGCGGACGTTCTGCAAACCAATCAGGGCCATGTCATCACCCTGGCCGGCGGTCAGGTCCGATTGGATCCGCTGGGTGACGTCGTCGTAACTGACCGAGGGGAGTTTGACCAGCTTGGCGGTCACCCCGGTGCTGGCCGTGAACTGCGGGCCGAGCATCTGCTTGAGCGTACTGTCGAAGCCGGGGTTGTTGATGTAGACGATCGAGACGGTCTGGCCCTTGGCCGCGGCCGCGACCTCGTTGCGGTTGGTGTATCCCGGGCTGCCGGTGTTCTTGGGCGCTCCGCTGCCGCAGGCGGTGAGCATGCCTGCCGTGGCGATGCCTCCGCCGAGCGCGAGGAAGCCTCGGCGGTCGAGGGCGTGGTGGGTGGGCTGCACTGCGAGCTCCCTGGGTGTCAGCCACCGGTGGTCGGTGGTCGGTGCTCAGTGGTTGGTGCTCAGTGGTTGGTGCTCAGTGGTTGGTGCTCAGTGGTTGGTGCTCAGTGGTTGGTGCTCAGTGGTTGGTGGCCGGTGCTCAGCGATCGGTGAACGGTGCCAGTGATCGGTGATTTGGTCGGTGGTCGGTGGTCGGTGGTCGGTGATGGGTGATGGGTGTGAGGACGAGAAACGTGGTGAGTCAGTCGGCCGCGGCCGAGGGGGCGAGGCCCTGGACGAACTGGCGTTGGGCGAAGCACAGGGCGATGACGAGCGGGATCGCGGCGATGGCGGCGGCAGCCATCTGGGTCCCGTAGTTCGAGCCGCCCTCGCCCGAGGCGAATTCGACGATGCCGTACGGCACCGTGGCCGAACGCCCCGTCCGTAGCACGACCGACGGCCAGAACAGGTCGTTCCAGTGCCCCATCACACTGAGCACGCCGAACGCGGCCAGTGCGGGGCGGACGTTGGGCAGCACGACGCGCCAGACAACGCCGATCGGGCCGACACCGTCGAGCCGCGCGGCATCGAACAGCGACTGCGGGATCGTGATGATGAACTGCCGGAAGACGAAGATTCCGAAGGCCGAGGCGACGAACGGCACGATCAACGACTGCAGCGTGTCCAGCCAGCTCATTCGTGAGAGCAGCAGAAAGACGGGCAGAGCGACGATCTGGGTCGGAATGGCCAGACAGACGACGACAACCCACGTGGCGACACCTGAGCCGCAAAAGCGCAACCGTGCCAGAGCGTACCCGGCCGGCAGGCAGGTGAGTATCTGGCCGATGTAGATGGCGGTGACCGAGAGCAGGCTGTTCCAGTAGTAGTGCAGCCACGGCGCGTCGTTCCATGCCTGGGCGAAGTGGCTCCAGGTCAGGCCGTGCAGGCTCAGCGTTCCCCGGAAGATCCACTGGTCCGGTGTGACGGCGGCGCGGAGCATCACCAGAAAGGGCAGCAGCACCAGGAAACCCGCCAAGGCCAGGACAAGGTGCAGCGCGATCTGCCCGAGTGGCGGCCGACGGCGCGGCCGGGGTGCGTTCATCGGGCCGCTCCCTCGTTGAGCCGCCGCCCGACGGTCATGAGCTGGATGCCGACGAAACCGATGACCACGATCAGAACGACCAGGTCGATGACGGCGCCGCCGCCGAGATCGTTGTAGTGGATGCCCCGTTGCCACAGCAGATAGGACAACGTGGTGGTCGATCCGAGCGGGCCGCCTTGCGTCATCACCTGGACCTGGTCGAAGACGCGCAAGGAGTCCCGGGTGTCGATGACGAGGGCCAGGACCGTGGCAGGGCCGAGGGCAGGCCATGTGACGTGCCAGAACCGGCGCCAGGAGGTCGCTCCATCGAGGGCGGCGGCATCGTGCAGGTGCCGGGGCACCCCCGACAGTCCGGCGAGAAAGATGACGATGGTCGTGCCGAGTGCCTGCCACACACCGACCATCGACACCGCGACGATGGCCAGGTTCGTCGACTGCAGCCACCCGCTGATCGGGATGACCGCGCCCACCGTCTGATCGATGATCCCGGTGTGCGGGTAGAACATGAAACGCCAGGCGACGGATGTCGCGGCCAGGGTGGATGCCACCGGCAGGAAGAAGACGGTGCGCCACAGCATCGCACCGCGTCGAACGTTACTGATTCCCACGGCGATGGCCATGCCCAGCGCCACCGTGGTCGGCACCGTCAACGCGGTGTATTCGAGCGTGCGGAGCGCGGCGGACCGCAGTTCAGGGCTGGTCAGGATCTTGGAGAAGTTCGCGAAGCCGACCGCGTGGCCCGTCTGGCTGAGCGGATCCCAACTGAAGAAGGCGAGGACGCCGACCGCCAGCAGCGGCAGCATCACAAACACACCGAGGAGCACCGTGGCGGGAGTGCACAACAGCCAACCGATCACACCGTCGGTCAGGCGCATCCGCGGCCGGTGGTTCGCCGGCGGCCTGGAGGAATCGAGGCCGGCCTGTCGCTCTTCCGCCCGCTCTTCCACGTACGTCATCGCAGGCCGTCCACGTTCGCAGAAGCCAGTGGGGTCGCCCGGTCCTCGCCACCCAGTCGTGTGCCGTCCGCGTCGAACAGGTGGAGGTGCTCGTCGGCCGCCCACACCCGCAGCTCCGAGGACAGCGGCTGATCGGCCGCGACCCGCACCCGCAGGGTCTGATCCCCCGCTCCGCCCACTCGCACCACGACGAGGCGTTCGGTGCCGAGCAGTTCGCTGGAGACGAGCGTGCCCGAGACCGACCACCGGCCCGGCGGCGGATGACCCACTACCAGCTGCTCGGGGCGCACACCGAGCGTCACGATCCGATGCCGATCCCCCACCCTGGTCACGCGGTGCGGCAGCGGGATCGACTCGCCCGCCGCGCCGTCCAGTCGAAGCCGACCGGCCTCGGCCGTGCCGGGCAGCAGGTTCATCATGCCGAGGAAGCCGGCCACGAAGGGCGTGGCCGGGGTGTTGAACGCCTCTTCCGGCGATCCGACCTGCTCGACAGCGCCGCCGTTCATCACCACGATGCGGTCCGCGAGGCTCAGCGCCTCGGCCTGGTCGTGGGTGACATATACGACGGTCATGCCCAGGCGCTGCTGCAACGCCCGAATCTCGACGCGCATATCGACCCGCAGTTGTGCGTCGAGGTTGGACAGCGGTTCGTCCATCGCAACGATCGTCGGCCGCCGGACCAACGCACGCCCGATGCCGACGCGCTGCTTCTGCCCGCCGGACAGCTGGCGCGGCCGGCGATCGAGGAGGTGGCCGATCTTGAGAGCATCGGCGATCTCGCGGGTCCGCGCCTCCTGTTCGGCTCGCGGTACCCAACTCATCCGAAGGGGGAAGGCGATGTTGTGCGCGACAGTCTTGTTCGGATACAGGGCGTAGTTCTGGAACACCATCGCCACACCGCGGCGGTGCGGCGGCACATGGGCGGCGTCGCGGCCCTGCAGATGGATTGCGCCGGCGCTGATGGGCTCCAGACCGGCTATACACCTGAGCAATGTGGTCTTGCCGCAGCCGGACGGCCCCACCAGGACGACGATCTGCCCCGCCTCCCCGCGCAAGGTGACATCGCGAAGCGCCGGGGTGCCGCCCTGATACTCCTTGGACACCGCGCGGCACTCGAATGCCGGTGGTTCGGCGGATGGTTCGGAACCAGGGTGAACCAGAGGTGCGCGTGCAGCGGCAGTCATCGCAGGGGTAGCCACCGCAGCGGTAGTGGTCGCAGTGGTGGTCACCGCAGCGGTGGTCGTCCCAGCGGTGGTCGTCCCAGCGGTGGTCGTCCCAGCGGTGGTCGTCGTGGACAGCCCGGCGTTCGTACCGCGGGCCGGCCGATGCGGCGGCGGTGCGGTGGGCCCGGTCATGCGATCGCCTCGGGGCGCCGCGGGGCCGCAGCCAGCAGTGCGGGAAGGTCAGCGATGCTCGTGAGCAGGTGGGTGTGGCGGATGCGGCCGAGCGTTGCGCTGTCGTCGGCTCCGCTGAGGACGCCTGCCACCACGGCGGCGCCGGCGTTCGTACCGGAGAGCAGGTCGGCGACGGTGTCTCCGGCGACGAGCACCCGGCCGACATCGAGCACGCCGGTCAGTTCCATCGCCCGGAAGATCAGGTACGGGGCCGGCCGGCCGCGTGCCACCTGGTCGGCGCTGACCACCGCGTCGACCAGGGTGCCCCGCCATCCCAGCGGGCCCAGGATCGCGTCGGTCACCTCGCTGTCGAAGCCGGTGCTGAGGGCGACCTTGACCCCGCGCCCGCGCAGCTCGCGGAGTGCGTCCTCCGCTCCGGCCAGCGGCCGTGGCGGGTCGGCCCGGTAGGCGGCGTCGAGTCGCCGCCGGAAATCGGCGTAGACACGTGCCACTTCGGCGTCGTCGGGTGCGGAACCATGGGCCGACAGCAGCCCACGGACGGCTTCGCGCTTGTCGGTGCCCGTCCAGCGGCTGATGTCAGCCGGCGTGGGAGTGGCGCCCGCGGCTGTGACGGCCTCCGCGAGGATCCGGTAGACCGTGCCGCCCTCGTCGACGGTTGTCCCGGCGATGTCGAGGACCGCCAGTTCGATCGCGGCGTCGGCCGCGGTGTGCAGGGATGTCATCGGGACTCCAGGTCGGACGGCGATGCCGGGACGGTCATGACGGGCGGTCGGGCAGGCGCCTGCTGATGCGCCGCGAGCAGCTCGGCGCGGATACGTTCGCCCACGATCTCGGCCTCGCCCGGCTGCAGTGCGGTGGGATTGACCAGCAGGCGGCGGAGCTGACGGTCGTGGTAGAGGAACACCCGGGGTTCGCCGTCCAGCAGGCGCCGGGCGATCTCCCGCACGTCCCGGCCGGGGCGCTCTGGTGAGAGCGTGATCACCGCGGTCGGGACGAAGAACTCGAAGTCGTCCTCTTCGACGGTCACTTCGGCTCCCGGGACGGAGCCCACCCGGGCTGCCACCAGCTCCGTCTGGGCGCGCAGGCCCGCGCGGACCTGTTCTTCGTCGCTGGCCAGATAGCGTTTGAGCGCTTCATACAGGCCGACGATGGCCTCGCGGGAGACCTTGTGCGGGCGGCCGATCGCGAAGTTCGGCCCGGAATGCGCGAGTGCCGCCTCGATGAGATCAGCGCGGCCGCACAGCAGCCCGGTGTTCTGCGGGCCCTTGAGGAACTTCCCGCCCCCGAACGTGACCAGGTCGGCGCCCTCGGCGATGAACCTCGTCAGATTCGCCTTCGGCGGGAGCATCCCGGCCGCGTCCACCAGCAGCGGCACACCGTGGCGGTGCGCGATCCGCGCGGTCTCGGCGACGCTTGGCCCCACCTGACGAAGGCCCGGACCCAGGACGTAAAGAACGGCGGCGGTCTGCTCGTCGATCGCGTGGTCGAGCTCCTCCGGTTCACATTCGTTGATGCTGCCGGCCTCGACGAAGTCCGCGCCGGTGTACCGGGCCAGGTAGGTGAAGCGGCCCCGGTGCGCCTTCTGGATCACTACCTTCGAGCGAAGGCCCGCGGTATCCGGCAACTGCCGCACCCTGGCCAGGTCAGCGCCGGTCATGGCGGCGGCGACGGACAGCACGATCCCGCTCGCCGCGCCGCTGGTCACCATGCCCGCTTCCGCGCCGGTGACGCCGGCGATGTACTTCCCGACCGCCCGGTTGAGCTCGAAGATGCTGACGAACTGCCGGGAGGCGTCGGCCATCGCCGCCCAGACCGCCTCCGGTGATCTCGACCCCCCGAACGTGGTCGTGGTCCCTCCGGCGTGGATCACCGGCCGGACCCCCAGCTCCTGGTACACCGATACGCCGTTCTGCTTCCTTTCGGCGCCGCCGGGCACGTCGGCGCGCCGACCCGGCGACCCGGTCGAACGCTCCCCGCCTTCGGCTCGCGGGGCTGCCCCCGCCGCGACACCGAGCCGACGTGCTGTGTCCGGCTCCGCCGTATCCGGCTGTGTCATTGTTTCGGCCTCCCTGCCTGGTCGGCTCGCGCCTGCTGCGAGCGATATGCCGGCGGCAACAACGTCGAAGCGGTGCCGCCGCAACGGAAAGCTAGGCAGCCGAGGTTGCCCCGGAGTGACCCCAAGATGAATGAATGGCACTGGATTCTTTTAATCAACAAATCTCGCGGAACTCGATTTCATGAACAGCGGGGCAGATTCCGGCCGGCAGGGCGGCGGCCGGCCGAGCATGCCCGTCCCGGCCTCGTCCGCACTGATCACGGCAGGCAGGAGCCCGTATCTGGCGGGCACACCCCAGGTGGGCTGTACCATCGGAGGGCCGCGGGACGGGCTCCGGCGCATCACAGGGCGGCCGGGGATCCAGCTACCGCGAACCAACCTGCTGGCCTTGCACGGCATCCGATTCCGGTAAGGTCAGGCACATCCGACGATGCGATGCCACTCAAGGAGGCCGCCACGAACCCGCATCAGGGCACACCGGTCACGGAGCCGTTGACCGCACCCGGTGAAACCCCGCCCGACGACCTCGGAGCCCAGCCGCCGGTCGAAACCCTCGCCCGCATCAGATCCGCAGCCCCCGCGCTACGGGGCGTCGCGCGCCGGATCGCCGATACCGTCCTCGCCAGGCCGCAATGGGTCATGCAGGCCACCATCGCCGAACTCGCGGAAGCCGCCGCGGCCTCGCCGTCCTCTGTCGTCCGCGCGTGCCGTGAACTCGGCTTCCAGGGCTTCCCCGACCTGAAGCTCATCCTCGCCAGAGATCTGGCCCGCACCGAGAGCGCCGAATTCCAGCAGCACATCCCGCCGACCGAGCCGGACGACGCCCCACCCGCGACCACCCTCGAACGAGTCCTGCGGGCCGGCGCCCAGTCACTCATCGACGCTCTGGCCACAGTCGACCAGCAGAGTTTTGAACACGTCGTCACCGCCGTCGCCCGCGCCCGCCGGATCCTGTTCGTCGCCGTGGGCACCTCGCGCACCCCGGCAACCGACGCCGCGCAACGGCTCACCACCATCGGCCTGCACGCCTTCGCACCCGACGACGTATGGTCCCAGCACGTCATGGCCCAGCAGCTCAGCCGCGAGGACGTATGCATCGCCATCAGCCGGACCGGGGCCATGCGCCCCACCCTGGAAGGCGCCCACAAGGCCCGCGAAGGCGGAGCCGTCACCGTCGCCCTCACCAGCTACAGCAACACCCCGCTTGCCACGATGTGTGACTACGCGCTCATCGCCGGGGCACCCGAACTAGGCTTCCGACTCCAGGGCATGACCAGCCAGTTGGCCCTCCTCGCCATCCTCGACGCCCTCTACAGTGCCGTCGCAACCCAGATCGGCTCACGCGCCGCCGTCGGCTTCAACGCCATCTCCGCGGTCACCGCACAACACAACGCCTGACCCAGACCATGCGGCTACGGAATCCCAGCCCCATATCGCGACCCCGGGCGGCCGGCCGCTGTGGGTGTCGCGGGTCCGCCCCGACCTCGCGCACAACACCACCCGCGCCCCTGCCGGCGGGGCCGATTCAGCAGTTGTTGCAGCCCGGCCGGGCTCTCATGCCCGACGTACTTCCGTACCATGCCCATTGCCTCAAGCAACACCATTGCAATACAATCTCACATGCAGGGAATGTCGATCCCTAGATCGAGTCCGTCTCCCACGTCGAGGACGGCCGTGCGGATATCGAGTGTGACGGGGAAGGGAGATGGCCGGATGTGTTGCGAAGAAGAACACATGCCGCCCGTGGTCGCGGAGATGCTGGCGCGGTATCGGGCGCTTTGTGTGGAGCGTGGGTACGACTGGGGCAACGAGCGGGAAGACACCCTGGCGACGGCGTTGAGGGCGTTGCTGGGCTGGTGCGACCAGGACAGGGTGATGGCCTCCCGGAGAATGGTCTGGGGACTGAACGCACCCGGGGCGAATCCCGCCGCGGTTGTCGAGTCCGTGGTCGACGCGCTGCCCGATCCGATGCCGGTGGGCCTTGCGATCGTGCACGGCGGGGGCGTGCGGGTGCGGACACCCGCACCGTTCGCGACGGTGCGCCATCCGGTCCCGTATCAGGTCTTCGTGCTGGGTGGCCACGACGCGCCGCTGGCCCTGGTCGACGCGGTGGCGAGTGTCGATCAGCCCGGGATTCGGGTGGACGGTCGTCGTATCCGGGCGGTGGAACCGGTGGCGAGTGGCACGCTGCGCCTGGTGTCGGATGCGGTGTCGCGGTGGCGGGTGTGGGATGAGCGCGGTGGCGCGTGGTTTCCCGACGGCGTCCTGCGCAAGTACGACTACCACGGACGCCCGTTCTTTCACGGTAACAATCTCACCGTCGAGGTCCCGGTCGGCAGGACGGTGGTCGAGGTCGGGCGGGGAGGCGAGTTCCTGCCCTCGCGAGTCGAGATCGAGGTCGTGGCCGGGGCGGAGGAGGTCGTGGAGTTGTCGCCGGTGCGGCTCTACGACGCGGCGGCGCGCGGCTGGTACGGCGGGGACCTGCACGTGCACATGAACTACTCCGGTGACCTGGTGTGCGCGCCGTCGGACGCGGCGCGGATGCAACAGGGTGAAGGCCTGCACCTGATGAATCTGGTCGCCGCGAACTCGGCGACCTCGTTGATCTATGACCGGGAGGCGTTCGAGCACTTCACCGGCCAGGACCTGCCCTGGTCTCATCAGCACACCGTGGCCCGGTGGGGTATCGAGTACCGCAACAACATGCTGGGGCATTTCACCGCGCTGAACCTGTCCGCACCCCCGGTCCGTTACCAGACCGGGCATCGACGCTCCGACGAGCCGCAGGACTGGCCGCCGAACGCGGTCGCCGCGGCCGAATGCCGCACCCTGGGCGCCACAGTCAGCTACGCCCACCCCGTGCACGCGCCGCTCAACGACAGCGGCTTCCCGATCGAGGAGGTGTTCGCCGAACAGCACGCCCACTTCTTCACGCATGCCCGTGAGTTGGTGGCAGACGCCGCCCTCGGACTGGTCGACTCGATGGACCTCACCGGGAACCACACCATCTGGGGGCCGGAGGCGACGGAACAGCTGTATCACCGACTGCTGGGCTGCGGCCTACGACTGGCAGCCACAGCGGGCACGGACGCGTTTTTGTCCCACTCCCGTCACGACGTGAAGTCGAATCCGCCCGGGTGGTCGCGGGCCTACGCGCACCTCGGCGACACACCCCTGTCCGTCGATGCATGGCAGGACGCCGTGCGCGGCGGGCGGACCTTCGCCACGAACGGTCCGTGGCTCGAACTCGACGCCGCCGGTCAGGGACTGGGCGACACCGTGCGCCTGGACGAACCGCGGCGGGTGCCGGTCACGGCGCGTGCCACGGGTGTGGGGGTGGAACGGCTGGAGATCGTCGGGCCCACCGGGGTCCTGGCCGCCGTCGACACCACACACCACGCCGGCACGACCGAACTCACGGCGGACCTCGACATCGCCGAACCGACATGGATCGCGGCAGTGGCCCGCGGCACCGGCCATCCCGCGGTCCTCGGCCCCCAGGTGTATGCCCACACCAGCCCGGTCTGGATCGACGTCGCAGGACACACGGTCGCCCGGACCGCGGACGCGGCATGGTGCCTGGACTGGCTCGACCGCCTCGAAACCCTCACCCGGAAAGCCGGCAACTTTTCCCACCCCGACCAACTCCACGACCTCGTGAACGTACTCGACCAGGCCCGCGCCTTCTACCGGAACATCACCACCAACACCGGCTGAGCAGAACGACGGGCCTTGACCGAGGGTCTGGCTGACGCCGGAGTGTGCTCCTTGGCCCAAGCCGTCTCGTCGGCCTCCTCCCCTCCCGCCCACGCCGCTGAACTCGGCGACCGCGGAGCACTCCGGGTCGACAAGCGGGCCGACATCATCTCCGTGACCACGCGATCGGACACGCCTCACCCAAGCACAGGATCGACTGTTTGACGCGAGATCTAACGGTCGTTACTCTCTAGCTCCTGGCCGGGCCACTGCGTCGGCGTCCGTCGGTTCCGTGATCGAGCCCATTGGTGAGGGGAGTTGAGCATGGCCTTTATTCGGGCGTTCGCTGGATTCTGGTACGACTTCGTCATCGGTGACGATTGGAAGATCGCCGCGGCTGTGGTTCTGGTGCTCACGGTCGGCGCCGTGGCCGTACTGAACGGCGCCGGCGGTGTCGCACTGCTCCCGCCGCTGCTGGGAGTCCTGTTCGGCGCCGGTTTCACCGCGACCATGCTGATCGACACACGGAAGAACTGACGCCGGCAGAAACCGGCGTCAGCCGAAGGCAGCGCGCCCAGCGTGAGGACAGGCGCGCTGCGATCGTCAACTGCCGGGTGCCGTGACCGGTCTCAGTCCTTGTCCTCCTCGCGGAACACCCGGTTGGCATAGTCCTCGAGGACCTGCACGCAGGACTTCAGCTCCTCCTCGGCCGCACTGCGCTGAGCGGCACCCAGGACGTCACGATCGACGACCTTCGCGAACCACTTCTGCAGCTTGTGCAGATCCTCCTCGTTCTCTTCGAGTTCGGCGTAGGTGAAATGGTTGGCTTCGTACTCCTTTTTCACCTGCGCTCGGAAGTCATCGCACTTGTCGATGATCTCCTCGTACTCGTCGTCCCGGGTGGCGTTGAAGGCGGCGACGACATCAGAAGCGCCCGCGATGACCCGGGAACTGAGCAACGAGGCAGTGCCACCCATGTCCAGGATGTCCTTGCGCAGTGTCCGCAGTGCCCGTTCCGCCGCGGGACTGGCCGGTAGAGCGGCGACCGAGTTCTGCAAGTACAGGGCCCCCAGTCCCTTGAGGCGACGCCACACCGCCGCCCGGAGACGAGAGGGTTCCGGCGGGACCCGGTAGATCAGCACCAGCCACTCAGGAGCTTCGTTCATACACTCGTCCTTGTTTATCCGTGCCGGGCGCATACGCCCGGCACTCGACGCCAGGGCATGGGTCATGCCCGGTGCGACCCCCGCCCTCGCCCCCATGGACGACGGGCGACGGGTGTCAGCCGTTCGAACAGATTCTGAACGGAGAATACTCCGCCGCCCTAACGGTTGAAGCAGCGGAGTCATCCCGGCGCGCATACGCACCGGGCCTCCTGCCGTGGCGATCGGATGCGATGGCACGTTCTGCCACCGTCCAGCCACTCCGCGCCGCGGCGGTACCGTCCGGACCCTCGCTCCACACCACTGGCGTGCACGCAGGGCCGCTTCGTGATTCTCGCGCGCCAGACGCACGAGGACACCACCCATGTCGAGTCGTCCGGACGACAGAGTAAGAACGTAACGAGCCATAGACACTAGATGTATCAGCTGTTAGCGGCCGTGCGTGATGTTCGTTTCTCGCGTCGGCGTCGGCGTGAGGTGAGAGGACAGGTTATGTCTGTTGGTACCGGGGCTGTCTGGGCACTGGCTGTCCGCCGTGTTCCTGGCGTGTCTCGTGGAGGCGGTGGAGGCCGTCACCATCGTCGTCGCGATGGGTATGACCCGCGGCTGGCGGTCAGCGATCGCCGGCACCGTGGTCGGGCTGGCATCGGTGATCGCCTTCGCGCTCGTGACGGGTTACGCGGTGGTCACATGGCTGCCCGAGGCGGCCCTGCAACTCGCGATCGGAGCACTCCTGTTGATCTTCGGGTTGCAGTGGATGCGCAAGGCGATCCTGCGTTCGTCCGGACGGAAGGATCTGCACGACGAGGCGGAGATCTTCGAGAAACAGAGTGCCCTGGCTCGCGAGGCGGGCGAACGGTCCTTCCTCGGACTGGACTACTTCGCGTTCATAGTGAGCCTCAAGGGCGTCTTCCTGGAGGGCGTCGAAGTGGTGTTCATCGTCATCACCTTCGGTCTGAGGGCAGGCGATGTTCCGGTGGCCACGGGCGCGGCGGTGCTGGCGACGGTCCTCGTCACGGCCGCGGCGGTGGTGGCGCACGGACCGTTGACGAAGGTTCCGGAGAACACCCTGAAGTACGGCGTCGCCGTGTTGCTCTCGACGTTCGGCATGTTCTGGTGCGTCGAAGGGCTCGGCACCTTCCAGCCGGACCGGCAACCGCTGGACTGGCCCGGCGGCACCATCGCGCTCGGCGCGGTCCTGCTCGGCTGGCTGGCACTGTCCCAACTGCTGATCCGGGTCCTGCGGGTACGGCCGACGGAGGCCGTGTCCCCGGCGTCGACAACCGGGATGGCGCCGAACGAGGACGTCGGGCCGTGAGAGGGTACCTGCGGCTCTGGGGCATCCCACGGCCGCAGGGAACGGCGGGTGCGCCGGACGCGTCCGGTCCGAGCGGGCAGACAGTATGAGATCGGGCGGGCAACGATGCCGCCGAGAATTATCGAGGGAAAGACCAGTTCAAATTCTTCTGCGAATTGACTCGCCGATGAGCATTCTCTTGGCAGCCTGAGTCAATTCGCTGAAGAACTCAATGCGCATTCCAGGCCTGCGCGCCGGTTCAAGGATCTCCGCGGCTCACAGGAGCCGGTTCAAGGATCTCCGCGGCTCACAGGAAAGGCGTGACCATGCCGCCGTCCACGAGCCTGATGAACTCCCCCTCCATGAGCTTGCGCGCTTTACTTTCTCCGCTTTCTCCACTTTCTCCGCGGACTCACTGAGTACGCGGCTCCTTGAACGCCTACGCGACCGTCGCTGACGTGCTCATACGGCCAGCGTGACCCGCGGCTCCGGTTTCCTCAGCGGTTCTCCGCGCCGTGTCCAACACGGCCAGGCGTTCTGAATCGCCTCTCCCTCAAGAATTCACCGCAATACGAAAAGTTCATCCGGGTGTGGCCCGTCGTATCTGTGGGTTCATTTATGCCGGATAAATTCCGAAGAAGTCCCGAGTTGGGACACCGGGCTCGGAGGCATCCCGCCTCGTCGCCCCGAACTGTCCAGCCAAGAAATGGAGCCTGGACCGATGACCGGAGCATTCGGCGTGCGTAAGTCGCCCATCCTCTTGCTCGTCCATGTCTTGATCCTCACCGGACTGCTGGCCGCGTGCGGCAGTTCGACCAAAACGGCCAGTTCATCCGCCGACAACCCCGCCACTCTGACGCTGGCCATCTCCAGCGTAGAAGGCTCCCAACAGCTCCAGAAGCAGTTCGGCCCGCTACAGGCCGAGTTGACGAAGATTCTGCACATGCCGGTGAAGCTGTTCCCGGTCGCCGACCGGACGGCCGCCGCGGCGGCGATCGAGTCCAACCATCTGGACCTGGTCATGGCCGGCCCCGCCGAGTACGTCGCTCTCCGCGCGGAGTCCGGCACTCTGCCGGTCGTCGGTCTCAGCCAGCCCGGCTACCGGACCCTGTGGGTCGTGCACGGCGGCAGCGCGATCACCTCGCTGGCCCAACTGAAGGGCAAGGCCGTGGGCCTGACCGATCCCGGCTCCACGAGCGGATACGTCTACCCGCTGAAAATGCTCCTCGACGCCGGATTGAAGCCCGGCAGCACCGTCACGACCCAACCGCTGAGCAGCAATCAGGCAGCCGCGTTCCTCGGGCACAAGGTGGACGCGGTCGCCACCTATCCGGCCGGATACGCGGCCCTGCTGAAGCTCGGCGGCCTCACACCCCAGCAGGCGCCCGTCATCGCGCGAAGCCCGATGTTCCCGCCCAACCTCATCATCGCCAACCCCCGGCTCTCCGCATCGCTGCGCAACCGCATCAAGACCGAACTGTCCGCCAACAGCGCCGCGATCATGAAGTCCATCCAGGCAGCCGGGGGCATCTATGTGAGCAGCTACGCCGAATCGAAGATCATCCCGGTCACCGACAAGGACTTCGACCTGATCCGCCAGGCATACCGTCAGGACGGATACCCGAACCTCGCGAAGATCCCCTCCTGACGTGGAAGGCAGCAACCGGATGTCACTCACCATGACCGACCGGGCGCAGCGCCAGGCGGGTCACCCGCCGCCTCGTCTGCCCAGGACGTCACCGTTCCTGCTCATCGTGGCGGCCGTGGTCCTGGGCGGATTCGTCTGGGGAATCGTCTGGAGCGGCCTGAACCCCAGCACGCTCGTCTCCGGGGCCCCGGGGTTGGTCAACTTTCTGGGCAAGGCGTTCCCGCCGGTGCTCGAGCAGGGCCGGACCGTCGCCTCCGCCACCGGGCAGACCATCGAGATGGCCATCGTGGGCACCGTCTTCGGTGCGGTGGCCAGCCTCCCGGTCGCGGTGCTGGCAGCACGGAACCTCAGCCCCGCGCCCCTGGCCGCCACCGTGCGCTCGCTGGTCACATCGCTGCGGGCCATCCCGGACCTGGTCTGGGGTCTGGTGTTCGTGGTCGCGGTCGGGCTGGGACCCGCCGCCGGCATCTGTGCGATCGCCGTCGACACGATCGGGTACTGCGGCCGGCTGTTCGCCGAACGGGTCGAGGAACTCGACCCGGCACCCCTGCGGGCGCTGCGCGCCACGGGCGCCCGCACCCCGGCCGTGATCGTCTGCGGCGTCGTACCCGCCGTCCTTCCGTCGTTCGTGGCCACCAGCATGTTCGCGCTGGAGAAGGCGGTCCGGTCCGCCGTCGTGCTGGGCCTGGTCGGCGCGGGCGGGATCGGCATCGACCTGTCCACGGACATGCAACTATTCCAGTATCAGCAGGCACTGACCATCGTGATCATCATCTTCGTCGTCGTCATCGCTGTCGAGCGGGTCTCCGCCGCGGTACGCAGGCGGATCCTGTGACCCGCCCGCAGGCCCGGGAGCGTGCCGAAAGGAATGGGCCCATGCCGCCAATGTCAACAGCTCCCGTCCCAGACGTGACCGCAGGACGTTCCCGATGACCGCCCCCGACCCCGTGACCGCCCCCGACCCGGCACACCCCGACGGTGGCCTGCCCGGCGCCGAGGTCACCGGGATGCCCATCGAGGTGACGGAACTGGCCAAGACCTACGGTGAGGTCTCCGCCATCCGGCATGTCTCACTCACCATCAGGCCAGGCGAACGTGTCGTGCTGCTGGGCCCGAACGGATCCGGGAAATCAACACTGCTCCGCTGTCTGGTACGGCTGGAGCAGCCGACCGCCGGGACCGTGACGATCGGCGCTCACCCGGTCACCACCCTGGACGCGCACGGACTGCGGGCGCTGCGGCGCGAGTGCCCTCTTGGGTCGCGGTGCGACTGATGATGGATTCCTTGCGACGTTCCCTTTCCTCTCGCATGTCGTTGTAGAAGGCGACGGCGGCCGGGTCCATGTCGTACGCCGGAGCCACGTCCGGGGCAAAGTGGCCGTACTCGTCCACACCGCGCACCAGCGTCGCGCTGTCCTTGTAGCCGTCAATGGGCCGTACTCGTGTGGCGATGAAGCGAGTCGCGATGCCGCATCGCCTGATGTCAGAGGTGTTCGCCTCCGATCCATGGACCAGCATCGTATGGTGCAGCGAAAACTCACCGGGGTTGAGCTCCAGGTCGACTGCGTCGTTCTCGTCGACGTCGACCTCGACCTCCTGGCCTCGGCTCAGGACGCTGTCCTTGTCGAAGGTGTCGTGGTGCGGAACCTGGCCCTGTTGGTGACTACCCGGGATGACCCGCAGGCAGCCATTTGTGCGCCTGCTCGGCGTCAGAGCGACCCAGGCGGTGAGGACGCTCGGCTCGGAAAGACCCCAGTAGGTCGCGTCCTGATGCCAGTTGACGAACTTCGGGTCGTGCGGCTTCTTGTCGAAATGAGCTGTGCCCAACGCGAGCACATTCGGCCCGAGAACGTCTTCGACCGCGTCAAGAACCGTCGGCGTTCGCATGAAATCGTTGAGCCACTTCATCAGCAGATGCGGCTTGTACTTGGCGCGTGACCACAGATCCGGCTCCCGCCGCTCAAGCGCGTCCATGTGTTCCAAGACGCCCTGTGCCTCGTCAGCGGAGAATGCTCGCAGCGGATGAACGTAGCCGTCTCGCTCATACTGATGAACTTGTGCGTCCGTGAGGAGCTTTGGCATCTTGGTTGTTCCCTTTCTTGTTGTGGGTGAGGGACGGAGTACGGCGGAAGGCGCGTTTCCTCGGTGTCAGGCCGCCTATGCGTCGATGCGTATGCCCTCCGCGTCGAAGAGGTGCAGACGTTCGACATCGACGCAGAGGCGCACGGTGTCGGCGGTGACGGTGCCCACCGGCACCCGGGCCTTGAGCTTGTGGCCACCGGCGAGAGTGATGTGGGCGAGTTCCTCGCTGCCGAGCAGTTCGAGGAGCCTGACCCGGCCGGTGAGCGTGACGTGGGGGCGGTCTGCCGAGGTGTCGGCCGCTCGAAGGTCCTCGGGCCGGATGCCGATACACGCCGTCGCGGCGGCCTTCGGCGCCCGGAGTTCGACGATCGGCGACCCGTCGGACGTCCGGAAGTACCCGTCCTGGACGATGCCGTCGAGAAGGTTCATGGCTCCGAGGAACGAAGCGGTGAACCTGTTCGCCGGGCGGGAGTAGACCTCGCGTGGGGTGGCCTGTTGCTGCAGGCGTCCCTCGTTCAGGACGGCTACCTGGTCGCCAAGTGTCAGCGCCTCGGTCTGGTCGTGGGTGACGTAGACGACCGTGGCGCCCAGCTTCTGGAACAGCTCGTGCAATTCGGCGCGCATATCGACCCGCAGCGCGGCGTCGAGGTTCGACAGCGGCTCGTCCATCAGCAGCACGGACGGCCGGCGGATCAGCGCCCGCCCGATGCCGACGCGCTGTTTCTGCCCACCGGACAGCTGGGCCGGTTTCTTCCCCAGATGCGAGGTCAACCGCAGCAGCCGCGCGATCTCGGTGACCCGCCCGGCGCGCTCGCCTCGCGGCACCTTGCCCATGACCAGCGGGAACTCGATGTTCGCGGCGACCGTCTTGGCCGGGTACAGGGCGTAGTTCTGGAAGACCATGGCCGTGCTCCGACGCTGAGGGTCGGCATACGTCATGTCACGGCCGTTGATCCGGATCGTCCCGCCGGTGGGATGGTCCAGCCCGGCGATGCAGCGCAGCAGGGTGGTCTTGCCGCAGCCGCTTGGCCCGACCAGGGTCAGTGTTTCGCCGGCCTTGCACGACACGGTCACTTGACGCAGGGCCTGGTCCGCCGGCCCGAACGTCTTGCTCACGTCGACGCAGTCGATTCCCTCAGCCATGGTTCTTCAGGATCTCGTCGACCGCGTTCTGCGACTCGGTGAGCGCCTTCTCAGGGGACTCGCTGCCGCCCAGAGCCTGGAGGAGGCTCTTCTCGATCGCGTCGTTGGCCTCGACGTCGTGACCGCCGGGGTAGGTCTGCCACTGGTTCAGGTAGGGGATGGCGTCCAGCGGCGTCCGCCGGTTGGGCTTCTCACTGAAGTACTTCTTCAACTCCGGGCTCTTCAGGGCGGCGGAGTTGACGGGCAGGTAGCCGGCCGCGAGGGTCAGTGCCGTACTGGCCGTTGGACTGACCAGTTGCTGGATGGCCTTGAGGGCCGCCGCCTGGCGTTTGGCGTCCTTGGTGAGCAGGACGATCGCCGCGCCTGACGCGGGTGCGCTGCGTGTGCCACCGTCCTCGATGGGAACCTGTCCGGTGGCGACGGTGAACTTCGCGCTCTTGTTGATGTTGCCGAGGTTTCCGTTGGACTGGATCAGCATGCCGGCGTCGCCGTTGATGAACGCCTGGACGTTGGGGCTGGTGTCCGCCGTGCGGGCGAGCAACGGCATGGCCTTGTCCTTGACCAGACCGCGCCAGTAGTTGACCACCGCTCGGCCCTGGGCGCTGTTGAACGCGGCGCCGGTTTCGTCGGAGTTGAGCATCGCGCCGCCGGCACTTGCCAGTTGCTGCTGGAAGTCGATGTTGCTGCCGCCGTTCCAGTCCATCACGATGCCGTACTTGTGCTTGGCCGGATCCGCCAGCTTCGCAGCGTCCTTGCGCAGCTCATTCCATGTGGTCGGCAGATGCGTCGGGTCGAGCCCGGCGGCCTTGAACATGTCGGCGTTGGCGTAGAGGATCCGCGTCGCGACACCGTAAGGAAGCCCGTACTGCTTTCCGTTGTACTGGGTGAGCTTCAGGAACTTCGGGTCGATGTCCTTGGTGTTCAGACTGCCCTTGGCGATCGCGGTGTCCAGCGGCTGGGCGATGCCGAGGTCGACCAGTCCGCGCAGGTTGTTCAGCCCGACCAGCGCCACATCCGGCAGGCGACCGGTGCCGGCCTCGCGGATGATCCGCTGCTGGACGTCGTTGTAGTTCTTGCCCGCGAGGACAAGGTTCACCCGAGGGGCGTTCGACTCTTTCTCCAGCGGCTTGATGGCAGATTTCAACGGATCAGCGTAGAGACTGGCCTGCGTGTAATAGACGCTGACAGCGCCGTCCTTGGTGCCCGATGTGCCGCAGGAGGTTACCCCGGCCAGGAGGCCAACGGATGCCAGTGCCGCGGTGATTCTCCAACGCATGGTTCTGCTCCTCGAAAAATAAAACCGAATGGGATATTTAGTCCGGGGTGTTCGACAGCACGAGACCGCGAACGAAATGACGCTGGGCGAACAGGAATCCCACCACCAGCGGAAGCACGGCCAGCGTGGCGGCGGCCATCTGGGCGGCAAAGTCATTGCTTTCCGAGTTGGCGAACGCCGAAATACCGTAGGGCACCGTCGCCGCATCGTCACTCGACAGAACCAGGCTCGGCCAGAAGTAGTCGTTCCAGTGGGAGACGATACTGAAGACCGCGAATGCGGTGAGGGCCGGCCGGGCCATCGGCAGGACGATGCGCCACACCGTTGTCCAGTTACTTGCACCATCGAGCCGCGCGGCATCCAGTACGTTCTGCGGGATTCCCAGAAAGAACTGGCGGAGCAGGAACACGCCGAAGGCGCTGGCCAGAAAAGGTGAAATCAGCGACAGGCGATTGTCCAGGAGGCCCGCCTTCGCGAACAGCAGATACAAGGGTACGGCGACGACCTGCATCGGCAGCATGGTGGCGAACAGAACCAACCCGAGTGCCAGCCTGCTGCCGCGGAACCGCATCCGCGCCAGCGCGTAGGCGGCCGGAACGGCGAGAAGCACCTGACCGAGGAAGATCAGTCCGGTCACGGCCACACTGTTGAGGAAGAACCGTCCCATCGGCACCGTGTCGAAGACGCGCTGATAGGCATCGAAGGTCGGATGCTGCGGCAGGAGGTTGCTGCTGTAGATTTCGTCGTCCGGTTTGAACGAGCTGAACACCATCCAGGCGAACGGCGCGAGCATGACGACGGCACCCAAGGCCAGCAGTATGTGCCGGGGTATGTCGCTGGCGGCGGCCCGCCGCAGGACGCTTCCCCAGCCCCGGCCGGATGCGTCCGGGGGCTCTGCTCGGCCCGGCGACAGAACGCCGGCGGCATGGTGCGATTCTGTGCCGGTGGTCATCGGGCGCCCGCCTCGCTGAGTCGTCGGCCGAATGACCGCATCTGCACCAGCGTCACCAGCATGACGGTGGCCAGCAGCACGATGCTGATCACGGCTCCTCCGCTGATGTCCTGGTAGAAAACCCCTCGCCGGTAGAGTTCGTAGCTCAGGGTTGAGGTACTGCCGATGGGTCCGCCCTCGGTCATCAGCGCCACGGTGTCGTAGACGCGCAGCGCGCTGATCGTGCTGATGACGACGGCGAACACCGTGGTCGGCCCGAGCGCGGGCCACTGGACGTGCCAGAACCGGTGCCAGGCGTTCGCGCCGTCGAGACGGGCCGCCTCAAGATGCGCGGTGGGCACGTTGGCCAGCCCCGACAGAAACAGCACGACCGCGTATCCGAGTTGATGCCACACTCCCACGAGAGCAACCGCCGGGAGGGCGAGCGAACTGTCGCTCAACCAGTTCGTCACTCCGAACAACTGGCCCACGGTGGAGTCGATCAGCCCTCGTTCCGGGTAGAACATCCATTTCCAGACGATGCTCATCGCCGCGAGGGTGCTGGCGAACGGCAGAAAGTACACCGTCCGCCAGAAGACTTTTCCACGCCGCACACTGTGAATGGTGAGGGCGATCAGAAGACCGAGTACCGTGACGGCCGGCACGGTGAAGAGCGAATACAGCAGAGTATTGACAAGAGCTTGGCGCAGTTCCTCACTGCCCAGCACCCGC
>NZ_BAAJXA010000083.1:0-20090 GCF_057537855.1 Streptomyces diversicolor
AGCGCTTACACCCCCAGGAGGTAACGGTGGCGGCCGCCCGGCGGATCAGACCGCCGCTCTGAGCACTCCGCGAGCCGCCTGCCTGTGCCAACCCGTGACCAACCGACTGTATACGTGGAGCGATTGGCTGCATGATCTTGGTGCGCAACCACCTCACCCCGCGCTTGACTCGCTGCAGTCGTTGCGACCGAGACCCTTCACTATGACGCCGTCCTGTTTCACCAGATGGGGCGCCATGGCGGGATCGAATCGAGCAGCGGGCACCGCCGGGCGGTTCTGGCTCTGCTCGTCATCACCGTGGATAATGGGCATGTACCTGACAATCCGACCTGATCCAGCGAAGCCTGGATGCGACGAACGCCGAGCTCCAGTGGTCCCTGGACTCGTATCTGATCACCTTCGCGGCTTTCCTCTTCACCGGAGGCGTCTGCGCGGACCGGTTCGGCCGCAGGAAAACCCCGGCGGCGGGAGTCGCCTTTGCGTAGCCCATCCGACCCATCAACAACCTAGGACCACCCCCCAGGTCATGCTTTCGACAGGGGGGAACAGTCATGCCGGGCCCGGAGGCCAGCGGTCCTCTTGCAGGACCGCGGAAAACATAACTGTGAGAGTTCTTCTGCGGCCCGGGATGGGTTGCTGCCAGGCTCGGCGCTCGTGATCCGGCATGACTCGCAACATAACTGGCGCCCCATCAGGGCTGCCGTGCCCCCGAGATGTCTGCCGGACGCGGGCGCCGGCCTGGCCCACCCGTTGGCTTGATCAGCAGCTTGTCCGCCGCCTCGTGGCGTGACTCATCACAGTTCCGCCACGTGGTGACTCCACCCAGGCCGACGCCATCCACGGCCCGTCCGCCCGGAGTAGAACAACCGCGTGACCATGCTCGCAGAACATGTCGACGGCGTCATCGGCGTCGATACTCACCGCGACATCCTTGCGGCAGCAGTCGTCAGCACCATCGGCGCCGTCTTGGAGACCATTGACGCATCGGCCCACGGTCGCGGCTACCAGCGCCTTCTCGACTTCGCCCGCTCGCACGTGCCTGGCCGCCGCTGTTGGGCGCTAGAAGGAACCGGCAGCTTCGGCGCCGGCCTCGCTGCCTTTCTTGAGGACGTTGGTGAACGCGTCGTCGAGGTCTGCCGCCCCAAGCGCCCGCCGGTCCGCGGAGGACGCAAGACGGACATGCTCGACGCCATCCGTGCAGCCCGCGAAGCTCTGGCCACCGAGCACGTCATCCAGCCCCGCAAACGGGGGGAACGCGAGGCCATGCGTGTGCTGCCGGCCACGCGACAGGGCGCCGTGCATGCCTCCACTGCGGCCATCAACCGGCTCAAGGCTTTGATCATCTCCGCACCGGACGACCTGCGCACCGAACTGCGTCGCCTGAGCCGAGCACAACAGGTCACCCGCTGTGCCGGCCTCCGCGACCGTCCCGCATGGTCCACCGAGCACCGCATGACCATCCGTGCCCTGCGGTCCACAGCCCAGCGCGTCCGGCACCTGCAGGCACACAGCGGCTCAGATCCTGGTCAGCTGGTCACACTCGGGCCGGTTCCGTTCCGAGGCCGCCTTCGCGTCCTTCGCCGGTGTCGCCCCGGTCCCGGCCTCCTCCGGACTGACCGACAAGCACCGGCTCAGCAGGGGAGGAGACCGCCGACTGAACCGAGCGATGCACACAATCACCCTGATCAGGACGCGGCTGGACCCCGCCACGAAGACGTACGTCGCCCGCCGCGTCAGCGAGGGGAAGAGCTCCCGCGACGCACAGCGGTGCCACAAGCGCAACATCTGCCGCCAGATCTTCAAGATCCTCGAACGACGGAGCCAACCGAATGCGGAAGAGCTCCCTCAAGCGGCCTTGACAAGACATAGCAGCCTCGGGGCGACCGTCGGCGGCTCCCGGTCGGCGAAGAGCACGACGGCACAGACGGCCTGCGCTGATGCCATCCCGCCGGCACCACACCCACCACACCACCGGTAGAAGTCGCGGCCCACCCGGCGCCAGACGTCAACGCCGTGGCATTCGGCACGAGCAACAGCGAACAGGCGCACAGCGTCGAGCAGCCCCCACGCGGCAGCCGCCACGGTCACCGCGTTCCCGACCGTGAGGGCGTTCCGAAGGTGGCGAGGAGCCGTGATCTCAACGCCACCGGCTATCACCCGCACCACTCCGCCCCGGGCATCGGCTGGACCGCGATCACCGCCCCAGCGATGTTCGCTCTCGCCGCAGGCAAGGCCCGAACTGGCGCCACCCTGGACAACCCGGTGCTCAAGGCCGAAGGCCGGGTCACCCTGATCGACGGCCTGCTGGCCGCAGCCGTCCTGCATGGTCCGGGGTCGCCCGAGACCGCCGCGGGCACGAAGCTCTGCCTGCGCTCGCGGTCCCGCGGTCGTGGCCCGACACGGCCCGGCGATGGGGGCCTCGTGTCGGCCCGGGGGCGGTCAGCCACGGGCGCCGTCGAGTTCGACGACGATGCGGGCGCCGTCGGGGCGGAACCAGGCACTGCTGCACATCAAGGCAGTTCCGGTGTGGGAGTCCCGGCTCAGACTCTCCACCAACCAGACCGGCCGGTTGTGCTCGGCATCCAGTTCGGTGGCCACCTCCGTCGGGGGCAGCACACTGCTGACCCGGCACCAGTCGCGTACCGGTACGACACCGCACATCTGCCGCAGGATCGCATCGACAGACTCCACGGCGCGCACCGCCGAGTCGAGTTCGGGCAGCAGGTCCACCGGAATCCACTCCTGGGTCCAGCTGCTGACCAGACCGTTGACATAGGTCTGCCGGGTGAGCCGGTGGGCGGGGCTGCCTTCGCTGCGCTCCAGCCGGTCGGCGACCGCCGCGTCGAGCCCGACGCGGCGGACGTCCCGCACCACCTTGCGGGGCACGCCGCCCGCGTCCAGCACGGTCTGCTGCCCCGAGGGGGGTCGGCGCCGCGACAGCACATAGTCGATGGGGCGGTTGACGAACGTGCCGACGCCACGGACCCGGCGTACCAGCAGGCGGCGCTCCAGCTCATGGAGGGCGGCGCGGGCCGTGGCACGGCCGACGCCGAAGCGTGCGGCGATCTCGTGCTCGCCGGAGATGCGGGCGTTGGCCGGCTGGTCGGCGATCTCGGCCGCGAGTACCTCGGCCATCTGTGTGTACCTGCTCTTGTCGGCCACGCCGTTGACCCTTCAGGCTGTCGTTGTCCGTACAACTGCGCGGATGCCATCGGTTCCCTGCGCGCAGGTGAACAACGGGATCACTTGTCTGCCTTTCCGGCCGCGCTCCAGCGGCAGCGAGCGGGCGGCCGGTCCGGTAGCCCGGAGATCGGGCGATTCTGACAGGCGGGCTTGGTCCGCCTCCTGTGTCAGGTTCGGTGCCTCTCGGCCGAGAGGAGGTACTGCCGCCCGGCGTATTCTTGAAAGTCTGCCGTCGTCACGTCCGCAGGGGTGCGCTCCGCGACGACCCTCCGGTCCTTCGGCAGCTCGGATCCGTCGTCGGAACCACGCGGGCTTGCTTCGCTTAGTACCCGTCCCGACATCGACGGCGGAATCGGCAGACCCATGAGTCGGCAGATCGTTGCGGGAATGTCCAGCAGATCGGCGGGAAGCGGGGATTCATGGGCGGTCCGGAAGCTCGGACCATTCAGAACGAGCGGTATGTGCATGTCGGCGGATGAGGTTGCGCCATGTCCGCCCGCGAGTTCCGCGCCGCCGCCCTGGGCGCTGTGCCCGACGCGCAGGTCACCGAGTCGATCACGGTATGTGAGCGACACATAGGCCAGCAGGCCGTCGTCGGCCCTCGGCGCGGAACGGAGGTCGGCCAGCGAAAGGACACCCGGGACACTGCTGTCCTCGGCGAATGTCGGCCCGGACCACTCGGCTGACATGACGGCGTCGAGCACCGCATCGACTTCTGCGGCTCGGAGCCGCTCGCGCGCGTACACCAGCAGCCCGCCATTGTTGTCGACGAGCTGGATGCCGTTGGACAGCTGCGGCGGAATCAGTGATGTCATCTCGGCGACGTCAACGGTGTGGGTCGCGTTCGAGAAACCGTGGTCGGCGGTCACGATGACATCGGTCTGCGGTGCCTTCTCACGGACCCGGTCGACCAGTCGGCGCAGCCGGCGGTCGATCTCCAGGAGGGCACCGTCTCCGGCTGGGCAGTCGACTCCGTTGTCATGTTGCGTGTGATCCAGTTCGCCCGACCACAAGACCGTCAGGTCGGGCATGAGTTCCGGTATGACGTAATCGACGATGAGGTCGGCTGCCCAGTCCAGTTCGGGGAAAGGGCCACCCGCCGTGTGTGGAGTGCTGCCGGCGAGTCGGCTCCGTACACTTTCGGGCCGCGCGTAGAAGGCGTCATCACGGAACGGATAGGCGCCGATGACCGCCCCGTGCCCGTCGACCGCGCCCGGATTGAGCATCAGCGTACACCCGTTGGATCCTGTGCCGACGGCGACGAGTTTGCGCCCGTGGTCCGCGAGGTGCTCCCCGAGAGTCGGCACGGGAAGCAGCCGGTCTCCGCGCACCGACCGCAGCAGATCCAGGTCGTCGAGGCGGGTGGTGTCAATGGGATGTCCACAGGTCCAGAAGCGATTGGCCGCTATGCCCGCCGCGCTGGGAGCCGCTCCTGTCGCGAGGGACGCCGCAGCGGGGAGTGTCAGTGAGGGGGCGACCGATCGCGCATGTTGGTACGACACACCGCAGCGAGCGAGTTCCGCGACGAACGGCATCTTCGTCACATCGGTCGCCCGTAGTCCGTCGACGACCATGAGGAGCGTGCTCACCATTTCGGGACCTCCAACCAAGGGTCTTGTCCGCGACAGTACTGAGCCGGACCACGGCGTCCGGGAGAAAGTCCCCGGCCCGGACGAGCACTGGTTGCTGATCGGCAGGCCGAGCGGGTGGTCTGCGAGGTGCTCACCGCCTGACCGGGCGAACGACCCCGCCAGGCCAGGGTCTTGCGGTGGCACAGGGTGCGGAAAGCCCGCAGGTCTCTGTGAGCGGCCGGGTTCGGCAGCCTGCTTCGACCCTCGCGTGTCGGGGACGCTAGGGAGGCTGGGTGGCCCGGTCGTGTCCGCCCGGTTAACGGGTCATGTTCCCTGTCGTGCGCGGCTGATCGGTTGTCGGTCCCGCTCGGGTCGGCGGGTGGCGCGCCGGTGCCTGCGGTGGTGGGGGCGGCGTAGCGGCTGTCGCCGCTTCCCGGGGACAGGGCGCGGCGGGGGAGAAAGGCGAACCGTTCAGTTCGTCGACCCGACGGCGGCCATCCCCGGCATGTGCGCCTTCCGCGGTGACCGTGAACAGGGCGCGGCCGATGCGGAGCCGGCGTTACAGCGGGCTGGGGAAACAGCTGCCGCCGCGGTGTTCTTGCCGTACGTGTCTCCGGGCGCCGGTGCGGTCGCCCCGGGCGGTGCCGGTGCGCGCGGTGGTTTCGGCTGGTTTTGAGTAGTTCCCGCAGCACCCCTGCCCGGCCGCACTGGAAGGGGTACGTGTCCGTGATCGGCATATGTGTCGCAAACGGCGCCCGCTCGTACCGGAGGACGGTTCGCACAGATGCGGCAGCCATCGCGCTGAGACGGACGAGGAGGGTTTCTCATCGCGTCGCTTTCCCGTCGCATGAAGGCAATCGTGCGGTCGAAACCTGGCCGCGTCGAACACCTGGCGATGCACACACGGCCGAGGAGGAAACGTTGCCCGCTCGTCACCGGCGTGATTTGCCGCATCCCGCACAAGGGCCGGCAGGCCACGCGGGGCCGCAGATCACCCCTGGTATCCGGCCGAGCGTTACATGCGGTCGGTCCGGTGCCAGTGCAGTTGCCTGTGCCTCTGCTGCTGCCCTGCCCTCGCCAGTCCTCTGATCGCCAGTCCTCTGATTGGCATCGGTCTGCCCAGGACCGAGGTCATCTCAGCGGCGTTCTCCCCGCTGAGCGTTGTACTCACGCTTGATCACAGAACCGGCCAGGCGCAGCACCGATGAGCCTGGCAGCCATGTGCTGGCCAGGGGGCCGGGGCAGACACCTCCGGCGGTCCCGAGGGCTCGCCGCCGTGAACTGCGCTGTTCCAGCGCCACTCCACCCCAGCTGCTCCACCTCAGCCACGCCTCAGCCACGCCCCCTTCACCACGCCCCACCCCTGACGGTTGGCCCCGATCATCCCGCTTGATACCGGATCACCCCTCTCCCCATCGAAATGAGACGTCCATGACCACACCGCGTTTTCGGCCCGCTTGGCCTCACGGTCTGCCGCGCCGACGCTTCCTCCAACTCGGTTCCGGCCTCGCCGGCTCCGCCGCGCTGACAGCCTGCGGTTCCCCCACCAGCTCCTCCGCCCCGTCGTCCAGTGGCAGGCCGGTGCACAGCACCCACGTCGGCGGCCGGGTCCGTATCGCTTTCGGCGGCACGGCTGGCACCATCAGCCTCGACCCGGCCAGCCCCAGCCGGGTCTACGAAGCGCTCGGCGCCCTCTACGGGTACCTCGTCCAGCAAGGCATGCGCGGCGAGCCCCAGCCCGATCTGGCCGTGAAGTGGTCGTCCAACGAGAGCGCCGACCGGTGGACCTTCACCCTGCGCCGAGGGGTCACCTTCCACAACGGGCAGCCGTTCACCTCGGCCGATGTCGTCTACACCTTCCGCCGCACCCTCGATCCGGCCACCGGCTCCGGAGAACTCGGCGTCCTCTCGCCCTTCCTCGACCCCGGCGGCATCACGGCGCCCGACCCGCAGACCGTCGTCTTCACACTCAAGCAGCCCCAGGCCGACTGGCCGACCATGCTGTACGCCTACCAGCTCGCGATCGTGCCCCGCGGCAGCGGAGCCGCCATCGGCAACAAGGGAGTGGGGACCGGTCCGTTCATTCTCACCTCCTTCAACGCCGACGGCGGCCGGGTCAGCCTGCGTGCCAACCCGCACTACTGGCGAGGGCGGCCACAGCTGGACGGCCTGGATGTGATCCAGATCCCTGACGCTTCGGCACGCACCAACGCACTGCTCGCCGGACAAGTGGACCTGATCTACTCGGAGTTGGTCTCGGTGGCCGATGCGGCGCGGATCAAGGCCACGAGCGGGCTCACCACCTGGGAAGTGCCTTCCGGCTACTGGTACAGCCTGGCCATGCGGTGCGACACCGCGCCGTTCACCGACGTACGGGTGCGACAGGCATTCAAAGCGGTCGTGGACGAAGGCCAGATGCTGACCCAGATCGTCCAAGGCCACGGCAAAGTGGTCGGCAACAACCCGGTGGGGCACACCGACCCCTACCGGCTGACCCAGCCCACGCCGAAGCCCGATATCGCGAAAGCCAAGCAGTTGCTCGCCGCCGCCGGCCACCCCGACGGGCTCAGCATCGAACTCGACACCTCGACGGTCGACCCGGGGTTCTCGCCGCTGACCCAGACCTTCCAGCAGCAGGCCGCCGCAGCCGGAATCCGCGTCACGCTCAAACAACACGAGCCGGCCACCTACTTCGCCAAGTACCTCGACAAAGGGCTCTTCTACGCAGACTACTGGGGTCCCCGCCCCACGCCGCAGCTCCTGAACGAAGCCTTCCTGTCGACGTCCAGCCGGAACGAAGCACACTGGACGTCACCTGCCTTCGACAAGGCCGTCATCCGGGCCGCCTCCACCACCGACATGACAGCGCGGACCCGCCACTACCACCGGGCGCAGCAGCTCATCATCGACCAGAGCGGATCGATCATCCCGATCCAGCCGAACATCATCCGCGTCGGCAACGCCAAACTCCGTAACTTCCCCGGCCGTGCCGATGGCCGGCCCGACTTCTTCACCCTGGCCGTCGAGGGATAGCCGGACGATGATCCTTCCCCTTCTCCTACGTCGGCTGGCCGGCGCGGTGCTGAGCCTGCTGCTGGTCTCGGCGCTGATCTTCGCGCTCACCCAGGTGATCCCGGGCGACGCCGCCACCGCGCTCCTGGGCCGGGAGGCGACGCCGGACCAGGTAGCGATGCTGCGCCACACGCTGCACCTGGACCGGTCGGCCACCGACCAGTTCCTGTCCTGGCTCGACGGACTGATCCACGGCGATCTCGGTGAGTCGGTGACCCACCACGCTCCCGTCGGCTCGGTGATCGGCGACCGGCTGCGCAACAGCCTCCTACTGGCCGCAGTCACCGCCCTCATCGAAATCCCCCTGGCGGTCGGGCTCGGTCTCCTCGCCGGGCTTCGCCGCAACCGCATCAGCGATCTGCTGATCTCCACCGGCACGCTGGTGGGCCTCATCGTTCCCGAGTTCGTGGTGGGCACAGTCCTGATCCTGCTGTTCGCGCTGGCGTGGCCGGTGCTGCCAGCCGTCACCACGGTTCCGGCCAACGCACCGCTGCCCGACCTGCTGAACTCGGTGTGGCTGCCGGCGACCACCCTCACCATCGCCTACGCCGGCTATCTGACCCGTACGGTCCGCTCCGCGGTCATCAACTGCCTCGACCACGACTTCGTACAGGCCGCCCGGTTGCGCGGTCTGCCCCGCAGGCGTCTGTGGCTGCACCATCTGCTGCCGTCGGCGCTCCTGCCCGCCGTCCACGCCGCCGCTCTCACCCTCGGTTCGCTGGTCGGCGGAGTGGTGGTCGTCGAGACGCTGTTCAACTACCCGGGCGTCGGGTCGCTGCTGATCTCTGCGGTCACCGACCACGACCTGCCCCTCGTCCAGGCTCTCGCGCTGGCCGGTGCCGCCGCCTGGATCGCGATCAACCTGGCCGCCGACCTACTCTCCCTCGCCCTCAACCCCCGGCTGCGAACCGCCCATGTATGAACCCATCACCCCCGCCCCTGCCCCCGTCCTCCCGATCCTGCATCGGCTGCGCCGGGCCTTCGGCCGCCGGCCGCTGCTCACCCTGGCGCTGACCGTCATCGGCGCGCACGTGCTGGTTGCCGTGCTGGCGCCACAGCTGGCGCCCGACAGTCCGGTCGCGTTGGCCGGCATCCCGTACACCGGCCCCAGCTCGGCACACTGGTTCGGTACCGACCAACTCGGCCGCGATGTGCTGTCGCGAACCCTGTACGGAGGACGACTCGCCCTGATCGTCGGCCCCTGCGCCGCCGTGATCGGCGTAGGCGCGGCCACCGTCGTCGGCAGTATCGCCGGCTACCTCGGCGGCTGGTTCGACGAGACGGTCACGCGCGTGGTCGACGGCGTCATGCCGATCCCGTCCTCTTTGATGATGCTGATCATCGTCGCCGGTTTCGGCTCCCGCGCCCCCGTTCTGCTGCTCGGTATCGCCTTCGTCTACGGCGTTCCCTGCGTGCGCGTCGTACGCGCCGCGGTGCTTGACCTCATCACGCAGGACTTCGTCCTTGCCGCCCGAGCCCGCGGCGAGAAGCGCCGCAGCATCCTGCTCCGTGAGGTCGGGCCGAACCTCCTCGATGTCGTACTCGTCGAACTGCCGATGCGCATGTCCTTCGCGATCCTGATCACCACCTCGCTGTCGTTCCTCGGCGTCGGCGCGCAACCCCCGACCGCCGACTGGGGGCTCATGATCGCCGACAACCACACCACCATCACCCAGATACCGTGGGCGACCATCCTGCCGCTTGCCGCCCTGACCTCCCTGATCCTCGCGCTCCATATCGCCGCCGACGGCACCGCGAAGGCCCTCGGCACCGACCGCACCCGGAGGCAGCCATGACCACCGACCCGCTGCTGGAGGTCCGCGACCTCACCATCGCCTTCGGCCGGCGCGACCGCGACCTCACCGTCGCCGTCAACCACGTCGACCTGGACCTCGCCGCCGGAACCAGTCTCGGTATCGCCGGCGAGAGCGGCTGCGGCAAAAGCACCCTTGCGTTGGCGATGCTCGGAGCGCTCCGTGCCACCGCGGCGCGGTGGCACGGGAGCGTGCGTTACCGCGGAGTGGACCTCTTCGGTCAGACAGAACGGCAACGCCGCATCGTCTGGGGGCACCGCGCCAGTTACGTCCCGCAGAACTCCGCCGGTTCCCTCACCCCGACCATGACCGTGGGCGGGCAACTGGTCGAAACACTCACCATCGACAACACGTTCAGCCGGCGATCGGCCCGCGAGCGCGCCGCCGAAGTGCTGGAGCAGGTACGCCTGCCCAACCCCCAGCTGATCGCACGCCGCTACCCGCATCAGCTATCCGGCGGGCAACGGCAGCGCGTCGCCATCGCCCTCGCACTGGCCCGCCGACCCGAACTCGTCGTACTCGACGAGCCCACCACCGGGCTCGACGCAAGCACCCGCACCCATCTCATCGACCTTCTCACCGAGCTGCGCGACAGCCACCGGCTCACCGTCGTCTGCGTCAGCCACGACCTGGATGTGCTCGCCCGGCTGGCCACCCACACGGCCATCATGTACGCCGGGGCGATCGCCGAACACGGCCCGACGGACGACCTCCTCACCAACCCCACGCACCCCTACACCCGCGCCCTGCTCGACGCGCGACCCCGACTCGACGCCACCTCGCCGCCGACCGGCATTCCCGGTGCGCCACCCCACCTGCGCACCGAGGACGTCACCTGCGGCTTCGCCGACCGCTGTGCACACGCCACCACCCCATGCAGCCTCCAGCCGGTGCCCACCACCGTCAACCGGCCCGGCTGGACCGTGCGTTGCCACCACCCCGGCGACCCGCGGCCGGACCGCCGTCCCCCCGTCGCAACCGTTCGGCCGCCACGCCCACCCGCCGCCCCCCAGGCGCGTCCCGACCTGCTCGCCGTCGATGCACTCAGCGCAACCTTCGCCGCCCGCCCACAGCGCAAACGGGCCCACCGGGGGACCGGCAACCAGCCACCGGCCGGGCTGCGCGATGTCACCTTCCACATCCGCACCGGAGAAACCCTCGCCCTCGTCGGCGAGTCCGGCAGCGGCAAATCCACACTCGCCCGCACCATCGCCGGACTCCACCCCCATCAACACGGCCACCTCCACCTGACCGACAGCACCCTCGCCCCCGACATCCGCCACCGCAGCCCCGACCAGCGCCGAGCCATCCAACTCGTCCTGCAACACCCCGACACAGCACTCAACCCGCGTCACACCATCGGCACCGCCCTACGTCGTGCCCTACAGCTCCACCACCCCGTACCGCCAGCCACCGCCGCCACTCGCGCGGCAGAACTACTGCACGAAGTCGGACTACCCGAAACACTGACCACCCGCTACCCGGCCCAGCTCTCCGGCGGACAGCGCCAACGCGTCTGCATCGCCCTCGCCCTGGCCGCCCAGCCCGACCTGCTCGTGTGCGACGAGGCCGTTTCGGCCCTGGACGTGTCCGTGCAGGCCGGAATACTCAGCCTGCTGCGCCGCCTGCAGAACGAGCGCGATCTCGCCATCCTGTTCATCACCCACGACCTCACCATCGCCGCGACATTCGCCGACCGCACGGCCGTGCTCCGTGACGGAGAACTGGTCGAGATCAACGACACTGCCGCCCTGTTCACCGCACCCCGCCACGACTACACCCGCACCCTGCTA
Source organism: Streptomyces diversicolor (assembly GCF_057537855.1). Classification (NCBI taxonomy): domain Bacteria; kingdom Bacillati; phylum Actinomycetota; class Actinomycetes; order Kitasatosporales; family Streptomycetaceae; genus Streptomyces; species Streptomyces diversicolor. Next base: position 11,434 of record NZ_BAAJXA010000083.1, read on the forward strand.
CGGGACATCGCCACCGGCCTGCCGCCCACCGGCCGCCCCATCACCGACCCGCAGCAAGCGGCCACCCTCAACGCCCTGCCATGACCTCCGCCCCCGCGCCGTGCACACCGCAGACACCGCCTACGACTAGCGCGGTGTCGTTCCGGCCATCCACGCGACCGACACCACCACCGCCTACGGCGGCTCCCGGATACGCCGCGAAGCCCTGCGCACCCTGGCCCAGGCCGGGCGAACAGTCCAGGAAACCGAACCTCGTAGCGGTGATCCCCGCTACTCCTCGGACCCCGTCGACCCGCGACAAAAAACTGGCATGGTAGACGTCGTTCAGTGGTGAGGACGTCCGACGAGGAAGCAGGGCGCAGGCCAATGGCCAGGGCTCAGGCAGGCGGCCGTGCCGCCGGGGTGCACCAGGAATCACCGGGCGCGACCACGTCGTCGCAGGCTCCGTTGTCCATCGACAACCTCGATGGCGGCTCGCGGCTCCATGAAGGACGCGATCGTACGGCAGTTGCGCCAGGACATCGTCTCCGGAGCGATCGCCCACGGCGAGAAGCTGTCCGAGGCCCGGTTGACGCAGCGGTTCGGCGTGAGCCGGATGCCGGTGCGCGAGGCACTCAAGGAACTTGAGGGCACCGGCTTTGTCACCATCGAGCGGCGCCGGGGCACGTTCGTCAAGCGGCTGAGCCGGCACGAGATCCTGGACCTGTTCGAGGTCCGGGAGGCCGTGGAGGGCATGGCGGCCCGGCTGTGCGCCAACCGCGCCTGCGGCGGTGCCGCACGATCGAGGGGCGGTCTCCGTGAGACCGCCCCAGCACGACTTCTTACTGCGGAAGAGCCTCTACGGTGATCACCGCGACCTGCGGCCGACGATTCCGGCCGCCCGGGCGAGGTGTACGCATTCACTGAGGCAGAGCCGGAAGGGCGGGACTGACATGACGATCGAACCGGTGACCCAGTCCGTGAGTGAGGGCGCGCTCCGGCTGCCGCGCGCCCGGGTCGTACCCCTGTCCGCCCTGCGAGCGACGGCCGGCGCCGCCCGACCGCACCAAGGCCCTGGCCGAGAACCAGATCGCCGCCCTGTGGCGCCTGGATGTCGCCCTGCGGGAGAAGACGCAGTGGAAGATGCTCTATGAGTCGGCGGCGCGGGCCGACGAGGTGCTGTGCCTGAACGTGGAGGACTTCTACCCGCAAGGCAAGCGCGGCAGGATCACCGCCAAGGGCGGGGCCACGGAGTGGATTCACTGGCAGTCCGGCACCGCCCAGTTCCTGCCCCGGCTCATCGCCCGCCGCACCCGCGGCCCGCTGTTCCTCACCGACCGCAAGGCCCCGGCCGGGACGCCGACACTCGACGTGTGCCCAGAAACCGGCCGGGCCCGGCTCTCCTACCGCCGGGCCGAAGAGATCTTCGAGGAGAACACCCGTCTCCTGGCCAACCCCCTCGCCTCACCCGAGGGCATCGAGGACGTGGACGGCTGGACACTCCACCGGCTCCGCCACAGCGCTCTCACCCACGATGCCGAGGACGGTACGTCCCCCCGATGCTGCTGGCCCGCTCCCGCCACGCCTCCGTCCGCTCCCTGGAGCGCTACGCCCGTCCAGGCGTCGACGCGGTCGCCCGGCACGTCGCGGAACGCGACCCCGCCGCACGTCGCCGCACGTGACGCCCGTCGTTTGCGGCTGGTGACAGCGTTCTTACCGGCACGTCGGCCGTGGGTTCAGCGTGACTGAGGTGCTTTCACCGGGAACCCACGGCGTTTTCGGCAGGCAGGCATGAAAGTCCGGTGGGTCCGTTGCCACTGATTCGGCAGGTCCTTCACCACTGGGCTCACTCGGCGCGCTGTCCGACACGGAGGACGCTCAGGTAACGGCGTGATGCCCGGTCGCCCATCCGCGTGCGGATGCGCTCGGCGATTGCGTCGAGCAGGGGCTCACGGACGTCGCGGTCGAGCCTCCGGTACAGCGACAACGAGCGAAGGTGATCGGCAAAGCCGTCCCCGTTGAACCACTGAACGGTTGGGCACCAGCGCACGATCGTTGGGCCGAACAATCCTCCGGGATCGTCGACCAGGCCCCAGCCCTCGTCGGTGGTGCGCACGTCGTCCTCCAGCGGTGGATGACCCCAGTCGGGGTTCCCGGGGCAGAACCGCTCAAGGAGATCCGCGGTCTCGGCGTACACCTCCGGCTCTCCCGGCCGGCGGACAACGACGTGGCCGAGCAGCGCCATCCAGCCTCCGGGACAGAGCACGTCGTGCGCTCGCTGCCAGCCGATCGACGGGTCGACCCAGTGCCACGATTGCGCAGCCACGAGAACATCGAAGCGTCGGCCGCGGTCGTCCCACTCCTCGAACGTCGACGTCTCGACTGCGACGTTACGGAAGGAGCTGATCCGGTGGCGAGCGAGTGCAGCCATTTCCAGGCCCGGCTCGATGGCGGTCACTGAGCATCCAAGTGCTGCCAGAGAGCGCGTCGCCTGACCGGTACCGCAGCCCACCTCAAGGACCGACGACTTATCGTCCATGCCGGTGACGGCGACAAGGTCCGCGAACAGCTCGTCGGGGTATCCCGGCCGGACTCGGTCGTAGAGCTCCGGCACCTCGTTGAACACCCGGCCGAGGTCGTGTGGATTCGGGCGCATCTTCGGAGCATCAGTCACGAGTGCACAAGCTATGAGGTTCGTCCACGGGGACGCCACTGGTTTAACGGCAGCTCCTCGACAGCAGTCGTGCCGGTCTTTCCTGTCTGCTCCGTCAGCATCGTTCGGTCGGGCATCTCTTTGCGGGCAGCCGTCAAGAGCGCCCGCTCTCCCTTCCGACCGCACCTCGGTGGACTCCCGTCTGGTCGTCGAGCAGGTTCTGGGCGATGGCCGCTTAGCAGCTCGCGGTGGTGTGGGACAGGTTGAAGACCAGGGCGAGGTGCAGTGGGTCGGCGCCGACGGTCAGTGCCTCGTGAAGTACCCGGTCGCCGCGGATGCGTTCGAGGTAAACGCCTTGGTGCAGCAGGTGCCGTTTAAGGTATTCGGGGCTGACGGGCCCGGTTCCCAGGGCTGTCTTCGCGTTGATCAGGACGTGCCGGTTAGGGGTCTTTGGCCAGGTGGCCCGGCGCTGGTCGAGCCAGGCCAGCAGGGTCTGGTGGGTCTGGTGGGTCAGTTCGCCGAGCCGTTGGCCGTGTCCGGCGATGGTGATCCGGCGGTTGGGCAGGTCTAGGTCGTCCAAGGTGAGGCGTCGGATGGCCGTAGCGCGGGCGGCGTGGACGGCGGCCAGGGCGACGATCAGCCGTTGCGCCGGGGTGACGGCGACCCGCTGGACGGCGAGGACCTCGGCGTTGGTCATCGGCAGCAAGTTGCGCTGGATGTCTTCGGTTTTCAGGCGGGCGGTGGGGTTGGCGAAGATCAGGCCGCGCTTCTTGGCGAAGCGGAACAGTGAGCGCAGTGCGGCGATGGCGTTGCGCCGCTGCCATCCGCGCAGGGGTGACAGCGCGGCCGTGACGTCGGTGACGGTGACCTCGCGCAGGTGCCCACGGGTCGTCGCCCAGTTCTCCAGCAGGGGGCGGACGCCGCCGAAGTAGACGTAGACGCAGGTGTGGGACCGGGGCTTGGCACGGCTGTCGCCGTCGAGCAGGGCCAGCAGCCAGGCGCGGACGTCGCTGGCGAAGCCGGCGGGCAGCTCGGCGGTGCGGTTCTCGATCCAGGAACGGACCGCCAACACGCTGTCGTCTTCCAACAGCTCCAGGTCGATGAGGACCTCGGCCACCCGAAGGCTGGAAGCGTGTCGCGGTATTCGCGCACGGACTTCGGTGAGCTTCACGGGCTTGCCGGGCGGGCATTCGCCCAGCACCACCGTCAGGCCGTCCATAGCGCACCGCACGAGTGACGGCGACCATCCATTGGCCTGGCCAAGCTGCCTGGCGTGTGCTGCGGCCGACCGCAGCACAGGGTTGTCCGAGGTGAGGGCGGGGTGCTGCCAGCGCGGCGGGGGTGGGACGCCCGCCTTGCGCCGGTAGTAGGAGCCCAGGCCCCGGCACTTGTTGTCACAGTACGCCCGGTCGCGCCGAGACCCTTCGGGCAGCGGCTTGCCACAGTGCACGCAGGTCATCGCGGTGGCAGAGACCTGCCGGTGCGAGGACGCGGGGCGATGGCGCGGGGCTGGCCCACCACGGTGGCTTGCGAGTCCGCCGCTGGCTCCGGGGCCGGCACTCGCTCCGGCTCGGGCAGCAGCAGTTCCTCGACTCCGCATCCGAGCACGGCGCAGATGACGTCCAGCTCGTCGAGCTTGACGGTGTTCGGCTGGCCGGACCACAGGCCCGACATCTTCCCCGCGCTGATCACCACGCCGCGTGCGGCGAGCATCCGCTGGAGTTCGCTGGCCTTCCAGATGCCGCGGTCGGCGGCCGCCAGACGAAGGTTCCACTTCACTGGGCCAGTCCTTTCCATCGGTCGGTGGCGCGCTGCTGTCCGGCGACCCAGGCGTCTTCGACATGGGTGCCGTGGACGTGGATATACCGGGCCGTAGTACCGGTCCAGGTATGTCCGAGTAGCTCCTGGATCGCGAACAAGGTCATGCCGGCGAGATAGAGCTGGGAGGCGCAGAAGTGCCGCAGCACGTGCGGGGTGAGCTTCCCGGCCCAGGTGGGCAGGTGCTGGGCGGCGGCGTCGGCCAGCGACCGGCGGAAGACGTCGGCGTCGCCCGCGAGCAGGAGCCGTCCCGGTTCTTGCGCTCAGAGGGGAACAGCGGGGCACCGGGCCGGGTGTGGTCGGCGTCGAAGCGGCCCCACACGTCCTCGATGAACCACACGTCCTCGATGAACCACCGCAGGTTGCGGTCGGCGCCGTTGATCAGCGGCACCAGCCGCGGCTTCGGCCCACGCCTCCGGGAGCCCTTGCCGCGCCGGACGTTGAGCTTGCCGAACCGGCCCAGCTCCCACCGGACGTCGTCCAGGTCGAGCATCCGTGCCTCGTTGATCCGCAGTCCCACGTCCGCCGCCAGCCGGGCCACCGCGTAATTACGCGCGGCCGGACCGAACTTGCGGCAGGTCACCAGCTCCTCGCGCCACCCGGCGAACAGCGCCCCGATCTCCGCTTCGCTGGGCGGGATCCGCAGCTGCGGTTCCACGGAGGCCCGCGGCCGGTTCATCTCATCCAGCGGGCACTCGACCACACGGCCGGTGAGATTGTGCAGCTCGACCTTGTGCCGCAGCTCAAGGAACTGGAAGAACACCGCCAGCGCGCCCGCCCGACCGGTCCGGGTCGAGGGCTTGGCGTCGCGGAGCACCTTGCCGAAGTAGACGTCGGCGTCGGCCGGCTCCATCTCCCACAGCGGACGGCCGAACCAGTCCCGGATCAGCTCCAGATGGTTGGTGTCGTTGCGAATCGTGCTGTCGACCAGACCGGCCGAGGCTCGCGCGAGTACGAACCCCGCCAGCACATCGGTCTCGAACTCGGCGAGCTCCTCCTCGCTCACCGGCGCCCGGTACTCACGCAGATCGCGCACTACGGCCAGAGCCAACCCACGCCTCCACGACTTCACCCAGACTGAAGGAATCCCGACAGGGATGAGGTTTGCGCACTACGGACGAGGTTGGGTCAGAACGGCCAGCAGTCACCCGAACGAGGTAACAGGCCCAGGTCCAGGCACTCTCAGTCGTGCCAGAGAGCTGTGGACGAACACGGAACTCGGGGACCATTGCTCAGACGGTCGCGGGCGCGCAGGGTCGCGTGGGGGTCGGGGCGGGGCCCATGGTGCGGACCTCGTTGGTGACCCGGCCGTGCTCGTGGAGGGTTTCCGCCAGGCCCATCAGGCGGTCGAGGCCGTGGGGATACTTGCGCGTCACGACCACGGTGCCGACGCCGGGCTGGCGTTCCACGAGGCCCTCGGCGCGCAGCAGGTCCAGGGCCTCGCGGACGGTGTTGCAGGAGGCGTCGTAGTCGGTGGCGAGAGTCGACTCATGGGCCGTCGGCGAGGATCTGGTGACGGAGGAAGTCGGCGAGCTGGCGCGCCCGGTCCGCGCGCAGCCGACGTCGCGCGCGGTGGGCGGCGACGGTGGTCGCGCCCTGGCCGGCGTGGTCTCGGATGCGGTCGGTCGGAGGCATGGCCGGAACCATACCCATCCGGGAGGGATGGTGGTGTTGCGGAACTGTTGCGCCACCTGACACATCGCCGCACACGCCGCTGACCTGGACGTTCGGCAGGCGGGAGGGAAGATCCGCCAGGGCGCCCACCGGGCGGGCTGCCCCGGTGACGAACGCCGTGTCGCCGGGGGCGCATGTCTGCGAGCCGGACGCGCGCGCCGTGGCCGGCCGCTGCCGAGGACGGTCGGCACGACGGCGTCTGCGGAGGGGAGGGGAGTGGGTTGGGGGGGTGCGCCGGTGGTTGAGGGGGTGGGCGCGGGCGGCGACGGCGGACGCGAAAGTCGCCGCGGTGGTCGGCGGGGTGTCGGCGGTGTGTTCGCGGTGGGCTTTCCGGGGTGCTGTCGTACCGTCGGCCGAGCCGCGCGGTCGCGTGCACCGCGGCGTGGCGCCCTCGCCCTTGTGCCGCTCTCAGGCGGTTCCGGTGTGGACGGGGCACCCCGGATCGGCTGTCCACTCCTCCAACGAGCCGTCGTACACGGCCAGTTCTCCGACGCCTGCCACAGTGAGGGCCAGGGCGCCCAGTGCGGCGGATATGCCGCCTCCGCAGTACAGGACGACCGGATCCTTGGGCCCTTCGGGCAACTGGTCTGCATAGGCGCTGAGTTGAGTGTCCGTCAATAGTCGCCCGCCGGGGCTCAGGGCTGCCTGGGCGGGCAGGCTCACACTCCCGGGGATACGGCCGCGCCTGCTGTAGCGGGTAGGGGTGGTCCCTTCGAAGTGCGCGGCGCTGAGGGCGCACACCAGGGTGCCTGCCGTGCGGCGCTCGCTCACCGCCCTGACGTCCTCCTTGTCGGCCCAGAGTGACGGGCGGGCGGCGTCACCGGCCGCGGCACGGGGGAACGGGTCGGCTTCGGGCGGGCGTACGGCATCCACCGGTGCGGGTACAGGCGCGGGTCCCGTCACCACCGGTGCGGGTGCGGGTGCCGTCGCCACCGGCAGCCCCGCCGCGGTCCATGCGGGCAGGCCGCCGTCCAGGACACGGGCCGGGACGCCGGCGTCCCGCAGCATCCACCACAAGCGGGCGGCCCACTGCACCGAACCCTGGTCGTACAGGACGATGGCGGTCTCCTCGGTGGCTCCCAGCGAGGCCAGCTCCCACCGGACCGCGCGGCGCGGGGGGTGGGCGAAGTGGTACGGCGCCGTCGGGTCGGTGAAGCGGGTCAGCAGATCCACGTGCCGGGAGCCCGGGATATGGGACCGGGCCCAGGCCGCGGCACCCGAGGCGGCGCGGTAGTCGCCGTCGTGGGCGGGCTGGGCCAGAGCGACCGTCGCGTCCAGCACCAGTACGGGGCAGGCGGCGTCCGCCGAGTCGGCCCCGTACGGGTCCAGGTGCGCCGGGCCGGCGTCCCGCGCGGTGCCGTGGCCCGCCGCGAGCAGGCCGGTCAGTTCGTCGACGTCGATCAGTACGTCCTCGCGGCGCGTACCGGGCGTGCCCTGGCTCATGCGGCCGCCTTTCGTGAAATCGGTCCGGGAGTTCTCGGAGGGGTGGAGCGGCGGAGACGGGCGCAACGGCGGTGTCAGTCGGATCGGCCGGCCGTGCGCCGTACACCTGCGGTAGCGGCACCCTGGGCGGCACTAGCGTATACGCATGGATACGCATCCTGTACGGTAGGCCCTGCCCGTATCCATTCTGTCGAGGTCATCACCGTCCCACGTCAGGCGAGTGACCCGTACCGGCCGACCGAGGACCGCCATGCCGAGACGCACTCCGTCCCCACCCGACTCCGGGACACCGGCCGCGCCCGTCGAAGCGGTGCCGTCCGGCTCGGAGCTGTACTGGCGGCTGCGCCGCGACGTCCTGGAGGGTCGCTTCCCGCCCGGCTCGGCCCTCATGGAGACCGCCCTGAGCAGCGACTACGGGGTGTCCCGGACGCCGATGCGGGAAGCCCTGGCACTGCTGGAGCACGACGGGCTGCTGGAGCGGGCCCAGCGCGGCTTCCGAGTCAGGTCGGGCACGGCCGAGGACGTCGTGGAGATCTACGAGGCGCGCATCGCCCTGGAGTCGGAGGCCGCGGCCTCGGCCGCGCTGCGGGCCACCGGACTCGACCTCGCCCGGCTGCGCCGCCAGCACGAGATGATCCTGGCCGCCGGCGGGAGCGACGGGGGAGCGGCCGCCCGTGCGGCCAGCTTCCGCTTCCACGAACTGCTGTGGCTGGCGGGGCACAACGCGACCATCAACGAGCTGCTGGTCAAGCTCACCGCACGGCTGCGGATCTACGACAGCGGACCGCCGTCCCCCTTCGGCGGGATCGAACCGTTGCAGCACGAGCACGACCTGATCCTGAACGCCCTGCACGACCACGATCCCGACCGGGCCCGTGAGGCCGCGCGTACGCATCTGCGCCGGAGTCTGGAGCAGCGCATCACAGCGCTGGTCGGCGACGACGGCGGCGACCAGCCGTGACCCCACGGGCGAGGGGCCGCGCTGCGCGGCACGGACCGGCTGCCCGAGGCGGTGCGACCGGCCATATGACGCCGCGGACCGCCCCCGTGCCGCCATGCGGACAGCGGATTGACCGGAATCGAATGAATG
>NZ_BAAJXA010000084.1:0-16524 GCF_057537855.1 Streptomyces diversicolor
GCGGCGCCCACACCGGCGCACGCCCCTCACACCGCGCCCCGTACGCCACCGACACATCCCGCGCCAACGGCCCCATCGACCAGCCATCACCCGCGATGTGATGCACCACCAGCACCAGCACGTGATCATCCGGGCCGACCCTGAACAACCAAGCACGCAGCGGAATATCGGCGCTCAGCTCGAAGACGTGGCGCACCGCCTCCGCCACCGCGCTGTCCAGTTCCTCCGGTCGCACGTCTGCGACGCTCAGTGCGAAGTCGGTCTCCTCGACCGGCAGGATCCGCTGGTACGGCTCGCCATCCGTCTCCGCGAACACCGTGCGCAGCACCTCATGGCGCTCCAGCACGTCCCGCAGTGCGCTTTCCAGGGCATCCCGGTCCAGTCGGCCCGACAACCGCAGGGCCATCGGAATGTTGTACGTCGCGCTCGGACCTTCCAGCTGCGTCAAGAACCACAGCCGGCGCTGCGCGTACGACAACGGGATCATCGGGATTCCTCCTGTTTACGCGTAACCGCGGCGGGGATCATGTTCCCCATTCGAAGGTGTCGCACCTGAGGGACATGCCTTCGCAGCCTCCGCTTGAGCGGCGGCTTGATATTCAACTGCCGGTTTTGTCAGGGGCAGCAGCTGTTTTGAATGAGAGCAGGAAAGTCTGGTCCGTTGGCCGGTCGTGCGCCGGCATTCGGGTGGTCGGGGCGACGGCGAACCGCCGACGGCATTGTTCCTCGCCGTCGACCGGCACCGGAAGGCGGGGCGGTCGGGTCGAACGGGTCGGTCATCCGTCATCCCTTACAAGACGTGTCCACGGGCGGTCGTGGGGGGAGCCAGTTCACTATGGTCCAGGCCGCATGTCTGATCAATGCCGGTGATCGAATTCGCTGACCGTTCAACTGCTCCCTGACCGCACTTGAACAGGCGTTGCCGGCCCCCGCGAGGCATTGCCCGCTTGCGGTCGGGGCGTCACCGCTTGGGATTCCGGGCTTTTCCAGGGTGCGTGCGCCGGACATGGGTGGAGCATCCGTTTTGAGGCGTTAATGGGCCTTTCAGGAGTCTCATCCTGTCGCCGTTTTCACCCAGGATGCACGCATACTCACGCCTCGTAATGGCCAGAATACGGAATCTTTGACTCCGAATAAACCCGCCTGTCGCCGCGCAGATGGGAATGTAGGGTGGATGCCGAAGAGCGTCTGGCAATCGTCGTACGGTCGCGTGTCGGCCGCCCAGCGGCCGTTAACGGCCGTCAGACACCGGTCCGACTCACCCCGTTCCTCCAAGTTCTCGTAAAAGTAAGTGGCACGACCCGGCTCATGCACGGCACGACCCACGAACAGCAGTTCCGAGATACTGATTAGTCTGGGGGTTGATCTTGACGCAATCCGGAAGTGAAAGGGCCATATCCAGACGGGGGCACGGCTCCAGGACTTCGGACAGCCGGATCACAACCGTACCCACCGCGTCGCTGCTGCCGGGCGACTCGCCTCGTACCGAGGGCGTGAACGCCCAGCACATCGCACGGCTCGCCGAAATCGAAGGTTCCTTACCCGCCGTGCTGGTGCACCGACCGACGATGCGGGTCATCGACGGAATGCACCGCTATCTGGCGGCACTTGCGAACGGCCAGAAGACTATCGAGGTCGAGTTCTTCGACGGAACCACCGAAGAGGCATACCTGCGGGCCGTACAGGCGAACTCGGCCCACGGGCTCCCGCTCTCCCCCGCCGAACGCAAAGCCGCAGCCGCCCGGATCATCGCATCCCTGCCTCACATGTCCGACCGCGCGATCGCCAAGGCGGCGGGGCTGGGTGCCAAGGCCGTGGCCACCATCCGCCGCCGGATGGACGAGACGCCGCAACTCAACGCCCGTGTCGGCCAGGACGGCAAGGTCCGTCCGCTCAACAGCGCCGAGGCGCGGTACCGGGTCGCCGAGCTGCTGGCCGAGCGTCCCGATGCCTCCCTGCGGGAACTGGCGCGGATCGCCTGCGTCTCACCGGCCACCGTCAGCGACGTCCGAAGACGTCTCGCCTCCGGCGAACCGCCCGCCTCGGAGCGCTCGGGGGTCAGGAGCCAGGCGGACAAGAGCATGTCCGCGAGCCGGCCCGCCGCCGTACCTCCCCAGCCGGCCGGGCGTAAGCCGCACCGCCGGATGCGTCTGGTGGCGCAGGACCCCGGAGTCGTGCTCGACAAGCTGTCCCGTGACCCGTCACTGCGTCACAGGGAGGAAGGGCGGCGGCTGCTGAGGCTGCTCCAGCAGCACGCGATCGCCACACAGGAATGGCCCGCCCTGAGCACCTCCCTGTCGGGCCACTCCAGGGAAACGGTGGCGAGCCTCGCCCGGGAGTACGCCAAGACATGGCTCGGCTTCTCGCAGGAGCTGGACGAGCGTCTCCGGGCCGGGCTGCTCGCCAGCGGGTGAGGACGGCCGCCCGGGCGGGAGCAGGGGGCACACGCCTGCGGCCGCGGACATGCTCCGCTCGCACCGGTGAGGTGGGCCCCGGGTGATCCGGCTGCCTCCGTCACGGTAATCGGCCCGGTACCGGCTGCGGCCGGAACAGGAACCCGCCCCATCCGGGCATGGCGTCCGTCACCGGTCGCCAGGTGCCCTCCTGCCAGCCGTGCATCCTGTACGACAGGGAGACGGTGAGGCTGCGGACGGTGTCGGCCGTGCGCCGCCGGTCGGGGCGTCGGCGCCCCCATCGCAGGAGCAGAGCGGGGCGGTCGCGCAGCAGTGTCGCGAACGCCCCGAGCAGGACGTCCAGTTCGTCCTCGCCGAACTGAATCCGGATGAAGTCGACCCGTGTCAGGTCCTTCCGCCGGCAGAGATCGTCCACGGTGGCCGCCCGTGGACCGCCCGGGCGTCCCGGCACAAGACGGTGCACCTGCCCGTCCGGGCCCGCGAGGTTCCTCAATGTCGCGGTGCACCGCGCGCAGTCGGCCCCGACGTCCACGCAGACGGCGCCGGGTGCCACGAGCTGGTCCAGTCCCGGGGCCTCCGGATGGAGCACCGGCTGGTGTGGCCGACCCTGGGCGACCGGGGAGGCGGGTCCCGGTTCCCGGGAGTACCGGAGCCCTGGCAGCGCGACGACGGAACCGCGCGGGTCATCCGCTGTGGGGAGCTCGGATGCCTCGGTCGGCGGCCCGTCGGCGCCTTCGCGCCCCGGCCCTCCGTGGTCTGCCACTGCGCATCAGTCCTTCCGGGTCGTGTCACCGCGCCGGCGTCGTGGCCAGGCGGCCCGTTGACGGTTCGAGGCTAGGTTCCTCACCCGCCGGACCGCGTCCCCCGCGGTGACGACCCCGTGTCCTTCGCGGCGCCACGTCCTTTCGCCCGGGACCGCCGGAGGGTGTCCTCCCCTGGGTGTGTCATCCCCGGGGCGTACGCCTCGGGGCGGGGCCTACGTGCCGGTGCTCACGGAGGCGGGAGGTGTTCCGCGGCGGTGGGTGGGTGCGCTGCGTGGCTCACCGGGCGGCCAGTCTGTGTCGGCCGACCGTCTCGTACAGGGCCTGGAGGTCGTCGTCGCCGAGAGCGTCGGGGCCGTCTCCGTGCGGGACGAGTTCGATGAGCAGGGTGTCGCCCAAGTGTGCTGAGGTGCCCACGAGGTGGGCTCGCGGGTGGCTTCCCGCGGGCTGTTCGGCAGGTGCCGGTGTGCGGAACTCGATGCCTGCGTCCAGGAGTTCGCGGGCCGCGCGGGCGACGTCGTCCGCACGGAAGGTGAGTCGCTGCTCCGCGCGGTGCGTGGGGGTCGGTTGCGGCGTCGTCCCGCGGCGGAGGTCGGTATCGGGCTCCGCGGCGGCGAGGGTGAGGGTCATGCCGCCCTGGTGTCCGGCGAGTGCCACGGCGCGGGGCGTCCGGTCCGGTGCGCTGTCCCCTCGCGGTCGGCGCGGGGTCAGCCCGAACCCTTCCTCGTACAGGCGGACGCAGTCGTGGAGGTTCGTCGCTCCGACACCGGTCGTCACGCCTTCGAGTCGCGCGACGGGGGCCGCGGGCGCCGCGGGGCCGGGGCTCTGCGGGAGCCGCGCCCAGCGGTGGCCGCCCGGCCGGCCCGTCCGGGTGTGTCCGGCGGGCAGCAGGGTGTGGGTCATGCCGCCGGCCCCCGCAAGGATCGGGTTGCCGCGTGCGGAGCCGACCTCACGGGCACCGGCCCGCAAGGCCCGCTCCAATGTCGCGGTGACGTCCGTGCAGTGCAGTGCGATGTCGGCGATGCCGTCGCCGTGTGCGTCGAGGAAGCCCCAGGTGGCGGGCCCGGAGGTGACGACGAGGGAGGCGACGCCCTGCCGCAGTAGCAGGGAGCTGCGGCCGGGCGCGACGGAGTCTGCCACGCAGTCGAATCCCAGGGCCGAGACGAGGTACTGGGCGGTCCGCTGCTTGTCCTTGGCGTACAACTCGACGTACGCGATGTCGTGCCCTGCCATAGGTCTTCCTTCCTGCGCGAGGTGGTCCGGAGGGCGGTGCCACCCTCTCCGGGTGCCGACGGTCGAGGCACGCGTCGTGACCGCGTGCACGTCGTGACCGCGTGCGCCGCGATGGTGCGTACGGCACGCGCGGTCCCGGCCCGCGGCTGTCGTGTCCGTGGGCCGTGGGCGGTGCCGCGTGGTCAGTACTTGTCGAGGAACTCGATCAGGGCCGCGTTGACCTCGTCGGGGCGTTCCAGGTAGCCGAGGTGACCGCAGTCCATGATCTCCACCAGGTCACAGCCGGGGATGGCGTCGGCCATCTCGGCGACCAGGTGGGGCGGGCAGACGAGGTCGTGGCTGAAGGCGATCGCCCTGCACGGCACCGTGATGCCGCGCAGTGACTCGCGCCGGTCGCCGAGACCGTCGACGGCGGCGGCCTGGCCGGCGGAGGAGTGGCCGCCGGTGAGTTCGAACAGCTCCAGCAGGGGGGTGACGGCGGTGTCGTCGTTGAGGGTCGTCGGGGAGAACATCTCGGTGACCGTCTTCACGGCGTCGTAGCCGGCCGGCAGCCGTAGGCCGCTCTCCCGCAGCGCGCGGTCGGCGGCGCTCTGGGCGCGCCGGAAGGCGTCGGAGCGGGCCCGGGACGCGATCAGGATCGCGGAGCGGACCAGTTCGGGTGCGGCGAGGGCGAGTTCTTGGGCGATCATGGAGCCGAGGGATGTTCCCACGATGTGGCAGGGGCCCAGTCCCAGCTGCTCGATGAGGCCGCGGGTGTCGGCCACCATGTCGGCGAGGCGGTAGTCGCCCGCGGGGGCGTCCGACGGTGCGATGCCCCGGTTGTCGAAGGTGACGGTCTCGTATCCGGCGCGGTTGAGCGCCGGTGTCTGGTGCATGGTCCATACCCGGCCCGACGCGGACGAGCCCATGATCAGCAGGACCGGCGTGCCGCTGCCGGAGCGCTGGTAGGAGAGCCTCACACCGTTGGTGTTCACGAATGGCATGTCGAGCCCGTTCTCGTAGGGGGCAACAGGCGCTCTCCGTGCGGTCACCACGGAGAGGTCCGGGTGGCCGCCCCGCCCTCGGCCCCCGTCGGTCCCGGCTCGCGGGCCGGGTGTCGTGCTCGGTGGAGCGCGCGGGCTCCGTCACGGCTCACGATGGCATCGCACCTCGGCGGCGATCAAGCGTTGCCGGGTGGGCCGGGGCGGGGCCCGGGCGGTGTTCAACCGCTGCGCCCGCGCGGTTGAACGACCGCCCGGCCGCAGCGCTTGCGGCGCGGTGCGGCCGGGCCCGGCTCGAACATCTGGGTGCGTGGGGTCCGCGGGAGCGGGTGTGCCGGTGAGGGCGTCGTGTCAGGCGCCGCGCCAGACCGGAGCGCGTTTCTCGGCGAAGGCCCGCGGGCCCTCGACGGCGTCATGGCTGCGGCGTCGTTTCTCCTCCCACGGGTACGTCGCCGTGAAGGCATCTTCCAGCGGCAGGTGCAGGGACCGCTGCACCGCTTCCTTGAGGGCCCGCACGGAGAGCGGGGCGCTGCGCCGCAGGGCGTCCGTCCAGGTGGCGACGGCGGCGTCCAGGTCGTGCAGCGGGACGACCTCGTTGACGAGGCCGAAGCGCAGTGCCTCGGCGGCGCTCATACGGCGTCCGGTGAGCAGGTATCCCATCGCCTGTTTCAGGGGCATCTGCCGAGCCAGGCGGAAGGCGCCGCCCGCGCCGGGGACCAGGCCGAGCGTGGCCTCGGGCAGCGCGAACACGGCGTGGTCGGCGGCGACGACGAGGTCGCAGGCCAGGGCGAGTTCGAAGCCGCCGCCGAGGGCGTAGCCGTTGACGCGGGCGATCACGGGCTTGGACAGGTCGAACCGGTCGGTCAGCCGGGGTGAGCCGGGCTGGCCGCGGCTGCCGAAGCTGGTCGGCGGGGTGCCCTCCCGGTCCAGCCGGGCCCGCTCGCGCAGGTCCTGGCCGACGGTGAAGGCACGCTCGCCGGCGCCGGTCAGCACCGCGGCCCGGATGTCGTCGTCGGCCTCGATGTCGTCCCAGACGAAGGCGAGTTCGCGGTGCATGCGCTGGTTCATCGCGTTGAGCACCTCGGGCCGGTCGAGGGTGACCCGGGCGATCTGGCCGTCCTTCTCGTACCGTACGCCCGAGTCCCCGCCGCCGATCACGGGGTGCGCCCGGCTGCGGGTGCCGAGGCCGTGGTGAAGCGGCCGACCTTGTCGATCACGTCGGAGCTGTAGAGGCGGAGGGCCTGTTGCAGCGCGAACTCGGACATGTAGCGGCGGAAGTCGTCCGGTGACTCCTCCGACAGGTTCAGCATCCGCCGGTTGGCGAGGACCGCGCTGCCGCGCAGGCGTTCCACGCTGCGTTCCACCGCGAGGTCGAGGTCGGTGCGGTCGTGGACCTCGTCGACGAGGAACCGGGCCTCGGGTTCGGTCGCGAAGATCCGCCTTCCTTCGAGGATCACCTGCCGTGACAGGCGTGGCCCCGCGGAGCGGGTCAGCCGGAAGTTGGCGGCGCCTGGGACGATGCCCTCCTGTGCGGCGGGGAGGCTGACGTAGGCGTCGGCGGCGGCGATGACATGGTCGAAGACGAGCAGCAGCTGGGCCCCGCCGCCGATCGCGAAGGAGTCGACGACGGCGACCCAGGGTTTGTCGGTGGTCCCCGACCGCCAGCCCGGTCGGTCGGTGCGGATGCCGCGCAGCAGCTTGTGGATGTAGCCGAGTTCGCGGCGGAGCAGGAAGTCGACGAGGGAGATGTCCCCGCTGTGCAGGGCTTTGAGGTTGATGCCCGCGCTGAAGACCCGCCGTCCGCGGTAGCGGGGGTGGGTCATCTCGCCGCCGCGCAGGAGTCCGACCTCGACGGCCGGGTCGAGCAGGGCGAGGTCGACCGCTGTCTCCATGTCGTCGACCTGGGCGTTGTCCTCGGCGTTGAGGGCGTCGTCGCGGCACATGGTCAGCCGGGCCACGGCTTCGGTGCGTTCGAGGCGGACGGATCCCAGGTCTGCGCGGCCGGTGCGGGTGAACTCGGGCAGCAGCGCGGTGGCGCGCGGGGTCGGCCGGAGCATGGCGTCCAGGAGGTGGGCGCCGGCCAGGGGTGAGCGCAGTATCCGGCTGAAGAAGATGCCCTGGTCTATTTCGTGGCCCTCTTTGCGGGCCTGTGGCCGGCCGCGTTCGGTGGCGAGCTGGTCGTCGGTGGGGACGAGGCCGGGGAAGGCGGTCGCGGCGGCCCTGGCCAGTTCGTCGATGCGCAGGGGGCGGGTGCGCCGGTCGGTGAGTTCGTCGTAGACGGCGTCGGTGTGGGTGTCCAGGAACGCTGCGCGCAGGTCGCGGACAGTGTCGGCGGCCGTGGAGGCGAGGGTCTGCTGCCGCACGGAGCGTTCGCCGTGCGGGGGCAGGCCGTCCAGCAGGGTCTGGTGGTGGCGTGCCGCCTGTTCCAGGGTCTGTCTGGCCCGGGGCAGGGGTGCGCGGACGTCGTCCGGGTCGGTGTGCGGTGCGGTGGGTTCCGCGGGGGCGGTCATGCCTCGGCTCCTGTCGTGGCGCGGCGCAGGACGCGGTCGCAGGCCGCGAGGTGGGCTCCGAGCGCCTCTTCGAAGCTGGTGCCGGCCGCTTCGTGCAGCAGTTGGCGGCGGATGGCCAGTTCGGTGCCCGAGACGGCGCGTGCGCGGTCCGCGGCGCGCCGGAGGGCCCCGGGCACGTCGTCGGTCAGTTCGTCGACCAGGTGCAGGGCCAGGGCGTCGGCGGCGCCGACGGGGGTGCCGTAGAGGACGGCGTGGCGGATGGGGGCCGCGTGGGGGCCGTGTCCGGCGAGCCGGTACAGGGCCATGCCCGGCCAGGTCCCGCCGCCCTCGACGGGGACGACAAGGCGCACCGTGGTGGTGGCGATGCGGTGGTCGGTGGCCAGCAGCACGTCCAGGGCGGGGCCTCCGCAGTCGCCGTCGGCGACAGCGACGGTGGCGGCGGGCAGGCGTTCCAGGCGGCGCAGGGCGCGCTCCCACTTGCTGACGAGGGAGACGGTCAGGTCGCCCGGCAGGGGTCCGCTCGGGGCTCCGGTGACGCGTACGACGACGCTGGCGCGTCCGTCGAGGTCCTCGGCTGCCTCGCAGGCCGCGGTGACGGCGGCGACGGTGTGGGCGGACAGGGGCTGCCGTCCGTCGATCCGCAGGGGGATCTCCTCGGACGCGGGGTGTGCCGCGGCCGCCGGGGTGCTCTTCATCGCTTCTCTCACCTGTTCCGTGGTCACCACTGCACCAGTGCGGTCTCGATGGTCGAGCCGGGGCCCATCGTCATCAGCACGCTGTAGTCGCCGGCGTGGGCGGCTCCCTCCCGGAGCAGTCGCTCGTAGGAGAACAGGAAGGACCCGCTGGAGAGGTTGCCGTAGTCGCGCAGGACGCCGGTGGTGTGCCGCATGTCATGGCGGGTGAGCCCGAGGTTGACGCGTACGGCGTCGATCACCTTCTTGCCGCCGGAGTGCACGAGCCAGTGGGCGATGTCGCGTCGGCGCAGGCCGGCGCTTGTGAGCAGCCGGTCGACGATCTGCTCGGCGTTGGCGCCGACGACGTAGGGGACGAGCGGGTCGAGGTAGAAGCTGAACTTGTTCTGGTCGTCGTCCCAGTCGTAGCGCATCGCGTCGATGGCGTCGGTGATCAGGTGGCTGGCGAAGGCGAGGATGCGGGGGCCGTCCTGTGCCGGTGGGGTGCCGGCCGGGCCGTAGGCGGCATCGGGTGGGTCCGCGGTGAGCGCGACGGCCGCAGCGCCGTCCCCGAAGAGGCTGTTGACGACGGCGGTGCGCATGCTGCCGTCGATGACGTAGGCGGCGGAGCAGGCTTCCGCGCAGAGCATCACGGCGACCTTGCCGGGGTTGGCGGTGACCCAGCCGGCGGTGGCGTTGAGGGCGTTGAGGCCTGCGTTGCAGCCCATGCCGACGACGTCGACGCGGCTGGTGCGGGGCAGGAGGCCCATGTCCTTGATGAGGTGGGCGCTGAGGCCGGGGGTGAGGAATCCGGTGGTGGTGGTGCAGCAGAGGTAGTCGATGTCGGCGAGGTCGAGGCCGGTGTTCTCCAGGCAGGTGCGGATGGCTCGGGCGCCCATGTCGAGGGCGGTCCGCTTGTGCTTCGCGAGGAGTTCGCCCTGGGCCTCGGGGAGGACGGCGCCGTCGGTGTCCCGGGGCGGGAGGGTGAGGTGGCGGCGTTCGATCGCGCTGTTGAGGAAGACCGCGCGGACCTTGGGGTCGGTGATGCCGAAGAGGTCGAGGACTTCCCGCTGGGAGTACGAGTGGTCGGTGACGGCGGTGCCGACCCCCATGATCCGTGGGCTGCCGAGGCCTTTGGACGGTGTGGTGACGGGGGTGTCGAGGAGGGCGGTGCCGTGGAGATCTGCGTCGGCGGTCATCGGAAGGTCCACCCCCACATGCGTGGCTTGCTGCGAATGAGACGTCGTGCTGTCGTCACGGGACTTCGCTTTCTGTGAGTGAGGGCAGGGAACGGCGGTGCTTCACCGGGCCCGGGCCGCTTCGGCCGTGATGAACCGGGCGAGGCGGGCTGTGCCTTCGGTGATGTCGGCCTGGGTCAGGTAGCTGACGGACAGGCGCAGGCTGTGCTCGCCGCCGCCCTGGGGATAGAAGTAGGACATGGGCGTCCAGATGACGCCGTGGTCCTCCGCCGAGCGCACCAGGGCGGCGTTGTCGGCGGGGAAGGGGACGTCCAGGGTGAGGAAGAACCCGCCGTCCGGCTCGTTCCAGCGAACGCCGAGTGCGCTGCGCTCGGGCTCGGGGAAGCATGCGTCGAGCCGTTTCAGGATGGCCCGCATCGCCTCCCCGTAGTACGCCGAGGTGTCGGCGTTGAGTTCCGAGGTGCGTCCGCCGGCGGCGAGGAGCATGCCCGCCACGGCGGCCTGGCTCAGGGGCGAGGTGTTGACCGTGACCATGCTCTTGATCTTGATGAGTTCGTCGGCGAGGAGGCCCTGCCCGCCGTCCTCGTCCACGACGACCTGGTCGGCGACGGCGAAGCCGACCCGGGCGCCCGGGAAGAGGGTCTTGGAGTACGAGCCGAGGTGGACGACGCGCCGGTCGCGGTCGAGGGACTTCAGGGTGGGCAGTTGCCGACCGGGGCTGACCAGCCGGTAGGGGCTGTCCTCCAGGATCAGGAAGTCCTCTCGCCGCGCCAGGTCGAGCAGGGCGTGCCGCTCCCGCAACGGCATCGTGGTGCCGGACGGGTTGGAGTGGTCGGAGACGACGTAGAAGGCGCGGGGCCGGCGGCCGCGCGCCTTCTCGGCGGCCACCGCGGCCTCCAGGCCGGCGCTGCGGAAGCCGTCCGGGCCCTCCGCCACCGGGGTGGGTTCGGCGCCGAGCAGTCGGGCGGCGCCGGTGATGCCGACGTAGCACGGGCTGGAGACCAGCAGGGCATCCCGCGGCTCCGCCAGCAGGGCGCGCAGGGTGAGGAGGATGGCCTCCTGGCAGCCCACGGTCACCACCACGGCCTCGGGCGGTACGTCGATGTCCTCGTCCTCGCGCAGTGATTGCGTGACGAGTTCGCGGATCTGCCCGCCGGTCGGTCCGTACTGGAAGAGCGCGTCGCGGATCTCCCCCGGTGAGGCGCCGCGTTCCACCAGGTGGTCGAGGTAGCGGCGGATGTGCCGGAAGATCTCCTCGACGTCGAAGAAGCCGTCGTACGGGCGGCCCGGTGCGAACGAGACTGCCCGGGGGTAGCGGTGGGTGATCTCGTTCAGGAAGTTCATCGTGTCGAGGACCGGGTCGCTGACGCTGGTGTGCAGTTCGGCTCTCCGGAGGGTGGCGGGTGCCATGTCTACCAGCGCCATTCCTGCTGGCCGTAGAGGTGGCCGGCTTTGATGCCGCGGCCGGCGCACCAGGTCATGAACTCCTCGATCTGCTTGATCTGGTACGTGTCGGGGGTGTACGTCGTCGCCATGACGTGGCCGAGCCAGGGCTCCTCGCCCATGGCGTACACGTACGCCTCCTTGGCGCCCAGTTCGGTCATGATCGCGGCGGCCTGCTCGGCGTTGGAGCCGGACAGCTTGCGGGAGCTGCTCATCTTCTTGGTGATCGGGATGGTGAGCAGGGCCTGGTAGAGCCAGGTGAGGGGGGCGCCGTCGCACTCCATGCCGAGGAAGGCGTAGTCGGCGGTGCCCAGTTCCTGCTTGATGTAGCGGTAGAGGGAGGGCTCGATGCCGGACGAGTCGGCGCCGGCGAAGACGTTCTTGTCGGCGAGCCGCACCCAGTACGTGGACTTGGCGCGGATATCGAGGTCGCAGTGCTCTCCGAGGAACGGGGTGGCGGTGACCTTGCCGCCGGGGAACTCGATCTCGTCGAAGTCGTCGACCTCGATCACCGGGAAGCCCTGGCTCTTGAGCATCAGCGCCATGTTCGGGTCGGCCAGGTTGCCGCGGGAGGACCGGGGCACGACGATCGCGCCGACGCGGCCGCGCAGTTGCAGCAGGGTCTCCAGCACGATGTGGTCCTGGTGCCCGTGGGTGATCAGCACGAGGTCGATGAAGTCGGGCAGGTCGTCAAGGGTGTAGCGGTCGCCGGCCGTGCTGTCGGCGCTGATGAAGGGGTCCGTGACGATGGCCGCCTGCGGGGTCTGCATCACCAGACAGGCGTGGCCGAAGTAGCGGATGCGGCCGCCGGACTCGATGTGGCGGTCCTCGGCGAGGGAGGGCTCTTCGCTGAGCATGTGCGACAGCTGTCCGGCCTGGGTGTCGTCGAGGCCGAGGGCCTCGCGCAGGTGACCGAGGGTGGTGGGCCGCACGCGGGTGCGGAACAGCTCCGCGAGGCCCTCGTGGCGGAAGGGGATGTCGATCTCCAGGACGTCCGGGGAGGGCAGTCGCGGGGTGCTGAGGACGAAGGGGCGCTCGATGCCGGTCTCGAAGGACAGCTGCACCGACTGCCGCGACTCCTGGTAGATGTCGCTCTTGTAGACGACCGGCTCCATGAAGCGCAGCTGCGCCTGGTTGTCGGTGTCGTAGGCGAGTTCGATCAGGCCGCCGAGCTCCGGCGGCAGCTTCGGGTACAGCGGGGTGAGGTCGAAGCCGGTGGCGTTGGCGCGCAGCAGTTCCTGGCCGGCGACGATCGCGTCGGCGAAGCGCAGGATGTGCGCGCGGTCCCGCTTGATCGCGGCGAGCAGGTCGCGCACCTCGTCGGCGCGCTCCTCCGGGATGTTGATGAAGTAGCCGCCGCGGAGGTCGGGGTTGTTGCTGGCCGCCACGTGCACCTGGGGGGACTGCAGGTAGGACTCGATCAGCGGTACCTGGAGGAATGCGAGGTTCATCGCCGACTGCACCGGTGCCGTGGTGTACGGCCACGCGAAGAATCTGTCGATCAGCGGTTCGACGATCACTTTCGAGCGCAGGAACAGCTGCTGATCAGCCATGGGTTTCCCATCTCTTGGAGCTTTTGAACAGGCGAGGGTGCGGCCTCAAGCTAGGCGTGACGGGGCTGGCCGATCAATGTCCAACAGATTTCACGGCGTTGTGTTCAACTGCTTCCTCGCCGCAGTTGAACATGCGGAAAGCCCTCTGTAATTCGGGCAGAAAAAGTTCGGCTGTTCAACCGTGCAGCAGCGGCAGTTGAACACCGCTGGACCATTGTTACGGTTGTCCCATTCTTCGCCCACTCTTCCGTCGCCGCCCTGTGAATTGCTGCCGAATTCCTTACGCAGAAAGGGTCGATCACGTGGTCCTCGACGAACTCGTGGTGGCTCCGGTGACGATCACGCCGACCAAACCGCTGACGCCCACGCATGTCAAAGGCCTTTTGTGGACGGACATCCTGGTCAAGGCGAGCGCGTCGGCCGGGCGGGTGCGGCTGCTGTGGAACGACCGCATGGCGACTCTCACGACCCAGTCGACGGCGTTCTGGCGGTACCTGGACCGGGTCGAGCCGGACACGGACTGGAGCCTGGAGTCGGCGGCCGCGATCGGTGAACGTTACGTCCGCTTCCACACCGAGGGCGGGCAGAGCGACCCCCGGGCAGTGGGCGCCTACCTGGAGCGGGTCGACACGTCCGGTTGGATCCACCCGGCCGGCCGGCGGGTGCTGGATGCGTGGCGCGCCGAGCTGGAGCTGCTGGGTGTCGGCGATCTCGGCCTCGGGGAGGACCGTCCGCTGGCCGCGGCGGCGGACACGACGCTCGAAGCGCTGGCGGAGCGGGGCCTGCTGGTCGACCACCGCCGCTTCGGCGGTCCCGTCCACCTGGACGGCACGCGCTGGGGCCTGCCGCTGCGGCAGCTGGTCGGAAGCGACGGGCATCCCAACTACCTGCTGCCCATCCTGCGCGAGCTGGTCCCGGCGATCGGCCCGGGCCGAGTGTTCCTGCTGGTCTTCGACGACGGTCTGGCCGCCGACTATCTGCTGCTCGACCGGGTGCTGACCGCGTTCGGCGGCCGCTCGGTACGGCTCGCGTTCAGCAGGGTGCCCGTCGACGGGGCGGTGCGCTCCAGCCGCCACGGCGGTTGGCGCGGCTCCACCCTCTCCGACCTGTCGGCGGCCTCCGGCTCGGCCGACCGGGCCGCCTACCGGCTGGGGATGCGGCTGTACTTCACGGGGGTGCTGCCCCGCCGCTCCGAGCAGCCGTTCCGCATGCCGGTGCTGCGCCGGTGCGTGGGACGCGCCGCCCGGCTGCTCACGTGCACCCCGGCCGACGTCGACGGGTGCGTGCCGCCGGAGGCGCTCTCCCGGTCCCGGGACCCGAACGGTTTCGTCGACCCCTACCGGCTGACGACATCGCTGCTCGGCCCCCTGCCGGCGGACCCACGGCTGCTGAGGATCTACACGTGAGCGGGTTACCGGCCGGGGCACCGGCGGGCGCGTCGGCCCTGCGGGCCGCCGCGCTGTCCCGGGTGGCGGCGGTCCGTGCGGGGCTGGGCGCCGGACCGGTTCCCAGGGGGCTGGGGGTGGCCGTGGTCGTGGCCGACCTCGACGTCGCGGCGTTCGTCCGGGGCGCCGCGCAGTTCGCCGTGGGGATCCCGGCCGACCTGCGGGAAGGCTGGTACCGGACCTTCACCAGAACGGTGTTCCTGGCGGGCCGGCCGGAGGCCGTGGCGGTCCGGCACCCGCACCGGCTCGTCACTGCGGACGGGAACCTCGCGTGGTACGGCCCGGCCGCACGCGGGGCGCTGCTGCCGCTGTCCCGGCTGCTGCGCTCCTTCCAGGGCCCCCGGCCGGTCGAGGTGCCGGCCGGGCCCCTGACCGTGACCGTGCCGGGGCCGCCCTCCGGCCGCACCGCGCAGGTGTCGGTCGCGGTCGGCGGCGTCAGCACCGGCGCCTACCTCGTCCACGTGCACCATCTGATCGCGGAGGCCGTGCTGCGCGGACTGGTCGGTCCCGGTGACACCCTGCGGGTCGGCCACCGGAGGTTCCTCGACCCCGCGGAGTTCCACGACGCCCTCGACCCCGCCCGTGCCGGTTCGGTCCAGACCCGGATCGCCGGCAGCGGCTCCGACCCCGACCGACTGGCCCTGTTCGGCGTGCTGACGTCGGACCGCAGCGAAGGAGACCACTGACGTGCAGGCCGAACGGGTGCTCGCGGAGCACCGCCGGTTCCTGGAGTGCCTGGAGCGCCCCGAGGAAGTGCAACAGGACCTGCTCCGGGACATGCTGGAGCGGAACGCGGACACGTCGTTCGGGCGTGAGCACGGGCTGGCCTCGGTCCGCACTCTGGACGAGCTGCGCCGGGCCGTGCCGATCCGCACCCATGAGGCGATGATGCCGTGGATCGTGCGGGCCATGGGCGGCGAACCGAAGGTGCTGACCACCGACGACCCGGTCGTCTACTTCTCGTCCAGCGGGAGCACGGGCCGCGAGAAGCACATCCCCATCACCCGCACCTACATGCGGCAGACGTTCCTGCCCTTCTACCACGCGAGTTTCGCGCCGCTGCTGCAGGCGCTGCCCCAGGCGCCGGCCTCGCCCGGTGGTGTGCTGAACCTCTGGCAGGACCCGACCTCGCCGATCACCCGCACCCCGCAGGGCCGGCCGCACATCGGCGCCAGTCAGGTCGACTACCGCAAGTTCGGCGAGGACTCCGCCGTCGGCCTCGGCAACAACGCCCCGTGGAGCCGCATCCCCGAGGCACTGGCCGGTGACGACCCCTGGGAGCGCAGCTACTACAAGCTGCGTCTGGCCGCCGAACAGGACATCCGGGTGGTGATCGGCGTCAATCCAGCGATGGTGGCCGGGCTGCCGTACCAACTGCGGCAGATGTGGCCGCGGTTGGTGGACGACATCCGGGCCGGGACCCTCGGCGGGCACCGGCACACGACGCCGAACCCGGAGCGTGCCGAGCAGATCGAGGAGTACGCGAAGACGTTCGGCACGGTCCGCCCCTACCACCTGTGGCCGCACCTGGCCGCCGTGTTCGTGTGGAACAGCGGCCTCGCGCGGTCCTACCTCCCCCGGGTGCGGGAGACGTACGGGCCAGGGGTGCGGCTGTTCCCGGCGCCGATCGCGTCCTGCGAGGGACCGGCGGCCGTGCCCGTCGACGGGCATCCCCACGGGGCACCGCTGTATCTGCCGGGTTGTGTCTACGAGTTCGCGCCCGCCGAGCGGCCGGTCACCGCAGGCAGTGAGACGCTGTCGGCCACCGAGGTGGAGGAGGGGCGCGACTACCACCTGGTGCTCAGCCACGTCGGAGGGCTGTACCGGTGCGCCGTCACGGACGTGGTGACCGTGGTCGGGAAGGTGGGCCGTACTCCGCGCATCGAGTACGCCGGGCGGGACGTCGCCCGGTCCGCGGCCGGGGAGCGGCTGACCGAGGCCGTCGCGCTGCGCGCCCTGCGGGCCGCGTGTGACGACACCGGCGCGGAGCTGCGCAACGCGACGTTCCGCCTGCGCCCCGAGGGCGAGGGGGCCGCCCCGCGCTACCAGGTCGCCGTCTCCTTCGCAGTACCACCGGTGCCCGAACTGGCCGCCGCGCTCGACCGGCGGCTGTCGCGGGAGTCTCCCGGCTACGCCGCCGGCCGCGGGTCCGGGGCGATCGGACCGGTCGAGGTGATCACCGTGCACCCGGACGCGTTCCTGCGGGAGTGGGAGCGCGCGGCACGCTCCGGGCAGCGACCGCCCCGCATCAAGGACCGTGTCTTCCTGCCCGACGAGGAGAGGTGGGCGAGGATCGTCGCCACCGCGCAGGAGGT
>NZ_BAAJXA010000085.1:0-15433 GCF_057537855.1 Streptomyces diversicolor
TAGTTTTTTACGGGTTGGTGTCAAATGGCGCGAAATTCAACACCACTGCCCGCCGAGGGATCGGAATACCTGCTGTACCGCTGCTCTCGTTGGGCGTGTGTCCCGTCGGCATCCCGGGCCGATTCCCGTCCTGAGTGGCTGGGAAAAGGTGGACTGGGAAGGGTCAGATCTGTTCGCTTATCAGCTCGGCCGCGAATTCAACCGCCTCTACTGGGTCGCTCGTGAGGAACAGGCAGATGTCCTGAGTATGGGGCCAGGCGAGGACACGGTACTCTCCGTCCGCTGCCGAGATGGCAGGGAATTTATCCGCGATGCCATTAAATGTTTCCGATTTAGAGAGAGTCAGTGCCCACATCGAGATTGACGGATACAGTGACCTCAATATCGGGTTAGCGGACGCCGCGGAGATCAGTTTGCACATCTCTTCCGTGAAGGCACTGTTTTGATCGTGCGGTGACTTGTACTCCTCTAGGAGGACTTCCCATTCCTCGGAACGTGTACGCATAGAGCCATCATGCCATGTTCACGGGCTGATGGTGCAGGGGAGCCACTCCTCTCGGTACGGAAGAGTGGCTCCCCTGTCCGGTATCAGCAGGGCGGGTCGCCGTTGTAGAAGGTGGTGATTGCGCGCGCCGCCTTCTTCCCGCAGATATACCGGAGTTCCTCAGCCGTAACGGATTGTCCGGCTCGTGTGGGTGCACCGGACAGCATCTCGTCGACGTTGATGATGCCCTGCATGTTGAAGGAAATCCTTCCGTTCTTTGTGACGATGAGATCGATCATGTCGGCGACCATCTTCGGCGACATGGTGGCTCCACCGGCTGGGATCTTGAACATGGGGTCCGTGAAGGTGATCGCCCCCCTTTCCTGGGCGAATTTCGTCAAGATCCCTCGCTCGCCGCCATAGATGTTCTGCAGGCCGAGTGCGAGGTGCGGGCCTGGATCGGCAGCAACGGCGGGATCGTCGGCGTGTGCAGCTCCTGGGCCAAAGCGCGGAGGCACAGTTGTCGGCGTTCCGGACAGCTTGCTCTTCAGCCAGCTGAAGGCCGGCCCGAGAAGGCTGCTGCTGGCACCACCGGCGGCACCGATCAGCAAGTCCCACGGTGTTGTTGGTTGGCAGTGGGCTTCGTTGACTGCCCAGGAGAATCCGGCTCCCACACCGGCGTTGACGATCGCCGACGTGGCGAGAGCGCGGCCTCCGCTCAGCCCGAGGGCATCGGCTGCGGCGTTTCCTGCGCCGGGCATGATGGCGCCGGCGATGGCGCCGGTGAGGGCTCCTTCTCCGGTAGCTGTGGCGAAGCCGCCCCAGGTGAATCCGCCATTGCGGTGCTGCCATCCGTAGACGCCGCCTTCGACGGCGGCGCCGATGGCTGCTCCGATGCCGGCGCTGACGCAGAGCGGGCAGCGGCCGGAGGGGTCGGACTGGTTGACGGGGTCGTTGCTGGCGTAGGCGTACGGGGAGAGGTTGGGACTGTCGTTGCTCGCGGGCTCGGGGTCAGGGCTGGTGAAACGTCCAGTGTCCGGGGCGTAGCTTCGGTCACGCAGATAGAGCCGACCGGAGAGGATGGGATCCTGGTACTGGCCCGTGTACTGGAAGAGGCTGGACATCGGGTCAGTGACGTTGGTCTTGCCGGTGGCCACGCCCCAGGGGCTGTAGGTGTAGGAGTAGGTCTCCCTGCCGGTAGCGTCGTAGACGGCGGTGATGGAGTTCTGCCGGTCGTGGCGCAGGTAGAAGGTGCCGGCAGTGCGGTTTTGGGATTCGGCAATGCCGTCGGGGTTGTACTGCCAGTCGGCGATGAGGCCGCCTTGGCTGTTGGTCTCGGTGGCGATCTGTGGCAGGGGGTTGTTCACGTCCCACCGGGTCGTGCGGGAGAGCGCCCCGTTCAGGTTGGTGAGAGTGCGGTTGCCGTCGGCGTCGTTGACGAAGGCGTAGGTGTTGGCGCCGACGACGGCGGACTTCAGGCGGCCCAGCGGGTCGTAGGTGTAGGTTCCGGCGGCGTCCTTGGTGAGGTTGCCGTCGGCGTCGTAGGTGTAGTCGAGGCTGGTGGTGCCCTCGACACGCTTGGTGAGCTGGTCGGCGGCGTCGTAGGTGTTGGTGCGGGTGCTGGTCGGGGTGGAGGTGGTGGTGAGGTTGCCGACCTTGTCGTAGGTGTAGGTGCTGCCGCTTGTGGTGGGCAGGCAGGAAGCGGTGGCGGAGGTGTCGGTGCAGGCCCGGGTCACCCGGCCTGCCGCGTCGTAGGCGTAGCGGTCGGCGAGGCCGGTGGTGGTGGCGTCCTTGAAATAGTCCTTGGTGACGCGGCCGTTGGCGTCGCGGTCGACGAAGCGGGCGCCCGTGCCCTGGGAGACCGAGGCGAGCCGGCCTGCGCGGTCGTAGGTCCGGGCCTCGGTGACCGCGGTGGTGGTGGGCAGCTTGACGGTCAGCAGGTTGCCAGCCGCGTCCCAGGTGTAGTTGGTGGTCTTGCCGCCGGCCGTCTGCCCGAGGATGTGGCCGTCGATGTCGTAGCTGTAGGTGATGGCCCGGCCGTCGGGGTAGGTACGGCTCTTGAGACTTCCGTTGTCGTTGTAGGCGTAGGTGAATGGGTTGGCGGCGCCCGGTGAGGTGATGGTCAGCGGCCGTCCCTCGGCGTCGTAGGTGAGGGTGCGGGTGCCGGTGCCGTCTTTGACTGTCTTGGGCTGTCCGGCCGCGTCGTAGGTGTACGCAGTGGTCGCGGTGCCGTCGGAGAAGGTGGTCTGGCTGAGCAGGTTACGGGCGTCGTAGGTGCTGGTGGCCTTCTGCCCGCGGGCGTTGGTGGTGCTGGTGCGGTTGCCGTCGGCGTCGTAGCCGTACGACGTGGCCCGGCCGAGCGGATCCGTGATCTTGGCCAGGCGGCCGGTGTCGTCGTAGGCGTAGGCGGTGGTGTGGCCGTTGGCGTCCTTGCGGGAGGTCAGATTGCCGGCGGTGTCGTAGCCGAGGTTGGTGATGCCCCCGTCCGGGGCGGTGACCTTGGTCAGCCGGCCCAACTCGTCGTACTCGTAGGCGGTCTTGTTGCCCAGCGCATCGGCTCGCCCGGTGAGGCGGCCGTCACCGTCGTAGGCGTTGGTGACGGTCTTGTTCCCGTAGGGGTCGCTCTGGCCGAGGATGTTGCCGGCCGCGTCGTAGGCGGTGGTCCAGGTGTACTGGGCGGGATCGGCGCCGGAGGCGTTGCCGCGCGGTTCCACGGTGGTGGTCAGGCGGCCGTTGTCGTCGTAGCCGTAGGTGGTCTTGCTGCCCAGGGGCGTGGTCTCGGAGGCCAGGTTGCCGGCGTCGTCGTAGGTGTAGGTGACCGTCTTGCCGCCACGGTCGACAGTGGTGAGCAACTGGTTGTTGGCGTCATAGGTGTTGACGGTGGTCTTGCCGAGCGCGTCGACGGTCTTGGTGACGTTGCCCTCGCCGTCGTACTCCGTCTTGCGGACGCGCCCGAGGGGATCGGTGACCGTGACCGGCCGGTACTCGGCGTCGTAGTCGGTCTTGGTCGTGTTGCCGAGCGGATCGGTGACCGTGGTCAGGTTGCCGACCTTGTCGTAGCCGTACTTCCAGGTGTACTTGGACGCGTCCGCGCCCGCGACGTTGCCCCGGGCGCTCGTCATCGTGAGCAGGCGGCCGGCCTTGTCGTAGGTGTAGGTCGTCTTCGCGCCCGTCGCGTCCGTGCGCGAGGCCACGTTCCCCATGACGTCGTACGTCATGTGCACCGTGTGGCCTGCAGGGTCCTTCACGTCGGTGAGCCGGTTCGCGACGTCGTAGGTGTACGTCGTGGTCTTGCCCGCCGCATCGGTGACCGTCGCCAGGTTGCCCGCGGCGTCGTAGGTGTCGCGGGTGGTGTTGCCCTTCGTGTCGGCCGTCGACGTCAGTCGGCCCGCGTCGTCATAGCTGTCCTTCGTCGTGAACTTGGTCGGGTCCGCTCCCGCTGCATTGCCACGCGGATCGGTCGTGCTCGTGACGCGCCCCGCATCGTCGAAGCCCCAGGTCCGCCGTGAACCATCAGGCAGTGTTGCCGAGGTCTGGTTGCCCGCGTTGTCGTAGCCGAACCTGGTTGTCTTGCCTCGCGGGTCGGTGACGGTCTCCGTCTGGCCCGTCACCGTGTAGGTGTAACGGGTGATTTTCCCGAGTGGATCCGTCGATGACGTCAGCCGGCGTGCCGAGTCGTATCCGTAACTGGTGCGCCCCGAATTCCCATCCACGTAGGAAGCGACGTCGCCAGTCTTCGCATACTCCCAGCTGTGTTTGGTCAGCGGACCACGTATTTCCGTGGGGCGGCCGTTTCCGTCGACCGTGGTGACGATCTGATTGCCGAGCGGATCGGTGACGACCACCGGGTCAAGCGAGAAACTGTAACCAAAAGAAGTTCGGTTACCGAAAGGATCGTACTGGGCCAGTAGTACGTTTCGTGCGTAGACGTCTGTCCAGATCCCTCCGTCAGGTTCAGTGATATCCGTCTCTCTGCCCGTGTAGACGAATTTCCGCGTACCCCCACGCGCATCAGCCTGGGCAGTGACCCGCCCCTGACTGTCGTACGTGTTGTCCAAGGCTACGATATCGTTCGGCCCTGTAACCGTATCGAGCAGGCCGTTCGCATCATACGCATACGAGACCGAGCGACCGTCCATCCCCGTGACCCGGGTGAGACGGTCACCACTGTATTGATAGCTGACGCTTCTGCCGTCTGAGAGGGAAATTCTCGACACCAGACCGTTGTCGTATGTGAAGGCAACAGAGCGGCCCGTCAGATTGCTGACCGACGTAACTCGGCCGGCATCGTCGTGTTGGAAAGTCTGCTGCCGCCCCTGGGCGTCGCTGGCGGCCGTGAGATGTCCGGACGAATCAAAGGACAGCTGCAGGTTTTCAAGTCGCCGTACACCAGCCCGCCTGCCGTCGTCCCTGTCGATGGAGATAAGTTCACCATAAAGGCCAAGATCTATTACGCAACCAGTGGCCAACCTCCGGTCGACGAGGGACCGCAGAGCGTTACGGTGCGTCTGATCGCCAGGTGCGGGGGCATACATGCCGGGCCCGATAGCTCGGTATGGAGATCCGAGCCTTTGACGGTGCAAGCTCCAGCAGACCTGTATGGCCCTGCCGACAACAATGTCGGGGGTGCTGCGGGGAGCGGAGTCCCGGTCTCCTTTGATTTCACATACACGGACAAATTCTGCGATAACGCACTGTCGGAGTATGTCAAATACTGGAGCGGCTTCCCCCCGAAGGGTGATATCCCGTTCTTCGAAGTAGGGATCGCACCCCAGTTGCCTGACGGCAGTTGGGGGCAGGCCGGGAACTTCAACCTGGTAGGGCGAGTGGCCTTCCCCATCCCGGCAGAGCAGACTTACGGAACATCGTGTCACTCCAACTCTGCAGCTGCAGCCAACTGCCAGAACCACGTCGGGGGCGTGAATACTGCGACTGGTGCATACTCGACCTCGGCCGTTGATGCGCAGCTCGCGGGAGACGTTCCATACGATTTGAGTCGTAGCTACTCGTCGAACATGGATTGTCGGGTACGTACGGGCGGGCATGGTCGGCTCCGTGGGATGCCTCGCTGTCCGTGGCCGAAAACGGGGACGTCACCTTCCACGCTGAAGATGGGTCACAATACGCCTTCGCCAAACAGCCATCCGGAGCGTTCAAGGCGCCACTTGCCGCCCATTCAAAAATGAGCGCAACTGGTGATAGCTATGCGTTGACATCTCCTGACGGAAAGATATTCCCCAACATAGGAGCCGTTCTGATACATGGTCGAGGAGTCCCAGCTCCCCGCATGGAAAGTGCCGTCTGCGGCCGCAGACGGCACCTTGGGTGAGGCGCGAACTTCTTTCGTTTCCAACCGCTCACGCTGCGACTGGGGACGGAGGGTCATCCTGTCGCGTCTTTCGTCTCCGGCAACTTGAGCGCGTCGCTGCTTCAGCGTCATCGGCGACTGAGGTTTGGCCGGCCTGGGCCCTCGCACTCCCTTGTCCTGGGTGTATCTCTGAGGTATTTCCTGATACGTGGGGATTGCCTGCGCAATGCCTGCGAGCAATAAGCTCCAAGCAATCACCGCGGCCAGCAGCCGCACAGAGGTGAGTGGTCTTCGTGTCAAGGTTCCTCCTCCCGGTTGCTGGTGCCGATCTAGGCATAGCAACCGATATGGGTTTGGGTATGGTTTCCACGGCTCGCTACGGTGTGGGCGCGTCAAACTGTGATGGGCGTCTCGGGCCTGAGGAAAGGAAGGAAGTCAGGGCATGCCGCGACCGCAAGTGGCACGATTTTGGCGTATCGGTCGCGCGAGAAGAGGGCCGTTAGAAGCGTCCTGAAGAGCAACCCGCTTGCGCCAATTCACGAGGATTGGCATGTATGGGCAATCTGGGGATGCGACGGACGGCCGGAGTAAGATCTTCCTCGGCCTTGCAGGCGTTCAGCTCATCACGGGCAAGGCGGGATGCTGCTGCGCAAGATGGCTGTCACGCATGATGCATTGGCGCATGGCATTGGTGCAGGCCCCCTTTATTCCGCTCCTCGCAAGGTCAGTGCGTGGAGGTGCAACCGGAAATGGATCCCACGAACATCGAACAAGCTATCGCCACTCGTTTCACTGTGTCAACAGTTGAAAACACATTGTGATCGGCGTGGAGTGCAGTGAGTGCCATTCATCCGTGAGCGGGTGACCTGCGGGCCTTCGAACTCTGCGATCGCCTGGGCGAACACCTCCCTGGCCGCCTCGGGCGCGGAGGAGTCGGCGATGAGGCCGATGGCGCTCCCGCCGTTCCGCCTGATCGCTTCGACAGCCTCGTCCAGGTTCTGCTTGCCGCGCGCGGTCAGGACGACGTTCGCCCCTTCCTCCGCGAACAGTTCGGCGACTGCCCGGCCGATGCCCTTGCTGGCGCCGGTGACGACGGCCGTCCTGCCTTCCAGTAGCTTGCGCATGATCGCTTCCTTTCGTTGATCCTGCCGGTGATGTCGGGGATGGCCGACGGCTCAGGCGAGGGTGGAGGCGTCGATCACGAAGCGGTAGCGCACGTCGGAGGCCAGCACGCGCTCCCAGGCCTGGTTGATCTGGTCGGCCGGTATGACCTCGATCTCCGAGCCGTAGCCGTGCGCGGCGCAGAAATTGAGCATCTCCTGGATCTCGCGGATGCCACCGATCAGCGAACCGGCCAAGTTCTTGCCGCCCATGAGCAGGGAGAACACGTTCACCGACAGCGGCTCGGCCGGGGCACCGACGTTCGCCAGGGTGCCGTTCGCGGTGAGCAGCGACAGGTAGGCGTCGATGTCGAGCTTGGCGCTCACCGTGTTCACGATGAGGTCGAAGGTGCCGGCGAGTTGCTCGAAGGTTGTCGGGTCGCTGGTGGCGAAGTAGTGGTCTGCTCCCAGTCGCAGAGCGTCCTCGCGCTTCTTCAGCGACTGGGACAGCACGGTGACCTCGGCACCCATGGCGTGCGCGTGCTTGACGGCCATGTGGCCGAGGCCGCCCAGGCCGACGACTGCGACCTTCTTACCGGGGCCGGCACCGAAGCGGCGCAGCGGCGAGTACGTGGTGATGCCGGCGCACAGCAGTGGAGCGGCCTCGTCGAGCCCGATCCCCTCGGGGATCCGCAGAACGAAGTCCTCGTTCACGACGACGTGGGTGGAGTAGCCGCCCTGGGTGAGGGTGCCGTCCCGGTCGATGGCGCCGTAGGTAGCGGTCATGCCCTGGACGCAGAACTGCTCTTCACCCTTGCGGCAGTTGACGCACTCGCGGCACGAGTTGACCATGCAGCCGACGCCGACCCGGTCGCCCGCCTTGTGCCGGGTGACGTCGGAGCCGACCGCGGTGACGTAGCCGGCGATCTCGTGTCCGGGAACGACCGGGTAGCTCTGCGGGCCCCAGTCGCCGCGGGCGTGGTGGATGTCGGAGTGGCAGATACCGGCGTACTTGATTTCGATGAGGACGTCGTGAGGCCCGAGCTCGCGGCGTGCGATGGTGATCGGAGCGAGGGGTTCGGCAGCCGAGGTAGCGGCGTACGCCTTGACGGTGAGCACTTCTCTCCTGAACGTGTAGTGCGTGGAAAGACGCCTCGGTTTTTCGAATCCCGAATCCGGCTGACGCGCGAGGCGGTGCCAGTGCGGCTTTCCTGAAGTCCTCTTAGGACAATTACAGACGCCCGGTAGATGGGGAAGGGGAGGGTTTTATCGGGGGAAGAAGCCATCCAGGGAAGGAATCTCCCCTCTTATGGTCGTCCCGTATCGCATTCTCAAACGCGCACAGGGTGCATGGGCCGGGCCGGCTGAATGGACCCGGACGAGGGGGACAGGGGAGATCCGCTCGTACGCCGGCTTCGCGCAGTAGCCGTATGCGCTGGATGTGGCGGCGGAGGTATGGCCCTCACGCGGGTCGCGTCGCAGGAGTGGGGCCGGTACGGCATCACTACCAACACGTTCCTGCCGGTGGGCCGAAGCGCCGCGTTCGACCTGACCGAGCAGGGACGCGCGGCGGCAAAGCAGATCGAGGCCGTCAGCCCCGTCGGCCGCTTCGGCGACGCCTACGACGACGTGGCACCGCTGCTGGTCTTCCTCGCCAGCGAAGAAGCCGGCTACATCAACGGTCAGGCGATCGGCGCAGACGGCGGCATCACCTTCATCGCCTGATCAGCCGCTACCCGAGCATCTGAAGGACACGGAGCCACTCCGGGCGGCTGTCGGGCCGCGTGCAGGGGTCAATCTGGCGGGCTTCCATGTCCCGTTGATGCTGCAAGCTCTTGGAAGGCCTCTTCCCAGACGATGCGCAGGTGCCGACTCACTAGCCGTCGCAGTACTGGCCATTGGGCGACAAGCAGGTCCTTGTTGAGGAAGTGGATCAGATCCTGCTGCTGTCCTTCGGCCAGCACGACGCGATAGAGACTCATCCGGGCTTTGGGTGCCTCCAAGGGGTAGCTGTTACGACCTGACCAGACCACGTGCAGGGGCAACTCGACGGTTCCCCGCTGTGGTCCGGTCAGGTCTTCCAGCCGATCGGGCAGCCGCCTGCGGTAGCGCGCCTGCAGCACCTGGGCGGCGGTCATCGATTCGTAGGTGGGAACAGCGTCTCGCTGCTGATCGTCCCCGTCAGGACGGACATCGGTCATGGAGGCCATGATGCTGTGCCTGCCGCGCACGGGTAGTCCGTCGCCGCTCGTCCTACGCTCGACACGCTCCGGTTCACCGCTGTTGCCGGGCGGTGGGGTCGTCGATCTCGCTCTCCGCCGCGAGATGACCGTGCTGCTGGTACGGCATCTCGTCCGGGTGCTGTTCCAGCCGGGTGCGCCGCCAGGCCGCGTCGAAGGAGAGGTTGCCCCGGCTGGCCCGCGCCAACTGCCACGCGCGCCAGCTCGTCGAGGGCGAGAGCAGCCATCGCCACACTGACGTGCTCACCGGCCCACCGCACCCGGGCGGTCGAAGCGGATGTGCGTCGCCCCGCTCATGACCCGCCCTCCGGCTGATCCGGGGCGTGCCCGTTGACCAGGGCCTGTGCTTTCGCGGCGTGGTGTGGCCGCTGGGCGCTGTCCATGCCGGCGGCCAAGAGGGTGTACAGCATGCGTTTTTGGGTGTGGTCGGGGAAGCTGGCGAGGAATTCACGCAGCACCTCGACGGCCTCGTGCTCGACGCTCCGTTCGTCCTCGGGGCGATGCCGGGCGAACACCGCCGTGACCGTGTCCACCTTCGCGGCCAGGTCCGGGAGTTGGGTCCAGTCTGCGTAGTCCCGTTCGATCCACCGCACCAACAAGGCTGCGGGATCGGCCAGTTCAGTGGCGAGGGCGTCGGTCTTCTGCTGCCGCAGGACATCGGTCACGGCCTGCCGGCGCTGAGCGGCCAGCAGCGCGGCCACGGCGGCCCGGTCGTCCGGCAGCAGGTCGAGTGTGAGTTCGGCAGTGAACTCGACCGGCGGTTCCGTGGGCAGCTGCCGCACCCGGGCGAGGTGCTGGCCACAGACGTCTCGCGCTGAGGCGAGGTCGGCGGGATCGCACTTCTTGGACACCTCGTTCGCGGTCTCCCTGAGTGCGGTGCGCACTGTCCCCGCGATTTCCTCGACGGGGCGGGGGTAGGGCGGTTCGGTGAGCACGGTGGCCGTGATCCGGGCGGTGAAGCCGATCCCCGGACAGGTGCTGCGCAGCCGGACCTCGAAGCGGGTCAGGCTGCGCCGCACCGCTCTGCGCGCACGTCGGCGCGACCATCGTGTGGAGGTCATCGGTCAGGACTCCGCAGAG
Source organism: Streptomyces diversicolor (assembly GCF_057537855.1). NCBI lineage: Bacteria > Bacillati > Actinomycetota > Actinomycetes > Kitasatosporales > Streptomycetaceae > Streptomyces > Streptomyces diversicolor. The sequence goes on from NZ_BAAJXA010000085.1 coordinate 10,213, forward strand.
GCGTGCTCGTGCGATGCGATCAGGGACGACAGCATCGGGGGCAGCCGGAGGTCCTTGCGTAGTTCGATGACTGCCTCGCTGTCGGCGACTCCGGGCTCGCCAAAGATGAGCGCAGAGACCGGGGAGGCGAGCAGGTGGCCCAGCATGATCTGGTTGAGGAGGTCTGTCAGGAGTTCGGTCGGCATGTCCGCCGCCTTCCGCGCTTCGGCCCAGGCGGTCAACACTTGCCGGCATTCGGCCTCGACCCGCGTGTCGGCCACAGCCGCGTTCCAGCCGTCCAGGAGCGCTTGCTTGATCTCCTCTTTCTGTTCGGCTGCTGCAAGCATGACCTGCAGAACGTACGGGTCCACCCGTGGATCCAGCAGCGACAAGAAGGCCCGGTATCCCGCCAGGGTTTTCTTCTCCGTGGCCCATTTGATGACTGTGCTCCACACCCGTGGCAGTTGGCCGTCGCGTGCGGCGATGTCCCGCAGCGCTGCCTGCGCTGTCTGTACGGCCTCGTCCGTCTCGGGCCGGTCGAGGATGTGCCGCAGGCGGACAAGAGCCTGACGCGGGTAGTGCTCGGCGAACTCGCCCCGGCAGACCAGCGCAACCACGGTCGCGACGGCCTCCGATTCGTCCTGGGCTGAGTCCAGCAGCAGAGCACGGACCTGGACTCCCAGGGTGTCCGCCTCGGCGGCGACGGTCAGGACACGGGCGATCAACTCGCGGTGCTCGGTGCTGTCGGTGCCCTTGTCGATCCAGGCGTGGATCTGCTTGACGACGCGGATGTCGTTCTCCGCGACGGCCAGTTCGACCAGAAGGTCGCCGATCGCGGCCAGCCGATCGGCCCCCGGCCCCTTGGGCGCGGTGATGGTGTCCAGCCACTGCAACAGATGAGGGTGGATGTCGGCCCGCTGCTGCCACAGGTGGAGCAGGACGGCACGGGCGTATCCAGATTTGTGGTCGAGAGAGACCGTCCGCCCGTTGACCTCAGCGCCCATCTTCATCAGCCGGGTAGTCAGATCGGGCCCGGTCAGGATGGCGCGGACGTTCGTCTCCGGCTGATCGCCCAGCAGCGTTCGGGCGCTGTTCTGGATGGTGAGCGCGTCCATGCCGTCGAGGAACAGCGAGGAGATGAGCAGGGCACGGTCGTCGGGCTTGTCCTCGGTCTTCGCGAAGACGTCTCTTACGTCGGTTCGCCACTCCCGGAAGGAGCTCAGGGCGTTCTTCAGGCCCTCTGTGGAGTCCTCCGCGCTGGCGAACTCAGCGGCCAGCCGGGCGGCATCGTCGGGACGGCTGCTGTCGGTCAGTAGATGCCCCGCCTCGCGGGCCGAGCCTTCCACCGCCGGCGCGGTGTCGAGCCAGCGGATCCTGTCCGGCAGGCGGTGCAGGTACTCCAGGTGTGCCCTGGCCACGCGGTGCGGGGATGGCCGGGCCGTGGCGCGGGCGACGACGCTGGCGACGGCTCCCGACACGCTCTCGGGCCACCCGTGTTCGTCGGCGATCACGACGAGGAAGGAGCCCGAGAACTTCAACTGTTCGGCGTAAGCCACCAGTTGCTGGGCGACGAGGCCCGGCTTGTGCCAGGAGCTGATCTCCGCAGCGACGTCCAGCAGTTAGCACCGTCCCGGCTCATCGGGCATCTCGGCGATGTCCGGGAAACCGGGCCTTTCCCAGTCCGGTGCGATCGCCTTGAGCTCCAGCGCCTTGCCCCGGGAGCGCTCCTCCGCCTGCGAGACCTCCCACAACGCCTTGATCCCGGCAGCACGTTTGCCGTATCCCGGAGGGCCGGCGACGACGGCCAGCCGAGGCCCGCCCCCGGTAAGCCGCTCGAGCGCGTCGGCGGCCGTTCGCACCCTGGCGTCTCGCACGCTCAGGTCCACCCACGCCTGGCGTACTGCGTCGAGTTCGCTCTTCGGGATGTCGGTGACCGGCAGTGGCGGTTTGCTCGTCATCGTGACGGAGCCCGCAGCCACGATGATCTTCGAGTTTCGGGTGTCGCGGATCTCCACCTGCTGGCCGGGCATCGGCGAGGCGACGGGCGGAGGCGGTGGCGGAGGGATGGCCCCGGGAAAGGTCTCCTCGCTCACCGGCTCTGCTCCGGAGCGCGGTAGTGGAAGCCGCCCGAGGCGTTGATGTCGCCGGCGGAGACGACGACCATGCTCTCGGTGACGTGGTGCACGCTCGTCCGCGCCGCGTCCCCGTCGTTGGCTCCCTTGACCTGGTCGACCAGGTTCTGAAGATCCTGCGCCGCGTCCGGATGCTTCTGCAGGAACGCCGCCAGCTGGATCATCAGCTCGCTGCGCAGCCGGTCCTCCACCGATCCGCGCTCGCTCTCCGAGCTGCCGACGAGCCGTTGCCGCGCCGCGTCGATCAGCCGCAGCTCCTGCGCGGCGCTTTCCTCCCCACCCCGTTGGAAGAGCCGGGCTACTGCGTCCCTCATGGAGTCCCACGTGCTCTTGGCCATCTCGGTGACCAAAGCTGCGGCCCCCACACCCGCGACCTGCATGATGTCCAACGCGTCCCCCATGGTCGTTTGCCCTGCTCGGCGAGGCGCGCAGGGCTCGGTGGCATATTCGACCCATCAGGGTGGTTAATCGCTTGAAGGTTGGCAATCGAAAGTATTTGCCACATACCGGAATCAGCTATTACCGAGTGGGCGGATCCAGCCGGTTGGGGCCTGCGTCGCGAAGCGCCGCAGGGGCTCAAGTCCTGTAAACCGCAGGTTGGGTGGCATTTCAGGTTCCAGCTACCGCGCAACTCGGCCAAAGTGTGACTTTGGGTTATTGTCCGGAAGTGAGTAGAGCGCGGTCATGTGGGTACTGCGCATCCGGTACACGCGCGGTGCTCGAGTGGCGGATGGGCACGGGTCACCCTGGAAGGGGAGTCGGCCCTTTCGCGTTGAGCATGTCGCCCCGGTGAGGGCGGGTATTGAGCGCCGCATCAAGTGCCCGGGTGTCGTCTGGCGGACCGTGCAGCGCGCGTCGGAGAGACCTGGATTGCTGGGTCCACTGCTGTGGTGCGAGTGGCGGGATATCGTGCCTCTACGCTGCTTGCCGAGGTCGCTGGCATGGGAGGAAAGCGCGTGGGGGCACCAGAATCCAACGCGGGAGATGAGTTCCACTTCTGGTGGGCCGCCAGCCGAACACTCGTGCTTCTGAGTCCTGATTCCGACCTTTGCCGCGTCACTTTGGAGGGGCTCGCCAAAGTCGATGACCCTGGCGAGGCCTACGAAACAGTTGACGTTGCCGAGTACTACGGTGGGGGCGATGTTCAGGGAGCGCGCGCTCTCGTGATGTCGCAGCTCAAGTACAGCACTCGTAACCCTGACCGGGCCTGGACCGCGGTGCGGCTTTGTGAGCAGCGCAGGCGTCGACCGGAGAACGGTCCTGCCGCTCCTGCCCGCTCTGTTGTCGCCGACCTTGCGGATGCCTACAGGAGACTGCGCGACGACCATGGGGCTGACGCGGTCGCTAAATCCCGGATCGCATTGGTCAGCAACTGTCCCGGTGATTCCCTCCTGTTGTCGAGCGTCAGCGCAGCGGCGGAGTGGGTCCGAGCACAGACCGGAGAAGTCCAGCGCGGGAGGCTTCTGAGGGCCCTGTCTTCTGAGCACGAGGCTGTCATCCGGCAGTTGTCGGTCGCGGTGGGAAGCCGGCTGAACAGCAGCGAATTTTGCCGGTTTCTGGCGGTACTCGATCTGTCTCAGACGGGCTCGTTGGACCGTGCCACGCTGGCTCGCGCCGTGCACGCAGGGGTGAGTGAGCTCACGCCTGGACATGGCCCGGATTCCGCGCTGCGCCTCTTTGACCTTGTCCGACGACAAGCACTTCCAGAGGCCAGCAGGAGCGGAATCGCTCTGGATGACGTCCTTGTCGCACTGGGCGCGCCTGCGTTGATCGACCTTTACCCGGCACCGTCACGGCTGCCAGACGTCCCCAACCCTCTGCCCGCGCCTGGCGCTCGCGTCGTGGCCGAGACGGTACTGGGGCACTTGGGTGAGCTTGTTGTCGCGCATGGCGAGGCTGGGGCCGGGAAGACGACAACACTGCGCCAGCTCGGAGACCACCTGCCCGCGGGGTCCGTGGTTGTTCTCTTCGACTGCTATGGCGGTGGTGACTACCTCAGTTCCGGGGAGGAACGCCACACACCTCGTAGGTTCGTGACGCAGGTGGTCAACGAACTGTCTTTGCAGTGCGGAACTCCGATGCTCGTCCAGCCTCCGTCGGTTGAAGAGGATTTGTGGCGACGGTTCAACCGGACTTTGGAGCGGGCATCCGGAGCGCTCGACCCCGGCGGGGTGCTTGTAGTCGCGGTGGACGCGGCGGACAACGCCGCGGTAGCTGCTGCGGAGCGGGGGGACCGTGGATTCCTATTGGGCCTCACGCGGCTTCCGCTGCCAGATCGTGTCGTGGTCGTTCTAACCGCGCGAACGCATCGTGTGCCCTCACTCGGAGCACGTCCGACTACGGCTGTCGCGATTTCCCCCTTTGACGCCTCGACATCGGCAGAGCATTTGAGGAGACATCTGCCGAATGCCTCCGACACCGAGGCCGGTGAATTTCACGAACGAACCGGCGGGAATCCCCGTTCGCAGTTCTATGCCTTGGCACAGGCCGACGCGAACGGGCTGGACACGACAGCCCTGTTGGAGGAATGCACCCGCACTCCCGAGCCGTTGTTTGAGGATCTGGTCAGCTCTGCGCTGCAGGTCAGTGGCGCCGACGCAGGTGGGCAACGGTGGCTGGCGCTCATGCTTGCCCTCGCGCGTCCCGTGAACGTCACCACCCTGGCAGCCGCACTTGACGTCGACATGGCGGCCGTCTCCGCGTTCGCAGCAGGCCTCGTACCCGGAGTCAAAGTCGTCGACAACCTGGTTCAGTTCCGCGATGAAGACTTCGAGACGTATGTCCGAGACCGTGTGAACTCCGCCGATGTGGTCACCGCGCATCATCGACTCGCGGACATGTTCCTGACGTCGCGTGCGATTGACCCAGAGGCGGCGGCGCACGTCGCCGACCACCTTTTCGCGGCCGGCCGCCTTGACGAGTTGCTTCAGCTCGTATTGGACGAAGACACCCCCTTGGGCATCGCCGACGGATTCCGTCGTGAGCAAGTACAGGGTCGGCGGCTGGACCTGGCCGCGCGTGCGGCTGCTGAAACAAGCAGCGCAGCAGCGGCCGTACGCGTTGCTGCGCGCGGATGCGACACCGCCTCGCGGTCCGACACGCTCTCTCGG
>NZ_BAAJXA010000086.1:0-12312 GCF_057537855.1 Streptomyces diversicolor
AACTACGCCACCTCTACCCAACCACACAGCAAAACTAAGCCGCGACAGTCTACTAGCGGAAAACGTTCCAGCACCTGGTAGCCGTTGTCGCTCAGGAAGAGACACACCTCGTCGACCGGCCAACCGCCCGTCAACGCGCTCCCGACCACCGCCTGTGACCAGTCCCGTTCCTCAGCCGTGCTCGGCAGGGAAACCGTCATGTGGCCATGGAACGGATCCCATTCGGTCACGTCCGCGGCCTTGGCCACAGAAGCACGGGCCAGCGCCGCCAGATCATCCACCCCGTCGACCGGGGCAACCAGCGCACGCTCTCCGAGAAGCATCAGTGCCGGGCCAAAACTCACCGTGCGTGCGGTGGCCCCGGCGAAGGCCGCCTTGAGCGTGCCGATGTCCACGGAGTCGACTGAAACAGTGCCCAAGAACCGCAGGGTCACGTGGAGGTGATCGGCGCCGACCCAAGCCGATTCCGGGCTGGCGTCCAAGGCCGCGAGATCCTGCCGTATTCGGGTCCGCAGGTGTTGCGGTGGCTGCAGTCCGACAAAAAGGCGGCCCTTCACCGATGGACTCCCCGCACTCACTGCTCACCGACCGTCCGTCCGAGGGCTGGTGCGTCGGGCGGGGGCGCCCGCGACCCCGAGCAGGGTGAGGGTTCACCTCCGCCGGACAACGCCATGCACCAGCTTGATGGCGCTGCGCCGTAAGACATGCTTCCAAGCCTCGCCGCTACTGGCCAGAGCCAATCTGACACGAACTGGTCTCTTCACCGGCCTGCACGGCGCCGAGGCGGCAGTTGTGGCCACTGGCTGCGCCGATAGTCTCTCCGGAACAGACCCGACGAATTGCGAGTAGCTGATGATCCGAGACCTGTACAACGTCCGGTTGCAGCCTGCTGAAGGCGACTCCACGCCACTCACCGAGGAGGAAGAGCAGCGCGCGCGGGCAGCGTTGTTCAACGATCTGGGCAAGGCCATCGCCGAACGGGGTTGGGTCCGGTTCCCCGCATACTCGCCGGAGGAACGCCGCCGACTGGTTGATGTCGCGCACCGTCTCAGTGCTCATTGGGAGCAGCAGGTGTTCATCGAGGCGGAGGATCAGTGCGCCATGAAGCTCTATCTCGCCGGGCACGGGCCAGTCGGTGAAACCGCTGCTGCCGTAGGCGTGAGGTCACCATCGGCGTGATCTCGGTTGGTGGATCATGGTTGGGTGATACGTCGCCATGAACTGCCCGATGCCGAGTGGGAGTTCGTCCGGCCGCTGCTGCCCGCGTCCCTGCAGGGGCGGAAGAGGTTGGACGACCGAAGGGTCCTCAACGGGATCGTGGGGAAGTTCCGCACCGGACAGCCTGGCGGGATATGCGCGAGCGGTACGGACCGTGGGCCACGCTGCACACCCGCTTCCGCCGATGGGCCAGGGACGGCACCTTCGATCGGACGCTCCGGGAAGCACAGGCGCGGGCGGGCGCGGGCGGTGAGGTCAACTGGTTGGTGTGGTCGACTCCACCATCGTCCGCGCCCACCAGCACGCCGCCGGGGCCCGAAAGGGCGGCTCCGCAGCCCCGGTCTTGGACGCTCCCGAGGCGGCCTGATCAGCAAGTTTCATCACGCTTGCGATGCCTTTGGCCGCCCGCTCGCATTCACCGTCACGGGCGGTGACATCAACGACTGCACCCAGTTCACCGCCGTGCTGGAAGCGATACGGGTGCCGCGCATCGGCCCGGGACGGCCCCGGGTGCGGCCCTCCCACGTCCTGGGCGACAAGGGCTACGGCTCCGAAGCCATCACCGAAGTGAGCCCGTTCCGGACAATCATGCCGGGACGAACTCCTGACCCGGGTCCGACTGGCAACCGTTGAGCAGCACGTCGTGAATGTACCGGTTGCGGTGCGGGCGGCCGCGCCGGCTGTGAAGATAGGCATCCGAGGGCTTCTCGCTGACGATCAAAGGGATCAGCTGCTCGTATCTGCCGCCGTGCGAGCGGAGGTGTCTGGGCGGCTCAGCCTGGCTGTGGAAGGCGGATGATCTTCCGAGAACTGTGTGCCGATCAGCGGCTATGGCGATGTCTCCGGTGAGATCGTCAGGCAGTTCGAACGCGGTAGCTGCTTCACTACCGGTGTAGACCTCGGTAATACCTGCGGTGTTGCCGAGCAGTTCGATGACGCGTGCACGGTTGCCGGGCTCGGTGTATATCCAGGCGAAGGATCCCAGTGCGCCGTGGTGGGCAGTGTAGGGATCGGTGATGGGGAGTACTGCATGGCCAGAAATCCCGGCGTCGCGAAGGATGTCTTCGAGCAGGAGAACTCGGGGGGCCCCGTTCGCGTGATGCTTGGAGTTCATCCCATGGTCGGCCGTAATGCCAACGACATAGCCGGCGTCAAGGTATTGAGCGAGCCGCTCGTCGAAGGCGGCATAGAACCTGTTGGCCAGCGGTGAACCCGGGGGCTCGCGGTGCTGGACATAATCGGTGAAGGAGACATAGAGCAGGCCGATAGGACCTGCTTGGCGGTGGGCCGCCAGCCCGATGTCGAGGGCGTAGATGCTCGCATCCCAGTCGTAGATGTGCGGGGCGGGTCGGCCAACGAGGTCGGCCGCGGTGCCCTCGCCGAACGGGGAGATCAGATGGGAAGCGGCTTGTTCCACGCTCACCGCGGGGACGCCACCGACACCGAGCAGCCGGCGGAGTTTCTCCTTCGCAGTGACGACGAGGACGGGCACCCCGATCTGCTGCAGTGCTGCGTGGATCGTGGTGACACGGAGGTCGCTCGGCTCGGTGAGCTGGCGTTCTTGACCGTCACGGTCGCGGTAGTAGTTTCCGATGATGCCGTGGTGCGCAGGAGCGACCCCCGTGACAATGGAAACGTTGTTGGGATTGGTGAAGCTCGGCATCTCCGACAGGGCGTCCACGAAAAAGGCTCCGCCGTCCAGGAGAGCGCGCAGATTCGGCATGCAGCCGGCGTTCAGTGCCGCAGTCAGGTAGTCCACGGCGCATCCGTCGATGGTCACGACGACAGTCGGACGACGGGGGACGCCATAAACGTTGCCGTTTACTGTGACGGTTGAGGATCTGGATGACACAGAAGAAGATGACACAGAAGAAGACATGCGGAAATACTCCTGCAATAGGGAGTTGAAGTCGGGTCAGGATGGCCCGTCGAGAGAGTGTCCGGAACTTCAGCGTGGGACGTGCAGGGCGTATTCGGCCAGGTCACCGCGGATACGGTGGACGATATACGCGATGATCCGGCCGTACTGATCGACGTTGGTACCGCTCAGCAGCAGCAACGGGGCTCCGACTGCAATGTCGAGCAGCGCGGCGTCCCGCGCGTCGGCAGCAAGCGCGGAGAAGCGGCGATCGTCTCGACGCAACTCCAGGTCGTGAGCGTCAGCCACGGCGGTGAAGACACTCCTGTCACGATCCCAGCCATCGGGAACCAGTTGACTGGGCAGCACCGCGAACGACCTGCACCAGGGAACCTCTTCGAGGAGCAGCGTGTAGCGGTACTCGACCAGGGGCCCAGGGAAGGCAGGGAAGGTCCACAACTCGCTCGGTGCGCTCAGCCCCACTCCGGCCGACTGAGCCAGCTCCGGTACGCCCTGGCCGCCGGTTGACGCGGGATCGGGATGCCGGATCACCCGCTGGAGTTCTTGGCGAACGGCGTGACCACGCGACCTCATGGACTCAAGCAGGCTGATATTGCCGTCGTCGATGCGGTGTCGGATGGGCTGCGGTGCGACGAAGGTGCCCACACCGTGCTCCGTGCGTACCGCTCCAGCGCGAGCGAGCTCAGCGAGCGCCCGGCGGACTGTCATCCGGTTGACACCGTAACTGTCCGCCAGGGATGTCTCGCTGGGCAACTGCTCTCCGGTGGCGAACTCCGAGCGTTTGATCCGATCGAGCAGATCAGCGCGGATGGCATCCCACAGTGCCATGCCCGCCCCCCGCGGGAGCGGGGTGATCGGCCGCCGCCCACCGTCGTCCACCCGCTCGCCTGCCACGGCTGTCATTTTGGCATGCCTCCTTCCCTTCCTGCGGTCAGTGTCCGGGGAGCACCGGCTCGCGGGCGCTCGTTGGTCATCTGTTCACCTGGCCTTCGACGCTCGCTCATCTCATTTAGACCTCTACACAAGTATAACTGACCAGGCAGAACCATCAAAGCGATCAGGAGGTGTCAGGTGAAGGTGTTGTTCCTGGGCGATGTCGTCGGTCCAGAGGCAGCCGATTACGTGGTCGAACGGATGCCCTCGCTGCGTGCGGAGGTGGGAGCCGACGCGGTCGTCGTGAACGCGGAGAACGCCGAGCAGAGCGGTCCTCAGATCCGCACCGGCTTCGGCATGACCAGGGCGCTGGCCGACCGGCTGTGCGACGCCGGGGTCGACGTGATCACGAGCGGTAACCATGCGTGGGACGGAGAGATGAAGGCGGTGGAGGCCGCCCTTGCCCACCCCAGGGTCGTCCGGCCGGCCAACATGCCTGATGGAGTCCCAGGCCGGGGCGGCATCACGATCGACGTTCACGGCGAGCAACTGACCGTGCTGAACCTCATGAGTCGCTCGGCGGTCGTCGAGCCGAAGCCGTTGTTCCAGCGGTGGCTCGCCTCCCCCGACGGCGTTCAGCCGCTTTGGCCCGCATGGCGCGCCGCGCACAAGTCCGGGGCGGTGCTCGTGGACCTTCACGGGCTCGTCGTCAGCGAGAAGCAGGCATTCGCCCACGCCGTGGACGGCGCCGCCGCCGCTGTCCTTGGGACCCATACCCATGAGGCCACTCATCACCTGCATCGGCTGCCGGGCGGCACCGCATTGGTCACGGACGTCGGCATGACCGGACGCCTGGGCGGTGTCACCGGGATCGATCCGCTCCACTGGGTCGCCAGCCTGCAGGGGGACGATCCGGCGACGCTGCCCCGCTATGAGCTTGCCACCGGCCCGATGACGCTCGGCGCCGTGGTCCTGACCATCGAAGGCGGCCGTACCACGGAATTGAAACGCGTCTTCTGACCCTGGTCTGCCGATCAATGGGTTTCGGAACCCGCACCGCACGCCTCTATCGAACTGACATTCGTCCGACCGAAAGGTGAGACACTCATGGCCATCTCCGGCCGCCGTGGCATCCCGGTCCTGTTGGCCGCGCTGATCGCACTGGTCTGCGCGGCCTGTGGACCGGGTGTTGCCCTCAAAGACCAGAACGCCACCACGTCCCCCGGTGGCATCATCAAGATCGGCGCCCCTTACCCCCTCACCGGGACGTGGGCGGAGAACGGCCGCAACGCGTTGCGCGGCATGGAGGTGGCCGTCAAGGAGATCAACGCAAGTGGCGGCATCAAAGCCCTCGGGGGAGCGCGACTGGAGATCGTGTCAGCGGACACGGGCTCGACCGATCCGAGCCAGGCTCGGACCGCCACCACGAAACTGATCGACACCGACCATGTCAGTGCCGTGGTGGGGAGCTTCCTGAGCAGTATGTCGCTGACCGCCTCGACGGTCGCCGAGCAGTCGAAGGTGCCGTTCGTGACGCAGTCGCTGATCGATCAGTTGGTCACGCGTAAATACCAGTACACATTCAAGATCCCGGCGAACACCAGTGCCACGGGCCCCGCTGCCCTGCAGGCCTATCTCGATGTCGCCGCCTCTCGCGGCCCAGCGCCGACCAAGGTCGCGATCTTCACCTCGAACGACGCAGCGTCGAAGGCCCAGTCGGACGCCTTGCGGGCCGAGGCGGAAAAGCGCGGTCTGTCGGTGGCCGCGTTCGAGGCCTACTCGCCCGGTTTGACCGATGCCTCAGCCATTGTCACCTCGCTCGCCGCGGCCAAGCCGGACGTCATCTTCGGGGCCGGTTCCGTCGGCGACCTCACCTTGATCGTGAAGAACCTGCGCAACCGCGGCATCACGACGCCGATCGTCGGCAGCGGCGGAACAGGCTTCCTCGGCAAGGGGCTCAAGGAGGGCCTCGGGGACCGGGCGAACGGTATCCTCGCCATCTCCTCGTGGAGCGACGATCTCAAGCTGCCCGGCGTCGAGCAAGCCACGGCCCACTACCGCTCGCAGTACCACGAGCCGTTCATGCCGAACGAGGCCGGAGAGTCGTGGGTCGCGGTGCACTTGGTCGCCGCGGCGATGGAGAACGCCCGCAGCAGCGCCCCCGCAGCAATCGCCAAGGCGCTGCGCGCCACACCGGCGACCAGCGGGCCCGCCTCGTCGATGCCGCCCGGACGGGTCGAATTCAACGCCGCCGGCTCCAACTCCGCGGTCGTGCCGATCATGATCCAGTGGCAGAACGGCCGGCCGCGCACCGTCTGGCCGGCTTCGGTAGCCACGGTCACCCCGACCGGCTGAGGGGCGACGATGACCATTTTCGTTCAGACGGTGCTGAGCGGCCTGCTCCTCGGCGGTGTGTACAGCCTGGTCAGCGCCGGTTTGGCCCTCAGTTTCGGTGTCACCAACATCGTTGACTTCGCCCACGGCGACTTCGTCACGGTGGGAATGTACGTCGCGGTAGTCCTCGGAGGGGTCGGCATAGGTCCTATTCTGTCCGCCCCCGTGGCCGCGATCGTGGTGGCCCTGTTCGGACTCCTGATCTACACGGCCTCGCTGCGCCGAGTGGTCGACCGCCCGCAGGACACCAGCGACTCACGCCATGTGCCCCAACTCGCCGTTACCTTCGCCCTGGGCATCGTGATCCAAAACGCGCTGCTGCTGGGGTTCGGGCCCGACCAGCGCACGACCCCGGGAGCGGGTCAGGTCCTCATGTTCGGACCCTTCGATATCGACCGCGCCCAGCTCATCGCGTTCTGCCTGGCCGTGACCGTTCTCGGGCTACTGCTGATCACTCTGCGGTCCACACCGTTGGGGCGGGTCATCAGCGCAATGGTCGATGACCAAGAGGTCGTCACCCTGCTCGGCATCCGTTCGGGACGCCTGCTTCCCCTCGTGTTCGCGGCAGGGCTTGGGCTGACCGGTTTCGCCGGAAGCGTGATCAGCAGCTACTTCCCCGCCGCACCGGCCTCCGGCCTGTCCTTCATGACGATCGCGTTCGTCGCGGTCGTCCTCGGCGGGATGCGCAATGTCCTCGGTGCAGTGGTCGCCGCGCCCCTGATCGGCATCACCCAGCAGATCACCGCCACCTACCTGTCCCCGGAAATCGCCAACCTGGGCGTCTACGTCGTGTTCATCGCCGTCCTGCTGGTGCGACCCCACGGACTCTTCGGGCTGAAGGGACTCGCATGACTGGCCTGCTCAAATCCCCCGCGACACAGATCGCTGGCTTCATCATGGCGATCGGATCCCTCCCGTTCTGGCTCATCCCCAACAGCGGCATCCTCGCCATCGCCATAGTCGCGCTGCTCTACGCGGCCGCTGCCGGCGCGTTCAACCTCACTGCCGGCCTCGGTGGCCAACTGTCGTTCGGGCACTCGATCTTCTTCGGGCTCGGCGCCTATGCCACTGCGCTGCTCCGGCAGGACCTCGGCTGGAACGTGTGGGCCGCAGTCCCGGTCGCGCTGACCCTCGCCGTCGTGGCCGCCCTCGCCCTCGCCCTGCCTTCTGTGCGACTCGGCGGGGTGTACTTCGTGCTGGTCAGCTTTGTCGCCACACTCGCCCTCGAATCCATTGCGACCTGGGCCAGTGACGTCACCGGCGGCGCCGCGGGCGTCTCCCTCACAGTCGGCCCGCCGGCACCAGCAGAACTGCGGTTCGGGAATCCGCTCGGGCACTACTACGTCGCGCTCATCCTGCTCACCGCCTTCCTCGCGTTCTTCGCCGCGGTGACGCGCAGCAACTTCGGCCTACGGCTGCGCGCGGTGCGCGACGATCCCGCCGCGGCAGCCGCGTCCGGGATTGGCGTGGCCCGGCTCCGAACCGTCTCACTGCTGGTGAGCGCCGCGTTGACCAGCCTTGTCGGCGTCGCTTACATGCAGTACACCGCGTACATCGACCCGGCAAGCGCCTTCGGCTCAATGACCGCTGTGGCGATCGCCATGCCCGCACTGTTCGGCGGACTCGGCACATTGTGGGGGCCCGTTCTCGGCGCCTTCGTGCTCATCTCGGTGCAGCAAGCCCTCAACCCGGCATTCTCCGGAGTCCCCGCAGGGCTCGGACTCATCGTGTTCGGAGTGCTCGTCCTGGCACTGCAGACCATCGAGCCCAAGGGACTCGTCCACCTGCTCCGGTCCGGCCTCCGGCACCTCGGCCAACGCCTGGGCACCTCGAAGCGAACGGCCCAACCCGCAAGGAACAGCCTGACATGACCGGACAACCGCTCCTTGAGGTCCGCGATCTTGTCGTCCAGTACGACGGCCTCCGAGCCCTCGACGGCGTAAGCTTCGATGTGCACCGCGGCGAATTCCTCGGGCTGATCGGCCCGAACGGCGCCGGCAAAAGCACGGCCTTCGGAGCCATCGCCGGAACCGTCCGCCCCACCGCCGGCACGATCATCTTCGACGGCCGACCGATTCAGGGTCTGGCCAGCCACCGCATCGCCCAGCTCGGGATCAGCCGCACCTTCCAGCACGTGCAGCTGTTCAAGTCGCTGAGCGCCCTTGAAAACGTGACCGTTACCGCGGCCACCCGACATCGCTCCCGCCGGACCGCCCGGCTGCGGGCAGAGCAGCTTCTTGAACACGTCGGATTGGCCCACCTCGCCGCGAGCCCCGTGGCCGCCCTGTCCCTCGGGCACCAAAAGCTCGTCGCGATCGCCCGCGCCCTGGCCAACGAGCCCCGTCTGCTCATGCTCGACGAGATGATGTCCGGGCTGGCCGACCACGAGTGGTCCCAAATCCTGAGAGTGCTTGCCGACCTGCGTGGCACGGGACTGGCCCTGATCGTCGTGGAACACATCATGGAGATCATCGACCGGCTCACCGATCGCGTCATCGTCTTCTCCGACGGACGCATCCTGGCCGAGGGCAACAGCCTCGACGTCCAGGCACAACCCGCGGTACGAGCCACCTACCTCGGAGAACCCATTGCTTGATATCGACGGCCTCTCAGTACGCCGAGGCACCCGCCAGGTTCTGACGGACCTGAATCTGTCCGTCACCGCAGGAGAGTTCGTCGCGATCGTGGGCAACAACGGCGCCGGCAAAACCACTCTGCTGCGCACGATCAGCGGCCTGATCCCACATCACCGCGGCCGTGTCTCGATTCTCGGCCACGACCCGGCCCGTGCCCGCCCGGACCAGATCGCTCGATCCGGCCTGGGACACGTCCCCGAAGGACGCCGTGTGTTCGCCTCCCTCAGCGTCCTCGACAACCTCACCGTGGGGGCAACCACCCTGTCTCGGCGACAGCGCAAGGACACGATGGAACGAGTCCTCACCCTGTTCCCCCGGCTTCAGGAACGCGCCGCACAACGCGCCGGAACCCTCAGCGGCGGCGAACAGCAGATGCTCGCCATCGGCCGCGCACTCATGGCACGTCCACGCATCCTCATGCTCGACGAGCCCTCACTCGGACTCGCACCGATCATCACCCGCAACACCTTCAGACACCTACGCACCGTTCAGCAGGAGTGGGGAGTCGCCATCCTTCTCGCCGAGCAACGCACACGGATACTCACCGATATCGCCGACCGCACACTGCTGCTCACCTCGGGGCGTCTCGAGCCGGAACAGCAGGTGCCCGAGACCGCGGGGGTAAGCGCCTCATGAGTACGGTCAGCTTCATCGCGGGCGGCATCGTCGATGTCGTCGCCGGCACCACAACGGACGAGGTGGTCATCCACACCGACGATGGACTGATCGTCGGCCTCGACAGCACGACCGGGAACAGCGGCGAAGTCCACGACCTGCGCCCGTACACCGTCGTACCGGGTCTGATCGACTCCCATGTCCATCTCACCTGGAGTGGCCTCGCGGTACCCAACGAGATCAGTAACCAGGAGAGCGACGAATTGTCCCTGCTGCGTGGCGTCGCCAACGCAGCCGCGCACCTACGGGCCGGTGTCATGGCGGTCCGGGACCTCGGTTCACGACGCGGTACCGCACTCCATCTCGCGGCCGCCGGGCGTCTGGGCATCATCACCGCACCCGAAATCGTCGCCAGCGGCAACCTCATCGCGATGACCGGCGGCCACGCACACTACCTCGGCGTCCAGGCCGACGGCCCATGGGCGGTGACGAAAGCGGTCCGCACCGAACTCTCCGCCGGCGCGGGCGTCATCAAGATCATGGCGTCAGAGGGGCTGTTCGGGATGGACGAGGATCCTCGCGTCCCCCAGTTCGAGATCGAGGAACTGCGCGCAGGAGCGCGTGCAGCGCACCGTGCCGGGAAGACGATCGCCGCTCACGCCTACGGGGCCGCCGCCATCACCAACGCGCTCGCCGCCGGCGTCGACACCGTCGAGCACGGCGCTCATCTCGAACCCGATCAAGCCGAGAAAATGGCCTTGAGCGGCACGATCTTCGTGCCCACCCTGTCGACCTACCACTCGTATACGACCAAGGCCGACGAGCTCGGCTTCAGCAGCCAGATGCGTGCCACCGCACACGAGACCTACGAACGCGCCCGCCACGCCGTACACCTTGCGCTGCAACACAATGTGGCCATCGCCGCCGGGACCGACGCCGGGGTCCCGGGGCAACCACACGGCGCCCTCGCCACCGAACTCAAGCTCCTGGTCGACGCGGGCCTCTCCCCGGCCGAAGCGCTTCGGGCCGCCACCGTCACCGGAGCCTGCGCCCTCAACCTCACCACCACGCGCGGCCGCCTCAGCCCCGGCATGACAGCCGATTTCATTGCCCTCGACGGAAAACCACTCGACGACATCACCGCCACCGCGCGAGTAAGAGCAGTCATTCAGCACGGGCGGATCGCCACCAGCACATGATGGCCCCGGCTCCACGGAATCACGGGGGGGTGTCGCCTGCATCGACGGTCCGGTGCATCTGCTCCGGGTACGAGTGACCACGTGTGCGCCGGCGCCTTCAACAGCGCCGACAGGCCAACACGCTGAACTTGACAGAGAGGGAGGTTCACCGGGGCCCGCTTGGCTCAGGTACCCGTGGTCCAGCGGTTGGCGGGGACGGGCAGGCCGAGGTTGCCGCGCAGGGTGTCCGCCGTGTACTCGGTGCGGAACAGGCCTCGCTTCTGCAGGATCGGGACGACGCCGTCCACGAACAGGTTGAGCTCGTCCTCGACGCGGAAGGCGAGGATGATCCCGTCGAATGCCTTGGCGTCGAACCACCGCTCGATGGCGTCGGCCACCGTCCGCGGCGCGCCGACGAACGGCGAACGGCGGAGCTCCGAGACGGTTTCCACAACCTGACGCAGGGTGAGGTTCTGGGCCTTGGCGCGGGCGATGAGCTTGACAGCGCCGGTGCGGCCGCCCTTCTCGGCGAGGTGGGCGACGTCCGGGAACGGGGCGTCCAGGTCGTGCGTGCTGAAGTCGTAGGCGCCGAAGGAGCGGCCCAGGAGGGCAAGGCTGCGGTCGAAGTCGTGGTCCTCCTCGAAGATCTCCCGCTCGCGGCGCAGGGCGGCTTCGTCGGTGGCGGCGACGATGGGATCGCCATGGATGAGGATCTTGATGTGCTCGGGATTGCGGCCGTAGGACGCGGCGCGCCTCTTGACGTCCGCGTAGTACTCCTGGGCCTGCTCCAGTGAGGTGTCGCCCGGCGCGTAGATGCCCTCGGCGACCCGGGCGGCCAGGTCGCGGCCCTCCTCGGACACTCCGGCCTGGAAGATGACCGGCTGACCCTGCGGGGAGCGCGAGATGTTGAGCGGGCCCGCCACCTTGAAGTGCTCGCCCTCGTGGTTGAGTTGGTGCAGCTTGGACGGGTCGAGGAAGATGTCGCGCTCCACGTCGGCCGGGAAGGCGTCGTCCTCGTAGGAGTCCCACAGGCCGCGGGCGACCTCGACACACTCCAGGGCGCGGTGGTAACGGGTGGTGTAGTCGAGGTGCTCGTCAAGCCCGAAGTTGCGGGAGGTCCCGCTGTCGACGCCCGTGACGACGTTCCAGCCGGCGCGGCCCCCGCTGATGTGGTCCAGGGAGGCGAACCGGCGCGCGAGGTTGAAGGGCGAGTTGTACGTCGAACTCGCCGTGGCGACCAGGCCGAGGTGCCGGGTGTGGGTGGCGACGGCCGACAGCATGGTCAGCGGTTCCAGCCGGTTGAGGTAGTGCGACGGGAAGCCGGCGCTGACGAACTGGCTGTCGGCCGTGAACAGGGCGTCGAAGAGGGCGTGTTCGGCTGCCTGCGCCTGCCGGATGTAGTAGCGGATGTCGGTGCTGATGTTCTTCGCGATGCGCGGGTCCTTCCACAGACCGTGCTGGGCGGGGCCGCCGACACCGTACGGGTGCAGGGCGAGGTGGAGCGTGCGGGACATGGGGG
>NZ_BAAJXA010000087.1:0-12107 GCF_057537855.1 Streptomyces diversicolor
CGGCCGCTCCGATGAGGAGCTGGACGCGCTCATGCCGGACGCCCTGGCCGCCGCCGCCGAACTCGTCGCGGAAGGCAAGCAGATCTCCGCTGCGGGCCTCGCGAAGAAGCTCCAGATCCGCCGCGAGGACGCGCTGAAGCTCCGTGACCGCGTCATCGCCGAACGCAAGCTGCACGTCGCCTGACCCACCACCGATCACGCGGGGCCCGTGCCCACGCCTGCCAGCAACCGGCCGGGCCCCGCACCTCACCAGGAGGCACGCACAGCATGACCGAGCACCTCACCGAAGAGCCCACCGCCCGCCCCGAGGGCGGGACCGTCAGCTACCTGCCCCACGCCTGGGACTGGTCCAAGACCGACGTCCCCGCCGGCGGGGCCGCGTCCGTTGCCGACGACGTCCCCGCGGTCGACCCGGCCGCCGACACCGTCGTCCTCGACTCCGCGCGCCGCGTCCTGGCCGACGCCACCCCGGCCGCCCCCGCGGCCGCGGTTGAGAAGGTCGTGGACCTCGACGCGTTCGACGACGCGCCGCTCATCCCGGCCTGGATGAAGTCGCCCGAGGGATGGGCCGCGTTCGCCGGTGTCACCTACCGTGCCCGCCGCCGGGCCGCCCGCCGCTGGGTCCGCCGGCAGAAGACCGCCCAGGGCCACGTGGCCCAGTTCGGTCGGGGGACCCGGCGCATGCACGAGTGGGTCGTCGGCTTCGAGGGCGTCCGCGTGCAGAGCGCCGCCCACGCCGCCCACACCGCCACCCGGCAGGCCCGCGCCGCCGCCCGCACCGCCCGCTACACCCCGGCCCTGATGGGCTCGAAGAAGGAACTCGCCCTCAAGGCGTCGGAGAAGGCGACCAAGATTGCCGAGGAGGCGGTGCTCCTGCACAAGAAGGCGCGCAAGGACCGCAACCGCGCCCGCAACCTGCGCGCAGGTGTCGTCTACGGCCCGCCGCTGGCCGCGATCGGCGGCGGCTACGTGATGACCGGCTGGCTCGGCGCGGCGGCCGGCGCCCTGGCCACGTTCGCGGGCGGCGCGTTCGCCGGACGCAAGCCCTACACCGATGACGCCGACTGGTCCACGGACTGGCGCTCCCTCGGCGACGGCGACGTGATGACCGCGCCGATGCTCGACCAGTGCTTCCGCGCGGCGAAGGTCATCGGCAGCGAGGAGACGCTGCGCGTGGTGCAGATGCCGATGCTGGACACCCGAGGCGCCTGGTCGGCGGTGGTCGACCTGCCCCCCGGCGTCCCGGCCAAGCGGGCAGTCCGCGCGACCGACGAACTGGCCGCCGCGTTCGGCGTCGAAGAAGCCCAGGTCTCCGTCACCAAGCGGGGCCGCTCCGGACGGGTGGAGCTGTACGTCTCGCGGGAGCTCCCGTTCACGGAGAAGGCGTCCGCCGGGCCGCTGCTCGCGCTGGAAGCCGCCGCGAACTTCTGGGGTCCGATCGCGATCGGCCCGGACGTCCGCGGACTGGCCATCTCCATCAGCGTGGTGGAGCGCTCCGGGCTGATCGGCGGCGAGCCGGGCGCGGGCAAGTCTGCGTCAGGCAACGTCATTCTGCTGGCGGCGGCCCTGGACCCGCGGGTGATTCTCGTGCTGGCAGACGGCAAGGGCGGCGGCGACCTGGAACCGTTCGAGCACCTCTGCGAGTGCTTCGAGGGCGACGCCGACCCGGAGGCGTTCCACGAGCTGCTCCTGGACCAGGTCGCCGACATGAAGCGCCGCTACGCGCTGCTGAAGAAGCTCGGCAAGCGCAAGGTCACTGAGGACCTGGCGAACCGTCACCCGGAGCTGCGGCAGAAGCTCATCTGGGTGGATGAGCTGATGTTCTACACGACCGACGACGAGTACGGGAAGAAGATCACCAAGCTGCTGCGGAACCTCGTCAGCCGTGGTCGCGCGGCCGGGATCATCACCTTCTGCGCCACCCAGAAGCCCGGCTCCGACGTGGTCGACACCAGCCTGCGGGACCTGCTGTCCATCCGCTGGGCGCTGCGCTGCACCACACCCGAGGCGTCCGACACGATCCTGGGCAAGGGCGCCGCCGCGTCCGGCTACTCCGCGAAGACCATCCAGGCCGAGATGCGAGGCGCCGGCCTTCTGTGGGCCGAGGGCCAGAACCCCGTGATGGTCCGCGCCGACTACTACGACGACGACCAGGTCAACGAGCTGCTGGAGAGGGCGACCGACCACCGGCGCAAGGCCGGGACCCTGCCCCGCGCCCCGCTCTCGCTGGCCGACCAGCTCCGGGAGAAGGGCGGCGACGACGCCGTGGTCCTGGCCGCTCTGGTCGACGTGTTCGCCGCCTGGGAGCAGGACGCGAAGGACAAGGCCCGCGCCGCGGGCAAGCCCGACGCCGACGTCGACGCGCTCACCGTCGACTGGCTGCCCGGCTCCGT
The DNA here is from genome assembly GCF_057537855.1 of Streptomyces diversicolor. Lineage (NCBI taxonomy): Bacteria > Bacillati > Actinomycetota > Actinomycetes > Kitasatosporales > Streptomycetaceae > Streptomyces > Streptomyces diversicolor. The sequence goes on from NZ_BAAJXA010000087.1 coordinate 2,394, forward strand.
CCTGCTGGAGGAATTGCGGTCGGCCGGCCACGACGCCGTGACCGCCGAACGGCTCGGCGCCCTGGTGGTGCGGACCGAGGCAGACAAGACCAAGAGGGCCTGGGAGGGCAGCCGCGTGGCGGGCTACCCGCTGGCCCGGATCACGGCCACGATCGCCGACCGATTCGGGCTTACCGCCTGATACCCACCCGGACAACCCCCGGACCCCTGCCCGGATATGCCCCGCTTTGAGTGGGTGCCGGGCGGAGTCCGACCCGGACCGCGGACCCGACTCCTGGACACTCCGCGTCCGGGTCCGGCCCCCAGTCGTCCGGGAACCCCACCTCGCTGACCTGCGACAACGCGCGGCCGTCCGCGCCCTGTCCGGGATCACGTACTAGACCGAACCAGTACATAGCGACCCTCTGAGGAGTCGGCATCATGACCGTCGCCACCACCCCCGAAGCGCCCGATCTGGAGCTGTCCGCCGACCTCCTGGTCGCCGAGATCGAGCACTACCTCGCCGCCCGGGTCCGCACCACCGCCCACCCCCTCGTCACCAAGACGACGGCCGAACTGATCTCCGAGGCGCTCGGCACCCCGGCCGCCGCCACGGCGCCGGCGCCCGCGTTCACCGAACCCCCGCGGCTGCTGCGGCTCCTGCCGGACTGGGTGCTCTCTGTCCCCCTCGTGCGCCAGCTCCATGGCGGCTACGGCCGCACCGTCACCCCGGCCGAACACCTGGAACTGACCGCCCTCGTGATCGAGCGGTACGGCTGGACCCAGGGCACCTACCGCAGCCGTACCGGACGCCGCTGCATCCTCGGAGCCCAGGCCGTCCTCTACCGCCTCGGCTACGGCGACGACCACACCGTGACGGCCGCCGCCGGTCACCTCCAGGGCGTCCTCGCCGCCCGCGGCATCAGCCAGCCCTACCACCAGTGGAACGACGCCCCCGACCGCACCCGCGACCAGGTCCTCGCCCTCATCCGCGACGCAGCCCAGGGGGCCCGCCGATGAGCACGCACGTTGTCGTCTCCCACGGTGCCGACTTCTTCGGCCATGACCAGTACGACCTCAAGGCACTCCAGCAGGTCGCCGACTACGCCCAGGGCGTCGCCTCGTACAACGACCGGCGCCCGCTCATGCAGCTGCTGAAGCGCGCGGGCGAGGGCGAGCAGGAAGTCCCTGCCGACCAGGCCGTGGTGATGGCGGGTCTGCTTCACCGCATCGCCCGCAGCCGCTACACCCGCCCCAAGGTCGCCGCCTGGGCGATGCGCCTCGGAGACGCCGCCGCCCGCGCTGGCGCCGACGGCGACCCCTGGACCTGGACCCCAACCACCACTGCCTGAACCGCAGAAGCCCTGCCGTGCATGCGGCGGGGCTTCTTTCGGCCCGTCAAGTCACACCAGCCCCAAGGGCCGTCAGGCGCGGCGGGGGGAACGCCCGCCACACGAAGTGGCAGGATCACCCCCAGCAAAGCGAAACGGCCCGGGGGCCTAATCCCGAGCCGTTTCTGACGTCCACCCGGCTAGCGACCAAGGGACTCGTCTGTGCCCAGCGTAAGGGACGCTTCGGCGTCTGCAACACCCACCACCTCGCGTGCCGCCACGCGGGAGGGTGGTCCTCGCTGTCTCTGCGGGGCTCCGATCACCCACACGCCCGGCAAACGCCCGCGCGTGTACTGCTCGAACGCCTGCAGGCAGCGCGCGAAGCGCATGATCGCCAAGATCGAACGGGAAGCCGCCGACGGCGCGTCCGCGACCCAAAACGTGTCGCGCCTTGGGAAAGAAACAACAGAGTTTCCCGCACCCCTCCGACCTGCGGAAACGTCGGCGGGGGCAAAAAGGGACGCGGCGGGTTCGCCGACGTCCCGCGAGGACGCCGCCCGGGCCCGGAAGCACGAGCGGTACGCACGCCGACGGACGCTGTGGCGGATCACCGGCGACGGGGCGTGCAAGGGCTGCGGACGGGCCCTGATGGACCCCGCGTCCGGCGTGATCGTCGCGCAGACCGCCGCCGGGACCTCCGTGGTCCTCGGGCTGATGCGGTGCGGCAGGATCTGGCTCTGCCCGGTCTGCGCCGCGACGATCCGCCACAAGCGGGCCGAGGAGATCACCACCGCCGTGGTGGAGTGGGTCCGCCGGGGCGGCACCGCCTACCTCGTGACGTTCACCGCCCGGCACGGCCACACCGACCGCCTGGCTGACCTCATGGACGCCCTCCAGGGCACCAGGAGGGGCCCAGACACCCCGAGGCGGCCCGGGGCCTACCAGAGGCTCATCACGGGCGGCACGTGGGCCGGGAGACGGTCTTCGGACGGGGACCGGCACCGTGACCGCGAGGGCATCCGGGACCGCATCGGGTACGTCGGGATGATCCGCGCGACCGAGGTGACCGTCGGTCAGGCCAACGGCTGGCACCCGCACATCCACGCGATCGTGTTCGTCGGCGGCCGGACCGAGGGCGAACGCGGGGAGAAGCGGGTGGTCGACGTCTTCGAGCCGACCGAGAACGCGCTCGCCGAATGGCAGGGACAGTGGCGGTCGGTGTGGACCGGCGCCCTGCGCAAGGTCAACCCGGATTTCACGCCCGACCAGAAGCACGGCGTCGACTTCAAGCGGCTGGAGACCGAGCGCGACGCCAACGACCTCGCCGAGTACATCGCCAAGACCCAGGACGGCAAGGCGCCGGCACTCGAACTCGCCCGCGCCGACCTGAAGACCGCCGGACACGGCAACGTCGCGCCGTTCGAACTGCTCGGCCGGATCGGCGACCTCACCGGCGGCGTCCCCGAGGACGACGCGGCCGGTCAGGGCCCGCTGGAGTGGAACCTCGCCCGCTGGCACGAGTACGAGCGCGCGACCAAGGGCCGCCGCGCGATCGAGTGGACCCGCTACCTGCGCCAGATCCTCGGCATCGAGGGCGGCGACACCGAAGACGACGACCTCGACCTGCTCCTGGCGGCCGACGCCGAGGGCGGCGAGCTGCGCGCCGGCGTCGCGGTCACCGAGGGCGGGTGGTCCGCGGTCGCCCGCCGCGCCCTCGACCTCGCTGCGACGGAGGCCGCCGAGGGCACCGACGGCAACACCGACCCGGCCGCCATGGGCGAGCGCGTCCGCGAGGTCCTGGTGCTCGCCGACGTCGCCGACACGGTCGTCGTGCTCACCTCTGCCGAAGTCGCCGAGGCGTACAGCACGATGCTCGAATCCCTCGCCCTCAGACGCGAGGAAGCAGCTGCACGACGCCGCCGCGAGAACGACGACCAGGACCACGAAGACGACCCCGCCGCGGCCCGCGACCGCGCCCGCCGGCACCTCGCCCGCCGGACCGTCCCCGGTCCCCGACCGACCGCGTAACTGACCCCAGTAAGCACTAACTCGCTCACACCACATGAGGAGGGCTCATGACCGCACTGCGAATCTTCGAGTCGACAGACGACGGGTACTCGTACTTCTTCCGGCTCGATGCGATCGAGGACGGCCCAGAGGGGCGCGTCTATGTCGGTGTCACCCGCAGCGGCGGCATCGCCAAGGGCACCGACACTCCCGTGAGGATCACTGAGGAGAACTGGCGTCGGGAAGGCTGGCGAACCCTCCGGCCGGGCAAGCACGTCCCCGGCTGGGACTAGCAGCCGGACGGTCTACCGACCCCAGAACGCCCCGCCTGCCGAACGGCCGGCGGGGCGTTCGGCCGTCCCCGGCCGGGCCGTTACTGATATCAGTGACCCACAACTTGCTGCCGCCATCTGCCCGGCGTCGGCCGCCACCAGGAGCACGGCGAGCCGAGCAAGTTATCCGTTTGGAGACTCCAGCAGCCCCGACCGAGGGCGGTCCGGGGGGAATCTCCAGGGCGCCCTACAAGGCGCCTCATGCGGTGCCGGGCGCGGACCTTGGTCAAGGGGGCCGACCTGCGCGGTCGATGCCGTACGGCGACGCCGAACCGCGCCGATTACTTCCCCACAGGACCCTCTTCCGGCGCCGCGGTGACGCCCGGCCCGAGGTTCCGCCGGCCTTTCCGGTCGACGACGTCGCGGTGCTCGACTTCCCCCAGGAGTGCCCCCGGCTCGACTCGTTCGGCGGCCAACAGCCGCGGGCCCGGGTCGGTGGTCGGCGTGCTCCTGGTGGCGCTCGGTCCGGTGCCGAGTCGACGTCGTGGGGTGCTCATGACGGGAGTCTGCCGGGCCTCGCCCGAGGACCCCGAACCGAGTTGCAAGAGATGTCCCGCGCTCGTGCGGTCGTGAATGCAAGAGCTTTGACGCGCAGCGCGGTTCTTACGCGTACGCGTACGCGCGCCATGGGATGACGAATGCAAGGGTGTGGGAGCCCGTGATGATGACGATGACGACGGCCGGTCGGTTGTGATGCAAGGTGCGGGCGATCTGTTCGAGGACCGGTCCGGGGCGCAAAAGTGCTAGAGGTGCGCCGTCGGCTTCGTGCTCCTGGCGGTCGTCGGCGTACGTCATCTCGGAGACGTACAGCGGGGGTCGGTGACGTACGCGACGGCGGCGGCCGGGGACGACGGAGCCCCGCCGGGCCGGTTGGCCGGGCGGGGCTCGGTGGTGCGGGGTCAGGCAGCGAGGCAGCGGCCGGCGGCCGCGACGAGTTCGTCGGTCTTGGCGATGGCGTGCTCGCGGCGGGCCGCCTCGACCTCGGCACGGCGGGCGGCCCGCTGGCTGTAGTGCTGGAGAGCGCCGGTCAGGAGCGACCCGGCGAGGGTGCCCAGCACGGCGACGATGGCGGTGAACATCAGCGGCTCTCCTGCCGGGCGGTCTCGTCGTCACCCAGCTCGCAGAGCACGAGCGCGGCGGCGTGCTGGTCGGCGCTGAGGCCGAAGGGCTTGATGCCGTCCTCCTGGTTCCGGACCCACATGCGGTGCTGGCCGTCGGCGTACGCCCGCAGCAACTCGCGCGCCCGGCCCGGGTCGACGTCCAATGCGGCGGCCACCTGAGCCCAGGTCGCCCCCAGCGTCAGGGCCTCGTGCACGCGGTTGCCGGTCCCGTACTCGACCTCGCGGCGGATGGACTCCCGCAGCGCGAGGACGGCCAGGGCGTCGTCGGCGGTGCCGCGCTCGACCTCGTGCGGAAAGTCGGCGGGCAGCAGGTTGTTGAACAGCCGCTGCGCGTGCTCGGTCTCCTTCGCGGCCAGCCAGGACAGCGGTGTCGCGGGCGGCACATCGCCGGGTCGGCGGATCTCCAGCGCCTTCCACTGGTCGTGTTGCTCGGTCATCGCGCGTCCTCCTTCGGCTTCGCCCACGACCGCGCCGTGTTCGGCGCGACGGCCGTCAGCTCGTTGATCCGGCGGTAGGGGACTTCCATCCGGACCGCCTCGGCGATCAGCGGACGCAAGTCCCGGTCGATCTCTTCGAGCTGGGCCAGGAGGCGGATCCGCTTCTGTCCCAGCGGTGTGATCGCCTTCTCCGCTTGGGCCCGCAGTTGGGCCGGTGTCTTCTGCGTCATGCGTTCAGACTGACACACTCAGTCAGACTAAACAAGTGGTTCAATCTGAACGAGTGAATCAGGTTGCGCGTCACCTTCGGCGTGCCCTACGTGCCGCGCCACAAGACCCGCCGCGTACTGTCTGGCCCCATGAGTGATCAGCCGACCGACTCCAGCGGGGAGCGCCTGTGCGCCTGGTGCGGCAAGGGCCCGGTGCCGCCGAGCCGGGGCACCAAGCCGCGGGCCTACTGCTCCCGCTCCTGCGTCCAACGCGCCTACGAGGGCCGCAAGCTCTCCGACCGTCTGGTCCGGGCGTACATGAAGGGCCGGGCCGAAGAAGCCGAAGCACGGGACGGAAGAAAGTCACGTGACGATGCCGAAACGACCCGAGGAAAGTCACGTGACGATGCTTCAGCAAAGTCACGTGACTTTCCGAAATCGCAGGTCACACCCCCTGCGAAGCGGCCCGCAGATCCGGTACCCCCGCCACCGCAGCGCACGTCGCTGCCCCTCCCACCGCCCCCTGGCAGCGGGAAGCGCCGGCACTCCCTGCTGCCGCCGCCCCCCGGCACCGCCCGCCCCGAACAGCTCCCCCTCGACGGCGAGTAGCCGGACCGCCGGCCACGACGAGCCCGCGCTGAGCGGAGCGCCCCCACGGCGCCCGGCCACATCGCGGCAGCAGCCAGCTCCCCACCAGCCCGAGACGGGGCGTCAGGTCGCCTCACGCAGCCCAGCGCCGCGACGGCGGGGGAACGGCGCCCAGCCCCGACTCCGGACCGCCAGACGGCCGCTCAGCGCCACGGATCCCCCTCCCCTCCCCGCCGCCCGTGCCGACGCGCACAACAGCGAGAGCCGCAGTCGGCAGGGCAGGCGCGCGTAAACCCCGGCGAGTAGCCGCCCCACGACGTGCGAAAGCCCGCCTCGGCTGAGGCGGGCGGGCAGTGGAGGCGTGTCACCAGGGACGGAGAATGTCCTCGTTAAGGAGCAGGTCGGACGGGCGTTGTCCCAGCCAACCGCTCTTGCGGTGTGCTGGCGCCTCCGTCCGCACGTGGGTGAAGCCCAGCTTCTCGTAGTAGGTCTGGAGTTCGGTGTTCGTCCGCCAGCAGTCGAGCCGGACCCAGGGGCGGGCCTCAAGGGAGGCAACTCGGCATGCCCAGTCGAGTGCGAGGCTGCCCAGGCCACACCCGGCTACGGCGCGGCTGGTCATCAGCTTGTACAGGTAGAACGCCGTTTCTGGCCTGTCGTCCTCATGCCAGAAGTCCCTGTCGGCAGGCCCGCGGCTGACCGTTCCAACAGTCATGCCGTCCTCGGTGGTCAGGACCCAGGTGCGGCCGTCGTCGATTGCCTCGCGCCACTTGGAGATCGCACGACTTCCGGTCTCGGGGTCGGACCACTGATCTGTACCCCTGAGCGCCAGCCATGCCTCGGCCTCGGTGCGTAGCTGCATCAGGTCGCGGACGTCGCTCGGGCTGGCAGGGCGGATGCGGTATCCCACGTGGTGCTCACACTTCCAGTTCGTAGACCAGGACGTGCCGGTCTCCGGGCGCGATGGTCACCATGGCACGGACTGGGCCGAGTTCTCCAAAGCCGATGCGTACATGCTGGGCAACGGGGGTCCCAGGGGGAAGGCCCAGCCGCGCGGACTCTTCAGGGCTCGGCATGCGCACGGTGATCTCATCGCGAACGTGCAGCTGCGGGTGCCCGATCGCCTTGAGGATGCCGCCCGGCATCGCGACGTCGCCTTCTTCGGTCAACGGAGTGCCGGCCGCGATGGACGCTGGGAAGTAGCTGGTGGAGAGCTGGAAGGGTCGGCCGTCAACGGTGCGCATCCGCTCTCGGATCACCACGTCTGTACCGGGCTCGACGCGCAGCCATCCGGAGACTTCCTTGGATGCCGGAGCGGTGAGCACCTGAACGTGCTGAGCGGGTTCTCTGCCCGCCTCCTTGATGGCAGTCGACCAGTCGTCCATCGCTGCGGAGTCTCGGCGCTTGCCCCGCTCGAACCGGGTGAGGTTCCAGGTGATGGGGCGGTCTGACCGAACGCGCCGACGCCCGCCCCGCTCCCCGACGACGAGGCCCTCGGCCTTGAGCAAGTCGATACCCGAGCTGACCGTCTTCATGGTCACGCCGTAGAGCTCCGAGAGCTCCCGGGTCGTGGGGAGCGCTTCTCCAGGTCCCAGGCTGCCGTCCCGGATCTGGTCCCGGATGTCGTCTGCGATGGATCGGGCCGTAACCCGACTGTCGGCTGTCTGCGTCATGCCGCGCACCTTACCCGCAATCAGGCGACTTTGGTACTCAAGTCGAAGACCCTCGGGGCAAGTCAACTCGCCTTGAGTACACAACTCTTGACGACTAGCCACCTAAGTCGTGTAGCGTTCTGCGTGTCGGCAGAGTTTAGTACCAAAGTCGGCACAGCTTGGCATGCAAGAACCCCCGACGCTGGCACGCCGGGGGCTCCGTTTGGGCCGTTCCATGAAGGGAGCACGACCCGTGAACGACGTTACCGCTGCACAGAGCCCCGCGAACGACTTCGCCGAGGTCTTCGCCGCCTACTCCGGACGTGTCACTGGCTTCATCGCCAGCCGTCTGGACCGGCGCGACTGGCACCTGGCTGAGGACCTGGCGCAGGAGACGTTCCTGAGGCTGTACCGCAGCTACACCCTGCAGGGGCGCGAGTTGGACGACCGCGTGTGGGGCCTGCTGGCCACCATCGCCCGCCAGGTCATCTCGCACCACTTCCGCAAGTTCTCCGCGAGCGAGACCCCCGTCGACACGACCGACTGGTTCGAGGCCCGGCGCCTCCCGGTCGACCACTCCGCCGAGGCATACGCGATCGCCGACCTGACCGTCCGCGCGATGCTGGCCGACTCCCCGGCCCCGCTGGGGGTCGCCGCGTGAACCGCATGCCGTTACGCCTCACGGACGAAGAGCGCGACGAACTGAGCCGCAAGGTCGCGGACGCCAACAAGCGCAGCGAGCAGGGCCGCGGGGGTGGTCAGCGATGAGGACCTCCCTCGTGCACCTCGTGCTGTTCGTCCTGGCGGTGCTGGAGATCCTCGCGGGCCTGGTCGCCGGATCGGCGGCCCTGGCCAGCCTCATGACCGAGGGCCTTGCCCGCACGGTGTCCGCCGGCGCTCGGGGCTTCTCCCGGTGGGCCGGTGTCGACCCGATGTCCCTGCGGCTGCGCGCCGACCTTGCCGCCGCTCTGTCCACGAACGCCACTGCGACCGAGGGAGGTTCGCGATGAGCTACCGCGAGGAACGCCGGGCCGACCAGGCCGCCGCCGCCGAGCAGGCCCGCGAGGACCGGCGCCTGATGCTGGACGCGCAGCTGCGGGCGAAGGAGATCGACGCTCAGCAGAAGCGCGAGGACGCGGCGGCGAAGCGCGAGCAGGAGCGCAAGGACGCCGAGGCCAAGCGCCGCCAGGAGCAGGCCGACCAGAAGATCCGCGACGCGAAGAAGGCGGCCCGCGCTGCCGCGAGGGCGGCGAAGCGGGCGAAGCTGCGCCGCTGGCTGAAGACGAACCCGGCGACGCTGTTCGTGGCGTTCGTGATGGTGGCCTCGATCGTTCCCGCCCTGGTCTCCCAGGTCGGTGCGCTCACCGGAGCCAGCGTCAACGGCGCGATGGCCGCGCTGCTGGCCGCGATGCTCGAAGGCGGCGCCTGGGCGATCACCTTCATGGGCAAGCAGGCCGAAGACGCCGGCCGCGAGCCCCGCAAGTACCGGATCGCCACCTGGATGACCGCCTGCGCCGCCGCCGCAGTGAACTTCTGGCACGGCCTTGAGCAGTACGCCGCTCACCCGTGGGTGGCGTTCGTCCTCGGTGGTTCCAGCCTGTTCGCGATCTACATCTGGGACCTGAAGACCCACGGCAGCCACGGCAAGACCCGGGCGCAGAAGCGCGAGGAGAAGGCCCGCAAGGACCACCTGGCCGCCCGCCGCAAGCACCACAAGGAGATCGCCGAGCAGGCCGACCGGCTCAAGTCCGCGATGCCGTACGGCGCCCTGGACGACGAGACGGCGTTCGCCGCCGCATGGCGCATCACCACCGGCGCCGAGCCCGCGATGTCGGCCGAGCTGTACGCACAGGCGACCAACGCCACGGTTCAGCTCGGGGCCGCGTTCGAGCTTGGCGAGCACGTTCGCCCGGAGCTGTTGGAGACCGGCCTCAAGGCCGCTCAGTTCAACCCCTTCCGGGAGATCGCCCCGAGCGCCAAAACCCAAGCGGGAATTGGGCTGTACGGCTCCGAGAGCCCCTCCGAGACGGGGTCGGAGAAGACGTCCGGGACGGCCGTCCC
>NZ_BAAJXA010000088.1:0-11680 GCF_057537855.1 Streptomyces diversicolor
GTTGCGCTCCCGCTCCGCGGGAGCGCTAGCGGGTGGCTGCGCCACCCGCACAACCCTGGTGCTGCGCATCAGGGTTGACGCTCCGTCCGCTGCGCTCCCGGAGCTGCGGGACTTCGTTCCGATGGCCGGCCTTTCGCTTCGCTCCAGGCCGGGTCGGCGGGTCCGCTGCGCTCCCCCGCCCAACGGTCCTTCCGGCTGCGCCTCCAGAACCGTTGAGGCCCGCTAATGCGGGCCAGGCTGGCTACGAGGGGTGGGGGTCGCTCGTTCGTGTGGGTTCCAGTGTAGTGGGTGCATCAGATTGATGCACCATGTACCGTTGGCGGAAACACGAGACACCCCCAACCACCCGGAAGCCCAACCCGACCGAAAGAGAACCCTGCTGATGACCGGTCACGAAAACAGTACTGAAATGGCGTTGAGCAGCGGTCCGGAACAGCGAATCGCTGCTTACCGAAAGGCTGCCAGGAACGCGCGGCTGCGCGCGTTCGCGCTGATGGAGACGGCCGGGCTGGAGCCGGGGGAAGTCGATGCGGTCGTGTCCGCCATCGAGGTCGGCGCCCTGGCGCGCGTCCATGGCGATGTGCGGCGGGGCAGTTGGGAACTTCCTGAGGTGCGAGGGGAGGAGTACGCGCAGGGCTGGGCCGATGCTGTGGCCGCTGTGAGCGAGGGCTTGGTGCGCACGGCCGACCGCCGGTTCCGGCAGCGTGGGCGAGCGGCTGCGGCAGCCCGTTTACAGGCGGGGAAGCCTGCGCCGGACGGGGCCGGGGAGTTGGAGCGGCTGAGGGCCTTCGCGTGCCAGGTGCTCCACCGGACGTACCCGCACACCATGGAGCGGCGCCGGGTGCTGGAGCTCCTGGGCGAGGACGACGCACTGTGCAACGCCCGCACGATCGAGTACTCCACCGGTGACGTCATCTGGTGCACGCGTGAGGCCGGCCATTACGACCCGGAGGCCAGGCCCGATGGTGAGGATCCGGGCGGCTGGCATCTGTGCAACGGCCGCCGATGGATGGATGACCGGCCCTACAACCACCCGCACAAGTCCGCCTGACGACCCGCGAGAAAAGGCCACAAGGGGAGGATAAGAAATGCCTGCAATTCAGCTACGGGAACACCAGGTGGACGCGAATGCGCGTATCCGCAAGTGGGTGGGATTCCCTGCAAGGTCATCAGTGCCGCCTCGGGGGGCGCGTGCCACCGTCGTGTCGGCGACCGGGTCAGGGAAGACGATCACGGCCGCGTGGGCTGCGCTGGAGTGCTTCCGGGGCGGGCGGATGCTCGTCATGGTCCCCACCCTCGATCTGCTCGTGCAGACCGCCCAGGCGTGGCGCGGGGTCGGTCATACGGGGCCGATGGTCGCGGTGTGCTCGCTGGAGAAGGACGACGTCCTGGAGCAGCTCGGGGTGCGGACCACCACCAACCCGATCCAGCTGGCGCTGTGGGCCGGGAAGGGGCCGGTGGTCGTGTTCGCCACGTACGCCTCTCTGGTGGACCGTGAGGACCCCGAGGACCCGGAGGGGCGGCGGAGGGTTCGTGGGCCGCTGGAGGCCGCTCTGGCGGGCGGGGAGCGGCTGTATGGCCAGTCGATGGCCCCGTTCGACTTCGCGGTAGTTGACGAAGCTCACGGAACTACAGGTGATCTTGGTCGGCCGTGGTCGGCGATCCACGACAACAGCCGCATCCCGGCCGACTACCGGCTCTATCTGACCGCGACCCCGCGCATCCTCGCCTCGCCCCGGCCGCAGCGGGGCAAGGACGGTGAGGAACTGGAGATCGCTTCGATGCGAAGCGACCCCGAAGGACCCTACGGCGAATGGATTTACGAGCTCGGGCTCTCGGAGAGCATCGAGCGCGGAATTCTGGCGGGGTTCGAGATCGACGTGCTGGAGATCCGCGACCCCTCCCCCGTGGCCGGACTGTCGGAGGAGGCTCTGCGGGGCAGGCGCCTGGCGCTGCTGCAGACCGCGCTCCTGGAGCACGCCGCCCGGTGGAACCTCAAAACGGTGATGACGTTCCACCAGCGGGTCGAGGAGGCCGCCGCATTCGCGGAGAAGCTGCCGCAGACAGCAGCCGAGCTGTACGTCAACGACGCCTCGGACAAGGACCTGGCGAAGGCGGAGGAGCTGCCGACGTCGTCGATCGACGCGGAGTTCTACGAGCTGGAGGCCGGCCGTCATGTGCCGCCGGACCGGGTGTGGTCTGCCTGGCTGTGCGGCGACCACCGGGTGTCCGAGCGGCGCGAGGTCCTGGCGCAGTTCGCAGGCGGCATCGACGCCGACGGCAAGCGGGTCCACCGGGCGTTCCTGTCAAGCGTTCGCGTGCTCGGTGAAGGCGTCGACATCGTCGGCACCCGGGGAGTCGAGGCGATCTGCTTCGCCGACACCCGCGGCTCCCAGGTGGAGATCGTGCAGAACATCGGCCGGGCCCTGAGGCCGAACCCGGACGGCACCCAGAAGACAGCCAGGATCATCGTCCCGGTCTTCCTCCAGCCCGGCGAGGACCCCAAGGACATGGTGGCCAGCGCCAGTTTTACACCCCTCGTAGCGGTGCTTCAGGGCCTGCGCTCGCATGATGAACACCTGGTCGAGCAGCTCGCCTCGCGCGCCCTGTCCCGGGGCCGCGAGCAGCGGCGGGTACACGTCCAGCGCGACGAAGAGGGCCGGATCGTCGGGGCCGGCGGCGAGGGCGACGGCGAGGACCAGGAACACGACGACACGCAGGCCGCTGCCGAGTCCGCCCTGCTCCACTTCTCCAGCCCACGCGACGCCGGCACCATCGCCGCGTTCCTGCGCACCCGGGTCTACCGGCCCGAATCCCTGGTGTGGCTGGAGGGCTACCAGGCCCTGCTGCGCTGGCGGAAGGAGAACGGCATCACCGGCCTGCACGCCGTTCCCTACGACACGCAAGTCGAGCTGGGCGTCACCGTTTTCCCCCTGGGGCGCTGGACCCACCAGCAGCGGCGCGCCTACCGCGCCGGCGAACTCGACTCCCACCGCAAGCAACTGCTCGACGAAGCCGGGATGGTGTGGGAACCAGGCGAAGAAGCCTGGGAGACCAAGCTGGCGGCACTGCGCTCATACCACCGCGCGCACAGGCACATGGCCCCGCGGCAGGACGCCGTGTGGTCAGACGCTGAAGGTGAGCTGGTCCCGGTCGGGCAGCACATGGCCAACCTGCGCCGAAAGGGCGGCCTGGGGAAAGACCCGGAGCGGGCGGCGCAGCGCGCGAAGCAGCTGGCGGCGATCGACCCGGACTGGAACTGCCCCTGGCCACTGGACTGGCAACGCCACTACCGCGTCCTCGCCGACCTCGCCACCGACGAACCCGACGGAGTCCTGCCCGCCATCGAACCCGGAGTGCTGTTCGAGGGCGACGACCTGGGCACATGGCTTCAGCGGCAGAAGAATGCGGGCACCTGGAAGCTGCTGTCGACCGAGCAGCAGGAGCGGCTGTCGAAGCTGGGCGTACAGCCGCTTCAGGCTCCGTCTCCCGCCCCGGCGGCAACGCGTGCGACGAAGGGCACGAGCAAGGCGCAGCAGGCGTTCCAGCGCGGCCTGACGGCCCTCACACAGTGGGTGGAACGGGAAGGACAGCGGCCGGTGCCGCGCGGGCACACCGAAGAGATCGTGGTCGACGGCGAGACGGACCCGGTGGCCGTGAAGCTGGGCGTGTGGGTATCGAACACCAAATCGAGGCGAGACCGGCTTGCCCAGGAGCAGCTGGACGCGCTGCGGGGACTGGGCGTGGAGTGGGCGTAGAGCGGCACTCGGTGGGTGGCCCGCTGAACTCCGACGATCGTCCAAGCCGCGCATGGCGGCGCTGGACCGGATGTGCTGTGGGACCCGCGCGGCCCAGTTCGTCTTCTTCGGCGGCTCGCCCTGCGGGCGCTCTGCGCGGCAGCGGACTGGTTCTTCGGCATGACCTACTCCTTGGCTGGGCCGGGCCACGCCCCGGCACCGCTCGTACGACTGCCGTGGACACGACGGAACGCAGAACGGGAAGGAGCGGGCGCAGGGCCTTGACCCTCGTGTCCGGAGCACCCGGCCAGGCGCCCCCTTTGCGCGCTGACGGCACTGCTTTGCCCTCTGGGGCCTGGCCGCTCGCAGGCATGCGGCGCCGGGAACCGGTGCCGCATGCCTGCTGCGTGTCACGCGGGCAAGGCGGGGCGCTACAAGGCGGGGCGTCTTTCTCGCTGCACCTGCGCAATGATCAGGTCTGGCGGCGTGGTGTTGAGTGGCCGTCATGGAAGATCTTTTATCCCATGCCGCCGCGGCGGGCGGGGCTGTGCGGGCTGAGGCCCGGTTCGTCGGCGGCGACGGGAGGCTGCGGCGGGTGCCGTGGCCGCGTATGGCGCGGGAGTTGGCGGTGGAGGATCTGCCCCCGGTGCGTGCGTTTCCCGTGCGGCGCGGCCGGCGTGTGGCGCCGGGCTGGTGGTGGTCGGCCACGACCGGACGTCTGGTGCACTACGGGTTTGGGGCGATGCGCACGCAGGTCATGCTGCTGGACCAGAATCCGCAGGTGGTGGCTCTGGCGTGCAGTCCGGTGGAACTCGTCTGGCTCGCGCAGGACGGCGGGACGGTGGTCCATGCGCCGCATCTGATGGCGCGGCTGGAGGACGGCAGCGGCGTGCTGGTGGACTGCGCCGGGCGGCAGGGGCCGTCGCGGCGGGTTGCGGAGCGGGCGCCGCAGCTCGCGGTGCTCGCGTGGGAGGCGGGGTGGCGCTACCGGGTGGCCGCGCTGCCGTCGCCGACGGAGGCCGCGAACGTGCGGTGGCTGGCGGGGTACCGGCATCCGCGCAACGGCGGCATCCGGCTGGGCGAGGTAGCGGCGACTTTTGCCCGTCCGCGGCCGCTGGAGGAGGGGGTGCGGGACCTGGGGGATCCGGCTGCGGTGTGGCCGGCGGTATTCCATGCCCTGTGGTGCGGCGTCCTGCGCACGGCACTGGACCGTCCGCTGCATCAGCGGTCCGTGGCGACCGCAGATGCCGTCGGGGTGGTGGTGGCGTGACACGCGACAGGCTCTGCGTGGGTGACCGGGTGAGCTGGGAGGGGCGTGAGTGGACGCTGGCGGCCCTGGAAGGTGTACGGGCGCGGTTGGTCGATGAGGCGGGAACTGTCGCGGCGGTGTTTGTTCCCGCTCTGTTCGCGGATCCGGGCTTTCGTGTCTGCGGCCGTCCTGCGCGGCCGGTTCCTCCGTTTGCGCTGCTGGAGGCGCTGCCGGATGCGGTGCGGGAGCGGGCGCTGCGATGGGAGCGGGATGTGCGGGAGGTGGAGTCGGGTGCCGCGGGCCCGGAGCGGAGTGCGCCGCGGTCGGCGTATGACCCTGCGATGACCACGCTGGCCCAGCGGGAGGCGGCGAAGGCCGGGGAGCTGACCGCGTCCGGTGTCCCGACGAGTGTGGCGACGGTCAGGCGGATGCGGGCGCGGTACCGGGACAAAGGCGTGTGGGGGCTGGTGGACAGCGCACCGTGCGTGCGCGGTCCGGGGTCGGCAGGGCCGATCCGCGGGTGGTGGAGGCGGTGGAGACGGTGCTGGAGCGGCAGAAGCCGCGGTCTACGGGAACGCTGACGCGTCTGCGTGACCTGGTGCGGTGGGACCTGGAGGACCGATACGGGCCGGGTGCGGTGCCGGTGCCGCCGCCCTCGACGTTCAACCGGCTGGTGCATGCCGTGGCCGACGGGCAGGGGCCGCTGGGCAGCGCGGTACAGCGTGCGCGGCACGCGTCGCGGCCACAGCCGCCGTTCACACCGACGGTGGCGCTGCGGCCCGGGGAGCTGGTGATGATGGACAGCACCGTGCTGGACGTGATGGTGGTGCTGGCCGACGGGGTGACGGCGCGGCCGGAGCTGACGGTTGCGGTGGATGTGGCGACGCGGAGCATCTGTGCTGCGGTGCTGCGACCGGCCGGCACCAGCGCGGTGGACGCGTCGGTTCTGCTGGCTGAGATGGTGGCGCCGATGCGGATGCGTCCCGGGTGGGACGAGGCGCTGGCGATGCGGCGGTCGGTGATCCCTTACGAGCGGCTGCTAACGCTGGATGAGCGGCTGGAGGGGGCGGCGGCCCGACCGGTGATCGTGCCGGAGACGGTGGTGGTGGACCAGGGGCGGGTGTTCGTGTCCGCTTCGTTCCTGGCCGCGTGCGAGTCGTTGGGGGTGTCGCTGCAGCCGGCGCCGCCGGCGAACGGCCCGGCCAAGGGCCACGTGGAGCGCACGTTCAAGACGGTCAACCAGCAGTTCTGCCAGTACGTCGCCGGCTACACCGGGTCGGGTGCCGCCGAGCGCGGCCGGGATGTGGAGAAGGAGGCATGCTGGACGCTGCCGCAGCTGCAGGAACTCTTCGATGAGTGGCTGGTCGCCGGATGGCACGGACGGCGGCATTCTTCCCTGCGTCATCCCCTGCTCCCGCACCTGACGCTGTCACCGGTCGAGATGTGGGGGGCGCTGGTGGGCATGACCGGGTACGTGCCGGTTCCGCTGTCGCCGGACAATCACATCGAGCTTCTGCCGGTGCGCTGGCAGGCCATCAACGACTACGGCATCCGCTTCGACTACCGCACCTACGACAGCGAAGCGCTCAACGGGCACCGGCGGCGCAGCTCGCCGGGCCCGGGCCCGGCCGAGCGATGGGAGGTCCACTACAACCCCTACGAGCCGGAGCGGATCTGGGTGCGGCTGCCAGAGGGCTTTGCCGAGGTTCCGTGGATCCATGCCACCCAGGTGAGCATGCCCTTCACCGACTACACCTGGCGACACATCCGCAAAACGGTGGCCAGGACCGCGGACCGTGACGCACACGAGCTTGCCCTGGCCCGTGCGCTGGACGCACTCCTGCGGCGCGCCAGCGCAGGAGCCGGCACCCGCCGGGAACGCGCTGTGGCGGCCCGCGCATCCGCGGCGGCCTCGGTTCACCCTCCTCTGCCTTCCCCCCGGGCAGAGGAGGCTCCCCGGCAACGGGATGCCGGGAAGCCGGGCATCCCGGGGGAAGAGACGGAGGAGGAATTGCCGGACGGCCTGGAGGGCTTCGACGAAGGCGAGGACGAGGAAGCGCCGCCGCAGGGAGCCCGGTCGCCTGCGCCACGGCTGCTGGACCCGTACGTGGAGGCCGGCCAGTGGTGACAGCGGACTCCTTCGCCGACGATGACGATCCCTTCGAGCCGGTGACGACCTGGGTGGGCTGGGAGCGCTACGTCCAGAGCGCACCGGCCAGCGGGGAGGCGGAGGGCTCCGGCTGGAGCGAGGAGGAGCGATTGGACTACCACTCCCGGTTCGTGGTGGTAACCACGCCTGCCATGGAACAGGTCAAGCGCCAGCTGCGGATGGCGCTTCTGGTCAACCGGCGCCAGCGGGGAACTGCCCGGCGCGGGCTGATCCTGTCCGGGCCACCCAGCACGGGCAAGACCACCACGCTCATGGAGCTGGGGCGGATCTTCGAGCTGTCGCAGCGGCTCAAGCACCACGGCGCGCAGGACAGGCTTCCCGTGGTGTTCGTCGCGGTCCCGCCGGCGTCGACCCCGAAGATGCTGGTCAGCGAGTTCGCCAGGTTCCTGGGGATCCCGGTGCTGCAGCGGATGAACCAGGCAGCGATCACCGACGCCGTGTGCGCGGCACTGTGCGAACTACGCACGCAGCTGGTGCTCGTGGACGACATCCATCTGCTCAACACCCGCACCCGGGCCGGCGCCGAGACCTCGGACCAGATCAAGCACCTGGGCGAGCGCATCCCGGCGACCTTCGTCTACGCGGGCGTCGATGTGCACGACTCTCCACTGCTGACCGGGCCGCGCGGACAGCAGTTGGCAGGACGGTTCAAACTGCTGCACAACGATCCGCTGCCCTATGGCACTCCCGCCCAGCGCCGCGTGTGGGAGGACCTGCTGCGCACGATGGAGGGCGCGCTGCGACTGCGCAACCACCGCCGGGAAACGCTGCCCGCACAGGCCGTCTACCTCCACCGCCGCACGGCGGGGGTCCTCGGCAGCCTGTCGCACCTGCTCCGCGAAGCCGCGGTGACATCCGTCCTCGACGGCAGCGAGCGGATCACCAGGGACATGCTGGAAAGCATCGAGCTGGACATCCGGGCGGAGCAGCAGGCACTCGCCCCGCAGACAGCCTCCCCGCCCCGGCGCGCCGGGCGCAGAGGCTGACCCGCCCGCCCTTCCCGCTCCTCCCCCGGCCGGCGGAGAGAAAGTCTGGATACCGCACATGCCCCCGCCTCCCTCCCACGGGCCGTCCTCGCGCCAGCTGTTTCCCACCGCCCGGTGCCGCACCGGCGTCCGGCCGCTTGCCCGCGAGACCACCTTGTCCTTCCTCGACCGGCTGGCCAGCCGCTTCGGAGCCTCGGCCGGCGACCTGATCGCCGAATTCTTCGCACCCGGCAACAGAAAGGCCTTCTCCCTGCTGAAGCACGACGGAGAGGTCTACCTCAACGCCGAAGCCCGCTCCCGCCCCGCGTCGCTGACCGGAGTGCCGGACGAACACCTGCGACGGGCCCTTCCTGCCTGGGATCGCCATGAACCGGTTGGCTACTTTGACACCGGGCCCGCGCTGACCTTCCACCACGCCAGCTCCATCGCCCCCACCCGGGCAGCGTGCGCCCGCTGCATTGCGGCCCGCACCGGCCGCAGCGAGCCCGCCCGGCTGTATACGCAACCGCACCAGCGGCTGTGCGTACGCCACCAGGCCTGGCTGCCGGCCGGGACGGGCCAGCAGCCGCGGCAACCCGGAGGCGGCCAGTTCAGTGTCGCCGCGCTCCCGGAGATCACACAGGCGCAGCAGCGCCACGCCAAGCTGCTGCGCCGTCTCCCGCAGGCCGCGGATGCCTGGGAGGTAGCGCGAGCCGTTGTGGCCGGGTGGTGCCAGGCCACCTGGCCACAAGAGACGCTCTGGCCGCAGCGCCTGGCGCTCCTCAGCGACGCGGGCGACGGGTCGCTGATCCGGCGCGCGAGGCCGCGACCTATCCGGAGACCGTCACCCTGGCCACGCTGCTAGCCAGCCGCTTCTGGCAGCACCGCGTCCTTGAGGAAACCGGCGGCCACCAGCCGCATACGCCCGCCGACGTGCCGGCTTTCACCCGAGAACTCGCCGCGCGGCTCGGGCGGCCCTGGCTGGCCGACAGCCTGGCCGACAGTGACATCGGCCCGCTCACCGCGTGGCTCCGAGCCTGCTGGCGCTCCCGTGCGGGGGACCGCTCGCACACCAAGAGCATGTGGTGGGTCGCGCCCGCCTACCGCGAGCCCGAAACGGTCGGCAGCCGCCGGAGCCACAAAGCCCCGGCGGCGCCCGCGCCGAAGACCGGCAGCGTCCCCGACAGTCAGGAACAGGAGGCCCAGGGACTCGCCCGCGGTCTGGCCCTGGCCCGCGAATACGCCGCCGAGCACGGCCACTTGTGCATCCCCTACCGGCACCAGAGGAACGGCTTCGCCCTCGGGCTGTGGATGTCCAACCAGCGGGCTACCGGCCCTCAGATGGCACCCGAGCGCAGTCGCGTCCTGTCCGAACTCGACGCCTGGTGGAACCCGCCCTGGAGCACCCTGTGGCAGCGGCTTTACCTGCGCTCACGCGCGCACGCGGAAGCCGCGGGCGGCCTCCGCCCCGACCAGGGCTTCCCCGGCACCAGCGAGAACCTGGGCACCTGGCTGTACCGGCAGTGCCAGCACCGCCACACGCTCCACCCCCAGCAGCAGAAGCTGCTGTCGCACATCGGCATCACCGTCGACGCGGCCCGGCGCGCACGCCCCCGGCGCCGCAACATGGCCGAAGCCCGTGACCAGACCATGGCCCGCGCCCACACCTACTGGGAGCGGCACGGGCATCTGTGCGCCAAGGCTGGCGACACTGAGGACGGCTTTCCCCTCGGCGCTGCTCTGGGCAATCTGCGGGTACGCGCCCGGCGCGGCAGCCTCGATCCCGCCGTCGCACAGGAACTGGCCTCCATGGACCCCTGGTGGGCACCACCGTGGTCCTCGGCATGGCAGCGGACCTGCTACCGCGTGCGTGATCTTGTCCATTCCGGGACGGTCTTCGACCCCGCAAGCGGGTTCACCGCGCTGGACGACGAGACGGGACAGTGGCTTTAGAAGCCGTATCCCAACCGATCATGGAACGTGCAAGTCGAACAGGTTTCCCGCCGGGGTGATCTTCTGGCGGTAGGCACATGAAGACAGGGCCCCTTGGTAGCTCGGAGGTGCGAACCGAACCGAGCAGCACCAGGAGGCCCTGTTGTCGCAGTTGTACGCGCTCACGCCCGCTGCGCTCAACTCGTCCGCCCGATCGTGTGATTGCCTCGCGCACGTGTACGGCAACGCGGCCGATCACCCCGATCGGGAACGCCGGTATCCGTCGGACATGACGGATGCGGAGTGGGCGGCCGTGCGGCCGTTGCTGCCGGTGCCGGCCTGGCTCCAGGGCCGGGGCGGGCAGCCCGAGGGCTACTGCCACCGCCAACTTCTGGACGCGATCCGCTACCTGGCCGCGGGAGGGATCTCCTGGCGGGCGATGCCCGCGGACTTCCCCGCCTGGGGCCGGGTCCATGCCTTCTTCCGCCGCTGGCGCGAGCACGGGCTGATCGCCGAGTTCCACGACCGGCTGCGCGGAAAGGTCCATGAGCACGAGGGCCGTGAGGCCGAGCCCACGGCGGGGGTCATCGACACGCAGTCGGTACGGGCCGCCGCGACAGTGCCGGCCGCCTCACGCGGCTACGACGGCGGGAAGAAGACGCCCGGCCGCAAACGGCACATCGTGACCGACACACTCGGTCCGCTCCTGGTCGTCGCGGTCACCGCCGCGAACATCGGCGACCGGGACGCCGCCACGGCTTTGCTGAGGAGGCTGCGCCGCCTGCACCGCGACATCACCCTCGTCCGGGCCGACGGCGGCTACACCGGCTCCCTCGTCGGCTGGGCACGAGAGAAACTCGCCCTGACCCCGCAGATCGTCAAACACACCGACGACATGCGGGGATTCGCGGTGCTGCCGAGGCGGTGGGTGGCAGAGCGCACGTTCGCGTGGCTGATGAACTCCCGCCGCCTGGCCCGGGACTACGAGACGCGGCCGGAGAACAGCGAGGCGATGATCCAGTGATCGATGGTCACACGGATGAGCCGGCGTCCGGCCCGGCCACGGGCAGCCGACCAGCGCTGAAGGCCCCTGACGCCTCCAGCCGGAGCCACCCGCGCTCCGCCGGCCTCCTGGCCTTCGAGCGCACCCCCTCGACCTCCGCCGACGTCGTCTCCAGACCCACCTCCACCGCGATCTCCCTGGCCTTCAGCGGCCCCTTGCCACCCGAGGACCGCTCCTCCACCACACCCAGAATCCGCTGGCAGTCCGGCGCCAGCACGGTCACCGGCAGCCCCTCCCGCCACGGCGGCACCGTCGATCCCGGCACCGGCGTGGACGCTGTTTCCCGCTCCGCCTCAGCCTCGGTCACGACAGCCGCCTCAGCCGCGGACGCGGCCAGCGCCTCGACCAGCTCCTCCCGCGCAATCACCCGCCGGCCCAGCTCGATCTCCGCAGCCTCCAACACCCCAGCCAACCGCGCCACTTCCTCCCGCAGGCCCTCCCCCGCACCCGGGCAGCCGTCTCCCGCTCCTCCAGCATTCCCAGCACCGACGCCACCAAACACCCCTCGGTCATGAAGCAGACACAAGACGCCGCATGCCTCCCTCACCCCGAGCGAAACCATGC
>NZ_BAAJXA010000089.1:0-11539 GCF_057537855.1 Streptomyces diversicolor
GTCGCTGATCAGGAGGGCGGCGACGTCTATGTGCTGCCGATCGTGCTTGAGTTGGAGTCGCGGGAGCGGCTGGACGCGTTCCTCGGGGCGTTGCAGCGGGTGGTCGACCGACACGACATCTACCGGACCGCGATCCTGTGGCGGGAACTGCGCGAGCCGGTCCAGGTGGTGCTGCGTGAAGTGGAGCTGCCCGTCGAGGAGTTCGTGGCCGACCCCGAAGGCGGCGACACCGTACGGCAGTTGCTGGCGCACGCCGGGGGCCGGATGGACCTGAGCAGCGCTCCGCTGATCCGTGCGCACACCGCCGCCCGGCCGGGCGGTGACCGATGGGTGTGCCTCATCCGGATCCACCAGACCGTCCGGGACCACACGAGTCAGGAAGCCCTGCTGAGAGAGCTGGGCGCCTTCTTGTCGGACCGGGGTGACACGCTTCCCGAGGCGCTGCCGTTCCGGGACTTCGTGGCGCAGGCCCGGCTGGGTGTGCCGAGGGAGGAGCACGAGCGGTACTTCGGCGACCTGCTCGGGGACGTCGAGGAGACCACGGCGCCGTACGGGCTGCTGGACGTCCACGGCGACGGCACCGACGCGGACCGCGCGCGGTGGTCCGTCGACGAGGAACTGGCGGGTCGGGTACGCGAGACGGCGAGGTCGCTCGGTGTCAGCCCGGCCACGGTGTTCCACCTGGCGTGGGCCCGGGTCCTCGCAACGGTCAGCGGCCGGGACGACGTGGTGTTCGGCACCGTGCTCTTCGGCCGGATGAACGCCGGGGCCGGAGCCGACCGCGTCCAGGGGCCCTTCATCAACACCCTGCCCGTGCGGGTACGCGTGGGATCGTCGAAGGTGAGCGACGTACTGCTCGGACTGCGCGACCAGCTGGCCGAGTTGCTGGTGCACGAGCACGCCCCGCTGGCGGTGGCGCAGCGGGCCGGCGGTGTCCCGGGCGGCAGTCCGCTGTTCACCTCGATCTTCAACTACCGGCACCATCAGGCCGCCGCCCGGGCAGCGGAGCGGGGCAGCGGCACCATGCCGGACGGTGTGAGCCTGCTGCTCACCCGGGAACGCACCAACTACCCGGTCGCCGTGGCGGTGGACGACCTCGGTTCGGGGTTCGCCCTCACCGTCGACGCGGTGGCCTCCGTGGACGCCGACGCCGTGTGCTCCATGCTGCACACCACCGTCGGCAACCTGGTGACCGCGCTGGAAGAGGCCCCCGACACACGCTTCGTGGCCGTCGAGGCGGTGCCCGCGCACGAACTGCGCCGGGTGCTGACGGAATGGAACGACACCGACGGGCCGGTCGAAGCGGTGACGGCGCCGGAGCTATTCGAGGCACAGGCCGCCAGGACGCCCGACGCGGTGGCGGTCGTGGCCGGTACGACCGAGGTGTCGTATGCGGAACTCGACACGCGGGCCAACCGCCTGGCGCACCTCCTGAGGGATCACGGGGTGGGGCCGGAGTCCGTGGTGGGCCTGTGCCTGCCGCGGGGCGTGGAGGCGATCGCGGCGATCCTCGGCGTGTGGAAGGCAGGGGCTGCGTATCTGCCGCTGGATCCGGAGTACCCGGGGGAGCGGCTGGCGTTCATGCTCTCGGACAGCGGGGTAGGCGTCGTCGTCGGGCGGAGCGACCTGACGGGGCGCTTGTCCGCACCCGGGCCTCGGGCGCTGAACCTGGACGATCTAGAGGTGGCGGCCGCCCTGGAGACGGCTCCGGTGACCGCTCCCCGGGTGACCGGAACGCCCGACCGGATGGCCTACGTGATCTATACATCCGGTTCGACGGGGCGGCCCAAGGGCGTGGCCGTGTCCCATGCCGGACTGGCGAACCTGGCGGCCGCGCAGACGGACCGGTTCGCCGTGGACGGATCGAGCCGTCTGCTGCAGTTCGCGTCGATGAGCTTCGACGCGGCGGTGTCGGACGTGGTCGTGGCATTGTCCTGCGGCGCCTGCCTCGTCGTGGCCGGGGCGGACGAGCTATTGCCCGGGCCCGGGCTGGCGCGTGTCCTGTCCCAGCACGCGGTGACGCACGTGACCCTGCCGCCGGCGGTCCTGGCCGAGATGACACCCGAGGACCTGGCACCGGTGACGACCCTGGTCTCGGCCGGTGAGGCGCTGGGCAGGGAACTGGTGGGGCGCTGGGCGCCGGGGCGGCGGCTCGTCAACGCGTACGGGCCGACGGAGACGACGGTGTGCGCGACGATGTCCCGGCCGCTGGCGGTGGGCGACGACCCGGACATCGGCGGCCCGATCAGCGGTGTGCGGGCGTTCGTCCTCGACGACCGGCTCGCCCCTGTGCCGGTCGGGGTGGCGGGCGAACTGTACGTCGCGGGTTCCAACCTGGCCCGCGGGTACGTGGGGCGGCCCGACCTGACGGCCGAGCGGTTCGTGGCGTCCCCGTACACCGGACCCGGCGAGCGGATGTACCGGACGGGTGACCGGGTGCGGTGGACCGCCGACGGCCGGCTGGTCTTCGCCGGGCGGGCCGACGCGCAGGTGAAGATCCGTGGCTTCCGGGTGGAGCCTGAGGAGATCGCGTCCGTACTGACCGGGCACCCCGCGCTGGCCCGCGCCGCGGTGACCGTACGCGCGGATGCCTCGGGCGAGGGGCGTCTGGTGGCCTACGTCGTGCCCGCGGCCGACCGGTCGGACGCCGACGACATCGCGCTCGGCCGGGCGGTGCGCGATCACGTCGCGCAGGCTCTGCCGCAGTACATGGTGCCGTCGGCGGTCGTGGTCCTCGACGCGCTTCCGCTGACGGTCAACGGCAAGCTGGACCGCGCGGCGCTGCCGGAGCCGGATGTCGCCGCGTCGGCGGGGGCCGGCCGGGAACCGGCCACGGAACAGGAACGGATCCTCTGCGAGGCGTTCGCACGGGTGCTGGGCCTGCCGACGGTCGGTGTGGACGACGACTTCTTCGCCCTCGGCGGTCATTCGCTGCTGGCCACACGCCTGGTCAGCCGGGTGCGTACGGTGCTGGGCGCGGAGCTGCCGATCCGTACCGTCTTCACCTCGCCCACGCCGGCCGCACTCGCGGGCTGGCTCGCCGACCAGGGCGACCGGCGGCCGAAGGCCAGGCCGGTGCTGCGGCGCATGCGCAGGCCCGACGGCGTGTGAGCCGTCGCAGGGCCACTCGGTGACGGCCCGGCCCCCGCCGTTGAGCGCAGGGCCCGGCCCCTCCGGCGGCGCACCTGAGCGACGCTGCGCACGGCTCAGAGCACGTACGCATGAGGACAGCCCGGCCCTTTCGGGGCCGGGCTGTCCTCATCATGCTGTCCGTGTCGCGTCCGGCGTCACTCGGTGCGCAGGGCCGTGGCCGTACGGGCCCTGGCCGCCCACCCGGCCGGAATCATCGCGCCCAGCATCGCCAGCACGACGCCGCCCAGCCCCAGCAGGAGCAGCTCGACCGGCCCGTACACATCGAGGACCGGCGACGGCATTCCGGTGCCCACGGCGCGCCCCATCACCGGCATGACCACGCCGTGCAGCAGGTACCCCGCTGGCACGCCCAGCAGCCCGCCGACCACGCCGATCGCGGACACCGAGGCGAGCACGAGGCTCACCGTCTGCCGCGGCGACATGCCGATCGCCTTGCACACGCCCAGGTCGTGGACGCGTTCGCGGGTGTCCAGGACGACGGAGTTGAGCACGCCGAGACCGGCCACGGCGATCAGCATGAGGGTCAGCAGCACCGCCATCGCGTCCATGATGAGGATGACGCCGCTCTGCTCCGACTCCACGACGGTCGTGGCGTCACCGCCCATCGGCTGCACCACCGTCGCGAGCCTCCGGGCGAACTCGTCCGCCGAGACACCGGACTTCACGTCGACGAGAAACGTCTCGGGCTGCGCCGACGGGAAGTTGGCCATGTCCGCGTGGACCTCCAGCTCATTGCCGGAGGTGTCGAAGGACTCACCCACGATCCGCAGATCGGCGCTCTCCTTCTCGAACGTCATCCGCACCGTGTCGCCGACCTTGGTGCTGGTCCGCTCCAGGAAGCGCGTGGGCACGACGACCTGGCCCTTCCCGGTGATCCAGTGCCCCGAGAGCATCTCGTAGCTGCCGGAGCGCGAGTCGCCCTCGTAGAGGCTGGCCTCCACCGCGCCGGAGACCCCGGCCACGGCGACCTCCGTCTGGAGCTTGCCGTAGTACGACTCCAGCCCCGCCTCGGACTTGACGGCGGCCCGCACCTTCGCCGGGTCGGCCACCTTGGGCTTGGACGAGCCGGCCGCCGGGCTGGGGGCCACCGGAGACGGGCTCGCCGCGGCGTCGCCCCCCACGGGAGGCGGGGGCGGCGGGGGAGCGATGTTGTTCATCCTGACCGTCGTGACCGTGACCGCGGCACGGCTCTCGGGATCCTGCGACTTGCCGACCTCATTCAGGGACGAGGTCAGTCCCACCGCGAACGTCGCCGCGACCGTGCCGAACGCCACCGCGAGCAGCATCGCGAGGGCACGCACCGGATGTGTGAAGGCAGTGGCGAGCCCGTACGTCACCGGCCGGGGCAGCGGCAGCCGTCCCATGGCCCGGTGCGCCCATTGCCCGCGGCCCGGGCGCGGTGCCCGGCCGACCGCGATGGCCTCGACCGTGTTCAGCCGTCCGGCGCGCCGCGCGGGGATCAAGGCCGCGAGTCCGACCACGAGCAGCGCGGCGGCCGGTACCGCGACGTCCACCCACCAGGCCACCGACAGCGAGACGTTGCCGTACACCGACTCCGTGTCCGCCAGCAGCGGCACCGCCAGCAGGTTGCCCAGCACGATACCCAGGGCGATGCCGACCGTGGCCGGGATCAGCGCCTGCGCCACATACGCGCGGACGACCTCGCGAGGCGTGAAACCGATGGCTTTGAGGATGCCGATCCTGCGCAGACTCGTGCCGACCGCACCGCTGATCACACTGCTGACGATGATCACCGACATGACGATGCCGAGCACGCCGAAGGCCATCACGAACGGGACGGTCGCCGCCGCGCCCTGATCCGCGGCGCGCTTGGTGTCCAGCCAGGACTGCGTGCCCAGCAGGGCTCCGGAGTCCACGGCGGAGGCGAGCTTCGCTCGGTCGGCGAGAATCTGCTGATTCGTGCTCGCGGAGTCGAAGCGGTAGAGCATCTGGGTCGTGAGGGGGCTGCCCAGCGCCGCCAGCGCTTCGACCTGCTCCGAGGTCGCCCACGCGTCGGCGGACTTGCCGACCGACACGGCGAACCCGACGACCGACAGGGTCGGGGCGCTCGGGGTGTCCGACGTCTTGAGGACGGAGCCGATGTCGACGGAGGGGCCTTGGAAGGACGCGTCGACCACGATCTCGCCGGGCTTCTGCGCCCACCGGCCGGACTTCAGCTCCACGCGGTCGACGTCGGCGTCCGCGCCGGACCGCCCGACCACCGTCAGCGTCGGCATCCGGAAGCCCGACCGGTCCACCGGGCGGAACGCCGTGGACGCGTACGGCCCCGCGCTCGCCGTGACGCCGGCCAGCTTCTTGGTGCGCTCCAGCTGCGCCGCACTCGCCTTGGCCGGATCGAACTGCGCGGTGATGTGCGCGCCCTGCTGCTTCTTGAACGCGTCGTCAAAGGGAGCGGCCGCGGCGACCATCAGGGCCCCGGCCACCACGGCCGAGGCCACGGCCATCATCGTGGCCACGGCGATCACCAGGGTCTGCACTCGCCGTCGGCCGACCCCGGAGCGCACGACCCGGCCCAGCGCGCCGTTACCGAAGAGGCTCATCGGACGGCCTGCGCATACGTGTCGAGGGCGAGGTGACCGTCCACCAGGTGGATCGTGCGGCTGGCGCACGCCTCCGCCAGTGCCAGGTCGTGCGTCACCAGCACGATGGTCTGGCCACCGCGGTGCAGATCGATCAGCAGCTTGCGGACCTCAGCGCCCGAGGCGGAGTCCAGCGCACCCGTGGGCTCGTCGGCCAGCAGCAACTCGGGACGGTTGATCAACGCCCGGGCGACACCGACGCGTTGGCGCTCACCACCGGACAGCCGGCCCGGATAGGCGCGTGCGTGCTTCTGGATGCCCAGCATCTCCATGAGCTCCCCCGCGCGGGCCGCGGCAGCGCGCCGGCTCGTCCCGGTCAGCTGGGCCGGGAGCTGGATGTTGTCGGTGACGGTGAGGTCGTCGAGGAGGTTGAAGAACTGGAAGGCGATGCCGATGTGCTCGCGACGGAACTTGGCGAGGGCGTGCTCGCTCAACTGGTCGATCCGCCGCCCCGCGACGAGCACGGAGCCCTCGGTCGGCTTGTCCAGGCCGGCGATGAGGTTCAGCAGCGTGGACTTGCCGCTGCCGGAAGGGCCCGTCACGGCAAGGGCCTCGCCCTTGGCGACGCTGAGCGTGAGCGGTCCGAGCGCCGGCGCACCGGCGGTGTCGTAGCGCTTCGTCACACCTTCCAGCTCGATCACTTGATTCATGCGGGTTGTCCGTCCTTACGTTCGCGAGAGACACATGCCGTTGCCGACCCTGTGAACCTAGAGGCTGCCGCCCCCGCGGCGCGTCGGCCGCGGAACCAACATCGGCCCCTCCCAGCGGATGATTCGCCCTGGGAGTCCTACCTGAGGAGTAGGCCTCGAAGACAATGCCCTGATCAGACAGGTGGACGCGGATGGGCGGCGGGCGCCACACAATGGACGGATGGAGACGCAAGACCGGCGCCGCCGGCTTCACCAGCTCATCGACGCGCTGCGCCCCGAGGCAAAGTCCGCCCCGCAGTCGAAGCGGGCGGTGCGCGTGGACGTGGTGCTGGCGGTCGTGCTGACCGCCGTCGCTCTGTTCGTGGCGGTGCGGTACCCCGGCAACGGGCCGGTGGAGGCTCCCCCTCCCAAGATCGACATCGGAACCGGCGTGCCCGCGCCGCCCTTGCCCGGCCCCGACCAGGCGCCCGCGGAGGAAGATGCTCCGCCCGTCCCCTGGGCCATGGTCATCCTGTCGACGCTGCCGCTCGGACTGCGGCGCCTGTACCCGCTGGCCACGTTCGTGACGGTGCTGGTCGCGGCACTGGCCATCGGCGGCTCCGCCTCCTGGATCACCGTCCTGGCCTGTGTCGTCGGCGCCTACAGCGCCATCGTGTACAGCCGTTACCGGATACTGGCGATCGCCGTCCTGGTGCTGGCTGCCGCGCTGTCCGGTTACGCCTTCCGCAACGCGGATCCTCTGCTCCCGGGCTGGTCCAGCCCGGGATTCGTGCTGCTGGTGGCCGGGATGCTGGCCAGCCTCGTACGGTTCCTCCAACTGCGGCTGGCGACCAGCCGGGACCGGGTCACCGAGCTGCAGAAGGCCCAGGAGGAGGCCATGCGCCAGGCTGTCGCGGAGGAGCGTGCGCGCATTGCCGCGGAACTACACGACGTCGTGACCCACAATGTCAGCGTGATGGTGATCCAGGCGGGCGCGGCCCGCAAAGTGATGGACGTGGTCCCCGAGCAGTCCAAGGAGGCGTTGTTGGCCGTCGAGGCGGGCGGCAGGGCCGCCATGGCCGAATTGCGCCACGTGATGGGCCTGTTGGCGGCTCCGGACCACGAGAGACCCGACGGCCTGGAGCCGCAGCCGGGGCTGGCTCAGCTCGACGCGCTGGTCGCCCGGGTGCGGGCCGCCGGCACGCCCGTGAGCGTCGGCGTGTCGCTGCCGTCGGAACCGCTGCCCCCGGGGGTGGACCTGGCGGCGTACCGGGTCGTGCAGGAGGCACTCACCAACACGATCAAGCACGCACGCGGCGCGGAGGCGTCCGTCGCCATCGGATACACCGACGACTGCCTGGAGATCGAGATCACGGACACCGGAGGTATGAAGGACGCCCCGCCGGTGGAGAGCAATGGCCGCGGCCACATGGGGCTGCGCGAGCGACTGGCCGTGTACGACGGCGAACTGACGGCCGGTCCGACACCGGACGGCGGCTACCGGGTCGCCGCCCGCATCCCGCGGAGCGCGGCATGAGCGGGGAACGGCCGCCGCTGCGCGCCGTCATCGCGGACGACCAGGCCCTCGTGCGCACCGGTTTCAAGATGATCCTGGCCGCGGACGGCATCGAGGTGGCGGCCGAGGCCGCCGACGGGGCCGAGGCCGTCGCAGCGGTGCGCCGCACGCGGCCCGACGTCGTCCTCATGGACATCCGGATGCCGGTGATGGACGGCATCGAGGCCACCCGGCGCATCCTCGGCGGCGACGGTCCCCCGGAGACCCGGGTCATCATCCTCACCACGTACGACCTCGACCAGTACGTCTACGCCGCGCTCACGGCCGGCGCCAGCGGCTTCCTGCTCAAGGACGTCACCCCCGAACGCCTGGTGTCCGCCCTACGCATGGTGCAGTCCGGTGACGCCCTCCTCGCGCCCACGATCACCCGTCGGCTGATCGAACGCTTCGCCGTGCCCGACGAACCCCAGACCGTCGCACCGCACCGCGACCTGTCCGGTCTGACGCCGCGTGAACTGGAGGTGCTCCGCCTGCTGGCCACGGGGCTCAGCAACGCCGAGTTGGCCGACCGGTTGTTCCTGAGCCCCACCACCGTCAAGAGCCATGTCGGCCGCATCCTGTCGAAGCTGGACCTGCGCGATCGTGTCCAGGCCGTCGTCTTCGCCTACGAGACGGGTCTGATCGCCCCGGGCGGTGGCAACTAGCGCTGTGACGTGAGCGCCCTACGGGAACTGACGAGCTGTCATGAGCGTTGAGATGAAAGGCTCATGGCGGATCATGTGAATGTCGCGTTCCTCTATCCGAGGGCTCGACAATGACCAGAGCGACGCGTGAGCATTGGTGGTGAAGGCGCGGGCGACATCTCAGAACGGGAGGAGATGCACGGAATTCCAGATTCCGCCAGTGGGGTGTGCCCGGGCTCCGGACCGGGCTGTGAACCGGTCCGTTCCGGTCGTGCTTAGCCGACCGGTCGCAGGCAAGTCAGATTCGTGAGCTGTCAGTCAACGGGGTGGACAGAATGAATCAGATGATCGGCGTCTCTCACTATTCCTCGGCCGCGGACTTAACCGGAGCGGCCGCCACCGGAGTCGTCGCCCGCGACACCGGCCCGACGACGTCCTCCGGGCCTCCGCAGGTGAGCCCGCCGGCGGTGCAGGATATTCCCATCACTTCACTCATGCCGGGCACCTCCCTGCGCTCGCGCGGGCCGGACGCGGAGCACGTGGCCCGCCTGGCGGAGGTGGAAGGGCCTCTGCCGCCCATACTCGTCGACCGCCGCACGCTGCACGTCATCGACGGCATGCACCGCCTGATGGCCGCCTTCGTCAGGGGGCAGCGGACCATCAGCGTGGAGTTCTTCGAGGGCAGCGCCGACGAGGCGTTCCTGCGCGCCGTGCAGGCGAACGTGACCCACGGCCTGCCGCTCTCGCAGGCCGACCGGCGGGCCGCGGCGGCGAAGATCGTCAGATCCCACCCGCACCTGTCGGACCGGGCGGTCGCGCGCGCCTCCGGGCTCGGGGCCAAGACCGTGGCCGCCATCCGCCAGCAGTACGACGACGTGCTGCACCTGCACGCGCGAGTGGGCAGGGACGGCAAGGTCCGTCCGCTCAGCAGCGACGAGGGGCGCAAGCGCGCTGCGGAGCTGATCGGCGAGCGCCCGGACGCCTCACTGCGGGAGATCGCGCGTCTGGCGGGTCTCTCGCCGGCGACCGTGAGCGATGTCCGAAGGCGGTTGCGCGCCGGGCAGGATCCGGTCGTCGGATGCGGACAGAAGGCCCGCCAGGACAAGGCGGCCCAGCCCGCCGACGTGGTGTGCTCACTGCCCGCCGGGCGCGCGGACGACAGGGGCGAAAGCGACCCCCAGGGCGTGCTGGAGAAGCTGTTGCGAGACCCCTCCCTGCGCCACAAGGAGGAGGGGCGGAACCTGCTGCGCCTGCTGCACCAGAACGCCGTCGGCATGCAGCAGTGGACCGAGCTCACCGCGGCGGTCCCGCCGCACTGCGGTGCCCTGGTGATGAACCTGGCCCGCCGGTACGCCGAGACCTGGTCGCAGTTCGCCCAGAACCTCGATGCGCAGTTGCAGGCGTCGAGCCGGCGGACCGTGGGCGGATAACGGGACGTCGCCCGGGCCCGTTCCGGGTCCGGGCGTGTGTGCGCAGGGGCGTCTGACGGGCTTCGGCCTTGTTCAGGCGCCCGTTCTGGTTTGGGTGCGGCTCTGCGTGAGGGACGGTGATCACGCCGTGAGTGCGAGGCTGTCGCGGTAGCGGATGGCGTGAACCGCAGGTGCTTGCGCTGAGCGTGATACTCCCAGTACTCCTCGAAGTCGCCGTTGCTGATCACCGTGCGGAGCCTGAGAACGGCCTCGGCCCCGGCCAGGCCCCAGCGGGCACCGGTGATGTCCATCCGGTCCTTCGCCAGGTGCCGGCAGGCCCCCTCGATCACGCCTGTCGAGATTGGCCAGTCCTCCGCCGGCGCGATGTCATAGCCGAGGTAGGGGAGCTTCGCGCGCAGGTAGCCGACCGCCTTGTCCACCCCCAAGCGCCGCTGGCCGTCCAGTTCCGCCGCGTCCGCGCGCGCTTCGAGGGCGTCGGCGACTTGCTCGGCCCGGCCCTGGAGGATCTCCAGGACCTTCTCGCCGACCCAGCTCTCGGCGGCGGGGACGGTCCTGGCGAAGAAACACCAGGCCGCGCCCCAGGCGCTCCAGCACGTGAACGAAGTCGATCAGCAGGCGTACCTCCAGCCCGCGCGCGTCGCACTGATCATGGATCAGGTCCAGCTGGTGGCGGGCGCCGTCGACCAGCTCACCCATTCTCGCTCCCGGTCCGGGTCGCGGCGCTCGGCCTCGTCGAACACCGTGCCGATGACCTGCTCGGCGTCGCGTTCGGCGGAGGCGGTCCGAGCTGCACTGAGATTTGTGGAGTCCCCGGACTGTCCCGATGGTCCGGAAACGAGACAGCGAAGCGGGGGAGCCGTGGCTGGGGCGCTGCCGTAGTCGAGGTACCAGGTGGAGCCCTCCCGGCCGTGGCCGACCCGCAGCCGGCGCAGCCAGCCCTGCGGCTTGAGGACCGTCTCGTAGACGGCCCGCAACGTCGTGCGGGAGATACCCGCTTCCTCGGCGGTCTGCCGCTCGCTGGCGTGGTGCAGGGGGCCGCCCGCGATCTCGGCGAAGTTCAAGTGCGCTCGCAGCACCCGCAGCGCGGTCCGCCCCGCTCCCCGCACCACGGTGTGGTCTCTATACGGTCCCGCAGCGCGGCAAGGACCTCGTACGCGTCGTGCCGGGAGCCCAGCGCCTGGGTGGTGCTGACCGCTTCCGAGGCGCTGGCCCACACCCGGCGGATGTAGTCCAGGGCGCGCGTCTGACCGGACCGGAGGGCGATGTTGCGGGCGTGCCGTCCGCCTTCGTGCTCGGGGTGCAGCAGGAGCTGCGTGAGCTGGTCGATGGTGCCGCCGGCGCGGGCCACGTGGCAGGCGATGGCCGCGGTGATCCGGTGCCCGTGCTCGGCCGCCCCCTGGCAGTCCGCGCGTGGCAACACGGTCCGGCCGTCGGAGGCGAGCTGGCTGTAACTGCCGGTGGCGTAGCGGCCGGTGAGGTCGCCGAGCAGAATGAGATCGGTCGCAGCCGACGGCAGTTGGGCGTGTTC
>NZ_BAAJXA010000090.1:0-10987 GCF_057537855.1 Streptomyces diversicolor
GGCGTGACGCGGGAGCGGGCAGCGGGGCAGGGGGCGGCCGACGTGGTCCCCGGCCGGGGTCAGTACACCGAGGACGCCCGCAGACAGCGGCTGGAGTGGCTGCGCGGGCACAGCGGCGCCGCACTCACGTCGCTGGAGCGGACCGGCCTGGACGCGTACAACCTGGTCGGCAACGTGGAGAACTTCATCGGTTCGGTCGAAGTGCCGGTGGGTCTGGCGGGGCCGCTGCTGTTCGTCGGGGACGCGGCGCGCGGTGAGGTGGTGGCTCCGCTGGCGACCACCGAGGGCGCCCTGGTCGCGTCGGCGTCCCGGGGCGCCCGGGCGGTGACCGCGTCCGGCGGCGTGTCGACGAGGGTGCTGTCGCAGCGGATGACGCGGGCGCCCGTGTTCGAGTGCGCCGACATCGCCGCCGCCCACCGCCTCACCGAGTGGTTACGGGAGCGGCGGCCCGCGCTGGAGGCTCAGGTCGGGCTGGTGTCCCGGCACACCCGTCTGGTGGACGTCGATCCGCACCAGATCGGCCGGTACCTGCACGTGCGGTTCGTCTTCGAGACCGCCGACGCGGCCGGGCAGAACATGACGACGGCGGCGACCTGGCAGATCTGTCGCTGGCTGACCGACACGCTCGCCGCCGAGGAGGGGCTGAGGCCCAGGAACCTGCTGCTGGAGGGCAATCTCAGCGGTGACAAGAAGGCGACCGTCGGCTCCATACTGGCCGGCCGCGGCACCCGGGTGACCGCCGAGTGCCGCCTCAGCCGCGACACCATGGCCTCGGTGCTGAAGACCACGCCCGAGGCCATGGTCAAGAACCACGTCTCCACGGTTCTCGGCGCCCAGCAGATCGGCATGCCGGGGCACGGCGTCAACGCGGCGAACATCGTCGCGGCCCTGTTCGTCGCCACCGGCCAGGACGTGGCCTGTGTCCACGAGTCGGGGGTGTCCATCTTCTCGATGGAGCAGGACGGCGACGACCTGGTCGCCACGATCCTGCTGCCCAATCTGGTCGTGGGCACGGTCGGCGGGGGCACCGGGCTGCCGCACCAGCGTGAACTGCTGGCCCTGCTCGGCTGCGCGGGTGAAGGCGGCGGCCGCCGGTTCGCCGAGATCGTCGCCGGGTTCGCGCTGGCCCTGGACCTGTCGACCATGGCGGCGCTGGTCAGCGGCCAGTTCGCCCAGGCGCACCAGCGGCTGGGGCGGGCCCGGCGGGTGGACTGGCTGCGGGAAGGCGATCTCGACGCGGCCCTGGTGCAGCCGATGCTTTCGCGCGGGCTGGACGACCCCGGCCTGCACGTCACCCGGGTGGAGCCGTCGCCGCCCCTGCGCGGGGACGGGATCGCCGGCGAACTCGGGGCGCTCGCCGAACGGCGCAGACTGAGCGGGCTGCACCCGCTGCGGGTCGAGTGGACGTCCGGCGACGGGTCACCCACCGCGGCCGACCTCGTCGCCAAGGTCAAACCCCGGGGCGAGGAGATCGTCGCCGGGATCGCGATGGTGCTGTCCCTGTGCGGCCCGGAACCGGCCGCGGCGTGGGAGCGTTGGGGTTCGGTCACCGGGTTCGCCGACGCGCACCGCCGTGAACCGGCGGTGTACCAGCGCCCGGAGAGGGCGCTGACGGAACTTCTCCCGCGCTGCTACGGGGTCCTGGAGGACGACGAGCGGGAGGCGTACGTCGTCCTCATGGAGCGGTTGTCCGACGACGGCGGGCCGTGGACGCGTGACCGGATCGACGACGTGCTGCGCGGCGTCGGGCGGGTCCACGGCCACTGGCTCGGCCGGGACGAGGAACTGCTCACCGAGGGCTGGCTGCAGCGGGTGCCGGAGCCCGCGGACCTGGCCAAGGCGCACGAGCTGTGGGGGGCGCTGGTCCGGCACGCGGCGCAGGAGCAGCCAGACCTGCTGGGCCCCGCCCGGACGGAGGTGCTCACGGGGCTGGTGGAGGACGCCGGGCAGTGGGCGCCCGCCATGCACGCCCTGCCCCGGACGCTGGTGCACAACGACCTCAACCCGCGCAACATCGCGGTGCGGGGAGAGCGGGTCGTCGTGTACGACTGGGAACTCGCCACGGTCGACGTGCCGCAGCGCGACGTCGTGGAGCTGCTCGCGTCCACCCTCGGTCCCGACGCCACGGCGGACGATGTCGAGCATGCCCTCACGGTGCACGCGGAAGCCGTGGCCGCGATGTCGCCGGAGGCGGCCGCGCTGGTGGCCGGGTGCGACTGGCGCCGCGGCTACCGGCTGGCGCTGCGGACGTTCATGACGACCCGGCTGGCGCTGTACCTCGCCGGGCACAGCCAGCGCGAGTTCGGCTTCCTGCCGCGCCTCGTGCAGACCTCGTTCCGGCTGTGGCAGCTCGAAGAGGCCCGGGAGGAGGACTGAGGTGCGGGCCGCTGTCGTGGGGATCGACGGCACGGGCAAGACCACGGTGCTGCGCCGGATGCGCGAACGGGGCGACATCGCGGTGGTGCACGCCATCCGCGCCCATGAC
The DNA here is from genome assembly GCF_057537855.1 of Streptomyces diversicolor. Classification (NCBI taxonomy): domain Bacteria; kingdom Bacillati; phylum Actinomycetota; class Actinomycetes; order Kitasatosporales; family Streptomycetaceae; genus Streptomyces; species Streptomyces diversicolor. Next base: position 2,486 of record NZ_BAAJXA010000090.1, read on the forward strand.
GACCCGCACAGTCCGTACGCCGCGCTGTCCAGGGCGCTGGCCGGGGCGTCGGCCGTGGCGGACGCCCTGGGTCGGGTACAGCTGAAGCTGGCCGTGCTGTACCTGCAGCTGTGTCTGTACGGGCCCACGGAGCGGCGGGCGGCGCGGGAGGGCCGGATCCTTGTCTCCGACCGGCATCCGCTGGTTGATCCGCTGGCGTACCTGCCGATGTTCGTCCGGGCCGATCGTGAGGACGCTCCCGACGCCGACGTCGAGGCATTCTGGAGCGGACAGGAGCCCCGGGCAGCCGGGGCGGTGCGCGACTGGCTCGTGGCCCGTACCGGAAGCGCGGACCCGAGGCCGCTGGGCACCGATCTCCTGCGTCGGGCGACGGGGCCGCCGCAGGACATCCTCGACCACTTCGGCCGGTCGTGCGGTGTGTCGCTGCCCCACGCGGTGGTGCTGCTCGACCTGCCCGTCGAGGACGCCCTGGCACGCGCCCGGGACCGGCGCGGCGGGGGTGAGTTGCACGAGACGGCGGATCTGCTGTCGCTGGTCCGGCAGCACTACGAGACCGCGCTGGCCTGGCTGGCGCGCACCTGGCCGGAGGTCGCCGTCCATCGTGTCGACTGCCGTGGCCGCACCGCGGCCGAGGTGACCGAGGCGGTCCGCGAGGCGGTGGGCTCCGCCGCGGCAGGGACCCGGACGCGGGGGTGACGACCGGTGCTGAACAGGTGTTTCGCACCAGTCCTTCCACCGGGCGGAAGTGGTGTTGCGCCCCTGTGAAGCCCTTCCCGACGATGGTCGCCACGACCGAGAGACGGGAGAGAACTGCCCTCCTCACTGCCGGCGCCCGGCCTGCCGGACGTGCCCTTCACCCTCGACACCCTCACGACGATCGCCCCGTACGCCTTCGTGATGGCGCTGGTCGGCCTGATGGAATCGCTGATGACCGCGAAGCTGGTCGACGACATCACCGACACCCACTCCTCCGAGACCCGCGAGTGCATCGGCCAGGGCATCGCCAACATCGTCACCGGCTTCTTCGGCGGCAGGGGCGGCTGCGCCATGATCGGCCAGACGATGATCAACGTGAAGGTGTCCGGCGCGCGCACCCGCCTCTCAACCTTCCTCGCTGGCGCCTTCCTGATGGTGCTGTGCATCGTCTTCGGCCCAGTCGTCTCCGACATCCCCATGGCCGCGCTGGTCGCGGTGATGGTCATGGTGTCGTTCGCGACGTTCGACTGGCACTCCATCGCCCCGAAGATGCTTCGGCGGATGCCTGCCGGAGAGATCACCGTCATGGTGATCACTATCGCGGGCGTCGTGGCGACCCATAACCTCGCCATTGGCGTCGTCGTCGGCTCGGTGAACCGATCCGGGTCTGATGGAGGCTCCGGACTGTCCCGAGTTGGGCGGAGTCGAGTTGCTTGGTTTCACGCTACAGGGGGGTGCGGAGTTCGTACTCCACCGGGCTGAGCATGCCCAGCGCGGAGGAACGCCTGCGCTGTCGGTTATGGAAGATCTCCAGGTACTCGAAGAGCCCGACCCGATTGGCGCCGAGGCGGTCGCGCGGGTGGCCCCGCGAGAACCCGAGCTGCCGCGCGCCAGCCTCGCCGGGCCCAAGCGGGACGTCAAACTGCTGGTCGACCATCGTCGGCGCCCGGTGCGGAGCCGGACTGCCGCTGCGAACAAGCTGCGGTGGTTCCTGCACGAGATGGACCCGGAACTCCCGGTCCCTTCCCGGGGATTACGCCGCCTTTGCGTGTTCGACATGCTGGCTGGGCAGCTCGATGACCGCGCGGGAGTCGTCGTGGAGATCGCCCGTGACCTTGTAGGTGACACCGGCGCCGACCGCCTCGACGACTCCGGCGAAGTCGTGCCCCATCGCCCGGGGAAAGGAGCGGCCGGTCATCAGCTTCATCTCGCCGTTGCGCACCTTCCAGTCCAGCGCGTTGGAAGCCGCCGCTCGGACGCTCACGAGAACCTCATCCGGACCCGGGCGTGGTGGCTCGAACTCAGCGAGCCGCATCACCTCCGGGCCGCCGTAGCGGTCGTACTGAAGGCGCTTCACGAGGCGTATTCGTCCGAGATCTCGGTGGCGTAGTTCTTCCACAGCGGTTGCATGGTCTCGGCGTTGACCGGCTGCCCGGAATCGATCATGGCCTTGAAGTCGCGGAAGTACTGCACATACAGGTCCGGCGTGAAGGTGTTCAGCATGACCGCGTTCTCGTCGCCGACGTTGGCGAACGTGTGCGGCGCCCCGGTCGGCACGATGACCCAGGTGCCCGGCCCGGCGTCGTACTGGTCCTCGCCGACGGTGAACCGGAAAGTTCCCGCCAGCACGTAGAAGCCCTCGTCATGCTGGGCGTGGCGATGCTGCAACGGGCTCGGGGTGCCCGGCGCAATGGTGACCTCGGCGAACCCCAGCCGGTGGTCGGTGTGCTCGCCGTTCTCCAGGATGCGGATCTGCTGCGCCCCGCTGCCGAGGATACGGCACGTTCCGTCTGGACATGGACAAGCGTCTGGAGCTGCCGCTGCCCGCTGTGGTTCCCGGCCCGCGCCGGGCGGCCGAGGACGCCGCCCGTCCGGCGGGCGTGTCGTGAGGGGCCTGGCGCCGCCCTGGGGCGGTCGGCCCCGGCGGGGCGGGGGCGAGGAGGAAAGGGCAGCGTGGCGCATTCCTCCCTGTGCGTCACTGCCGGTGGGCGGCACGCTGCCGCTTCGCTTCCTCGATGGTCTCCTCGCGGATCGTCCGGAAGAAGGGGAAGAGCAGCAGCGCGCACGCCAGGGCGCCCAGGGCGAAGACCAGCCGGGGCCCAACGAGCTGCGACAGCACACCGGCCAGCGCGGCACCCAGGGGCATGCCGCCCCAGCCGATGAGGCGGCTGGCGCTGCTCACCCGGCCGAGCAGCGCGTCGGGGATCAGTTGCTGGCGCAGCGTGACCACCGTGACGTTCCACAGCCCGCTGCCGACGCCTCCCAGGAACGTCACCGCCGCGACACTCCACACCTGTGCCGTCAGCGCCGGCACCGCGAGCATGACGATTCCCGTGACCACGTCGATGGCGAGGAGATTGCGCGTGCCCAGCACCTTGCGGACCCGGCCGGCGGTCAGCGAGCCCAGCACGCCGCCGAGGGCGAGCGTGGTCAGCAACAGCCCGTATCCCGTGCCGCTCAGACCCATGGGTCCGGGCGTCACGGCGTACAGCACCAGGACCGCGCTCCACGCACTCCAGGTCGCTGCCATCACGCAGACCATGATCGCAAGATTCCACAGCACCGGCTGCCGCCGCAGGTAGTGCAAGCCTTCGGCGAGTTCATCCCGCAGCCGGGGCCGTGCGGCCGTCGCTGTCTCCTCCCGGCGTTCCCCGTCCGCCTCGGTGCGGTCTCGGGGGTCGTAGGAGCCGCGCAGGAGCAGGAGCACCGCTCCGGCCGCCACAAGGTAGAGGCCCGCCATGCTCAGCGTGGCGGTGATGGCGCCGATGGCGACGAGCAAGCCGCCCAGCGGCGGGCCGACGAACTCGTTCAGTGAGGAACGGGTGCTCTCCAGCCGAGCGTTGGCGCCGTCGAGCCGGTCCTGCGGCACCATCACGGGCAGGACAGAGGTCGTGGTCAGATCCGCCACGAGTTCGGCCGTGCCGAGCAGGAAGGCCACGACGTACAGGAGGGGCAGCGGCGCCACGTCTCCCGCCAGGGCGAGCGCCAACAGGACCAGGGCCACCGCTCGCAGCACATGCGCCCGCAGGATCAGGCGGCTGCGCTCTGCCCGGTCGATGAGTATGCCGATAGCCAGCGTGCACAGCACGTACGGCAGCGTCTGCGCCCACTTCACCCCGGCCACCAGCCCCGGCGACGAGGTGAGGTCGAGAGCCGTCAGCGGCAGGACGATGACCACAAGACCGTCCGCCAGGCTGCTGAGGCCATAGGCGGCCCACAGCCCGGCGAAGTCCCGCCGTGCAGCGGGCTGAGTACCGGTGCTCATCCATGGCCTCTCTCGGGCTTGCTCGGACCGCTCGCGGAGGCGAGCCTGGCGTCTTCGGCACGGGGACGGCCGTCCCATGCGTGTCTGGGACGGCCGTCCGGAGGTCTCGGCGCGACGCCGTCAACACAGGAGGGCACACGTGGCCCGGGTGAACGTCCCCTCGCCGTGGCCACGCACGGTGTGCGCGAAGGCGGCCCGGTGGCCGGCGGGCGCCGGGACGGTCCCCTGCACCTGCATCCCGAGGGGAGCCAGCACGGCGCGGGTCTGCTCACCGACACAGTGGATGCCCCGGTTGGCCAGGATGGTGTCGGCGAGACTGCCGCCGAGCCCGTCGAGCGAGTCGCCCGACCAGGTGGAGACCGTGTACTGGCCGTCCTCGGCCCGCTCGAAGAAGCGGACTTGCGCCTGTCCCGCGCTTTCCGTGAGCAGCACGAAGATGCGGCGGTCGGAAAGCTCCATCTCCAGGCCGTCCATCTTGTGCAGGATGGCTTCCGGGTCGCCGTAGAAGTCATGGACTTCCGGCGTCCAGGAATAGGACACGCAACCGAGTGCGGCTTCGGTTTGTTCTATCTGCGACACAGCATGCGCTGTCGTGGTCACTGCTGACTCCAATCATCGGGTACCCGGAAAGGCACCGGGAGGTCAGTGCGCGTGTGACCATGCTTGTCCAGAACGATAGGAGAAGGACAGACCAGTTCCCGTCATTGGCTCACAAGGGGTCCAGTATCGGTAGGAGTCTGTGATCGAGTGGTCGGTGTTCCAGTAGCTGACAGGCTGTGGGGTCACCGGGGGCGTACTTCTTCCAGGTGCCTCCGGCTTGGGCGGCAACGGCCTCGGTGTGGACTGTGTGGTAGCCGAGCGTCCCCGCGACGACCGACGGCGGTGCCTGAAGGACGAGTTGCTGCAGGGTGGCGGTCCGGCCGTGGAGGGCGGGGACGCCTGCGGCGGTGAGTCGCCTGCCGCCTGGCCAGTCAAGTCAAGGCCGTGGTCGCGGAGTTACTGACTTCGGCTCGTCAAGGTGAGGCTGGTTCGCCGAGGGTCAGGCCGCATGGCGATCAGCCCGGCCACGGACAGCCGCCCGGAGCGTCGGCCGCTCACCGTCACCTGCGGGGTGTGACCGCGGTGGCCCCAGGTGCGTCCTCTGGGCGGCCGGCGGGTGAAGCCTGCCTCGTCCTCGAAGCAGATGTAGCCGCCGCAGGCCGCCCGGGCTCCGTTACCTCGGCCCAGGTCGCCTCCTTCCACGCGGTGACGGCCTGCTCGTCGCGCTCGGCGACCCGCCGTGCGGGGACCTGCGGGCTGAAGCCGAGCCGGTGCATCAGCCTCGTAGCCCCGGAGACGCTGTAGGCGACGTGGAACTTCCTGCCGATCAGCACGGCCACCCTCGCAGCGGTCCACACCTGGTCCTCCACCCAGCCATGCGCGGCCGGGTGCTCCAGATAGGCGGCCGGCGCTTCCAGGCAGCGCGAGGACAGTCGGTACCGCGACCCGCCCGGGCCACGGGAAACCAAAGCCTCACGACCACCCTCCCGCCACAACTGGTGCCACTGGTAGGCCGACTTCGGACTCACCCGCAGGCTCCGTGCCACCTCCCTCGGCTTGATCTTCTGCTCGAACAGCTCAGCAGCCTGCATCCGTACCAGACTCCCCGGCGCCGACGCCCCGCAGCGGTCAGCCCGCCCCCATCCGCATATCTCACACCACGGGATACAGCCACCGCTCCAGGCCCATCAGAGACTTCGCCGAAGTTCACCCCGACGAGCCGAAGCCAGCCCTCGGAAAACAACACCACTCAACCCGTCCAACCCCATCCACCACCTGGACACCCACACGAGAACCACTCCGGACACCAAGCCGCCAACTCCCAACTATCCTCCAACAATTACACAACCTTGTGCCAGCGTCGGTAACTGCGCGCGGGTAGGTTCTGAAACACGAAATTCACGCGGGCTTAACGGGCGCTGCGGTGTCGTGCAGCGTGGTCCGTTCTGCGATCAAGGTGAAACACCGAATCGATTCGTGGAGGCTAGCCATGGCTGTTCGCAGGTCGGATTCTGCTTCGGGTGGCGGCGCGAGTCGTAGAGATCTGCTCAAGGGAGCAGTTGCGGTGACCGGTGGAGCCGCGCTGGGCCTCTCGGGTGTGACGGTGGCCGCAGCGGCCGGTAAGCCGCGATCCCGTGCCGGGCGAACGCTGGTCGGGGCGATCCGCTGGGATGCCTATGCGGGTGGGCAGACCATGCATGGAATGGGCACCAACCGCATTCTCTCTCCCGAGGAGTTCCACTTCCGGATGCCGTACTTCTCCGAGATCACTGTGCCCAACCCTGTCCTGCTCGACCAAGGATTCGACACGGAGACGACGGGTGCCACCCCGTCCGGCTGGACCGTTTCGGCAGGCGCCGGCACCAGCGTGGCCGTCGTGCAAGGGCCCGACCGCGAGGGAAAGAGCGTTCATCTGCACGACGCCTCCACCACGGGGACGGCGACCATGGCGCGCGCGTTTGCCGCCCAGAACCGGGCCATCACCGTGCGGTGGGACTGGAAGGAGACATCCGCCGGCAGTTGGTCCCGAGCGCTGGTCGCGGGCGGATCGACTACGGTCGTCGACATTGCCACCCAACGGGATGTCAATGGCAAGCAACTCGCGTACCGCGCGCCCTCCGGAGAGTGGCAGGTCCTCCAGGCCATCGCGGACGACACCTGGTACTCGATCAAGGTCACCGTCGATCCGGCCCCGCCCCAAGGTGCCACACCGTGGGTGGACATCTTCGTCGGCGGGGTGCGCAAGGCCTACCACGTCCCGCTGCTCGGCTCCCCGGCCTCGTTGGACAAGCTTCATTTCCAGACCAATCCGAACCAGACCTCCGATCTGTATGTCGACAAAGTCAACGTCGTGGTGACCGAGTCCGTCAACTGCGCGGGAACAAGCCAGGAGGTCATGGACCAGGAAATCCGGTACGCCGCCGCGGCCGGGATCGACTACTGGGCCTTCGACTACTACCCCCAGCAGCCGTTGGCACGGGCCCGGGAGTTGTACCTGTCCAGCACCCTGAAGAATCGGATCAATTGGTGCGCCATCCTGGACGGGAATTTCATGGCGCAGTACGACGTGAATCTATCGGAGCTTGTGGCGCGGTTCGGCGAGCCGAACTACCAGAAGGTCCTTGACGGTCGCCCACTCGTCTACTTCTTGAATAATGCCACCGCTGACAAGGTCGCCAAAATGCGGTCGAAGGCGACCGGGGCGGGGCTGCCCAATCCCTACATCGTGGTCATGGGATGGACCGCGCAAAGCGTGGCAGACGTAAAGGCTGCCGTAGGGGCCGATGCGGTGAGCCGCTATGCGACGGGGCAGGCAAACGGTGCACCGTATTCGTCGCTCACCAGTCTTGAGACGAGTTTGTGGTCCGATTACGCGGGTGCAGCCGGGCAGGTTATTCCGACAGTGTCAACCGGTTGGGACCCACGGCCCATGTACGAATACCCGGTGCCGTGGGGGGTCCAACCTTCCGACGATTACCTGGGCCTCAAGGACCAATGGACCCAGCAGGCGACGCCGACGGAGATTGCACAGCACCTCGGGGATGCGATCAGCTGGAGCAATTCCCACACGGCGAGTGTCCCCGCGAATGCCGTCCTCATCTACGCATGGAATGAGCACCTTGAGGGAGGGTGGATCTGCCCGACTCTGCACGAGATACAGAATTCCGGCAGGCCACAGCGTCTGGACGCCATCGCTAAGGTCCTCCGCACCACCTGATCTGAGCATGGTGAATCAAAGCAGGCAAACGCGGGCACGCCCGAGCCGAAGTGTTCGGCCTTGCGTTCGTAGCGGCGGTGCAGGTGGCGGCAGCCGGACAGCCAGGACATGGTGCGCTCGATCGTCCAGCGATGGCGGCCCAGCCGGGTGGAGGACTCGATGCCTTTGCGGGCGATGCGGTGGCGGATGCGTCGCTTGCGTAGCCATCGGCGCAGGTGGTCGTAGTCGTAGCCCTTGTCTGCGTGCAGCTTGGCGGGCCGTCGTCTGCGCGGGCCGCGGCGGGAGCGGATCGGGGGGATGCCGCGCACGAGCGGCTCAAGTGCCTGACTGTCGTGGAGGTTCGCGCCGGAGATTCCGATGGAGAGGGGTAAACCGGTCCGCTCGGTGATCAAATGGATCTTCGAGCCCTTCTTCCCCCGATCCACAGGATTCGGACCTGTCAGGTACGCCCTTTCAGGGCCCGGATGTTCACCGAGTCGATCGTGCAGCGCGACCAGTCCAGGTCTCCGCGCGAACCCAGTTCATCGAGGATGACGCGGTGGAGCTTGGCCCAGACCGGCTGCGGTCCACTCGGTGAAGCGCCGGTGCGCGGTCGGCCCCGACGGGCCGAAGACCGGCGGCAACTGCCGCCAGGTGCAGCCCGTCGTGGCCACGAAGACGATCGCGGCCAGCACCTCACGGTCTCCGTACCGGCGCCGACCGCCGCGCTGCGGCCGTGATGGAGCGGGCGGGACCACCCGCTGGAACAGCTCCCACACCTCGTCCGGCACCATGCGCTCGACCA
>NZ_BAAJXA010000091.1:0-10950 GCF_057537855.1 Streptomyces diversicolor
TCTCCCGGCACACACGGGCCCACCCACGGGACATCGTCGACAGCCTCGTGCGGGGCGTGTCACGGTGGACCGACGGAGAGCGGCAGGACGACCTGGCCGTCCTCGCCCTGTCCCGCCCCGCGCACGGCTCCGGCGACCCGCGGTCCTCTTCGAGACAGCCACGGCGGCACCGGCCGCATCTCTCCACGGTCCCCATCCGGTGAGCGACACGCGAGGGGCCGCCACCGGCAAACGGCCGGCCGGCGTACGGCCGGGCGGCATGCGGAACATCGCTTCGATGCCGCGCGAACTTCACCCGGTTGGATGTCATCGGCGGGCCCGTTGGGTCGATGGGGTGAACGCTGAGGTGCCGTAGGCCCCCATCGAGAGCGAGGTCGACATGACGGTACCCGCGATACGCGGCTCACTGCCGCGAAGCAGAGCGTGGCGCGTGGCGACGGCAGGGTGCGCGGTCGCGGCCCTGTGCGCGGCGACCACGGCTCCGGCGGTGGCGGACAGCGCCGCCACCGCCGCCAAGCCCACGATCGTCCTGGTGCACGGCGCCTTCGCGGACGGCTCCAGCTGGAACGGCGTGATCGAGCGGCTGAAGCGCCGGGGTTACCCCGTGATGGCCCCGGCCAACCCGCTGCGCGGCCTGTACAGCGACTCCGCGTACATCGCCTCCGTCCTGAAGACGATCAAGGGTCCGATCGTGCTGGCGGGTCACTCCTACGGCGGCGCCGTCATCAGTACGGCCGCGGCGGGAAACCCCCAGGTCAAGTCGCTGGTGTACATCAACGCGCTGATGCCCGACGTCGGTGAGAGCGGCATGTCGCTGTCCGCGCGTTTCCCGAGCGCCCTGGGCACCGCCACGGACTCCGTGCCGTACCGGACCGACAGCGCCGGCGGCACCGACCTGTACCTCAAGCGGGACAAGGTGCACCCGGTCTTCGCCAACTGCCTCCCGGAGAGCCAGGCGAACCTGCTGGGCGTCACCCAGCGCCCGGCCGCCACGACCGCGTTCTCGGAGACGGCCAAGGTCGCGGCATGGAAGCAGATCCCGTCCTGGGCGCTGATCGGACGGCAGGACATGACCATCAGCCCCCAGCAGGAGCGGTTCGAGGCCGAACGGGCCCACTCCCACACGCAGGAGATCGACTCCTGCCATGTGTCCCTCATCGCCCGCCCCGACGCCGTGGCCGGCCTGATCCTCCAGGGCGCCGCCGCGGCCACGGACACCGCCGCCCCGCAGCTGGCACACACCGGCACCGCCGGGCCCGGGGACCAGGCCCTCGTGCTCGGCGGCATCGCGGCCGTCCTCCTCACCGTCGGCACAGCAGTGCTGTGGCCCGGCCGGCGGCTGCGGCGCAGCACGCGCTGACGGACACCACCGACGGCGGTCCGCGCGTGCCCGCGACGCGCGGACCGCCGGACGCGTCGGTGCGGCCCCAGCGGCCGACGCCGGTCGGGTCGCCGCGATCGGCCCTTGCGTCGCGGTGCTCACCCCGCGCCTGCTGGCACAGGGCCATCGGGTCCACGCCACCTCCTCTCGTCCGCCGGGCTCTCGGCGTGCGCGAGGGGACGGGCCGCGTAGGTGATGCGGACGACACCGTCGGTGTGCCGTTCGGTGGTGGCGCGGATGCCGAAGACGTCGGCGAGGAGGCCAGGTGTGAGCACGTCCAGGACCGGCCCCGCCGCGGCCACTGCTCCGTCGCGCAGGACGACCAGCCGGTCGCAGAGGCGGGCGGCGAGGTCGAGGTCGTGCAGGACGGCGAGGGTGGTGACGCCGGTGGCACGGATCAGGTCCAGGAGTTCGAACCGGGCCCGGATGTCCAGGTGGTTGGTCAGCTCGTCCAGGACGAGGAGCCGGGGGTTCTGGGCCAGTGCGCGTGCCAGCAGGACGCGTTGGCGTTCGCCGCCGGACAGGGAGGCGTAGGCGCGGTCGGCGAGGGGCCGGACCCCGCAGCGGTCGATGGCGTCGGATACGGCCTTGCGATCCCCGGGTCCGTCGCGGCCGAGCAGGCCGTGGTGAGGGGCGCGGCCGAGGGCCACGATCTCGGTGACGGTCAGGCCGGCGGTGGTGCCGCCGGTGTCCTGGAGGACGGCCGCGGTACGGCGGGCCGCGACGCGCGGGGACAGTTCCCACACGTCGTCCTCGCCCACCCTGACGGCCCCGTCCGCCGGGCGCAAAGAACGGTAGACGGCGCGCAACAGGGTCGATTTTCCGCTGCCGTTGGGCCCGACGAGGCCGACGATGTCGCCTGCACGGACTTCAAGGCTCACGTCACGGAGAACCGGGTTGCGGTCCAGGGTGATCCGGAGCCGGTCGACGAGGAGTTTCATGCTTCAGTCCAGGCCCTTGTCGCGGCGCAGCAGCCACAGGAAGAAGGGGGCGCCGAGCAGGGCGGTGAGAATGCCCAGCGGCAGTTCGTTGGGGCGGTCGAGGGTGCGCGAGAGCAGGTCCACAAGGACCAGGTAGACGGCGCCCGTCAGGGCGGTCAGGGGCAGCAGTCGGCGGTGGTCGGCGCCGATGGTCAGCCGTACCAGGTGCGGGATCATCAGGCCGACGAAGCCGATGCTGCCGGCGACGGCGATGACCGTCCCGGTCAGCAGCGCGCTGAGGACCAGCAAGACGGCCCGCAAGCGGTTGACGTCGACGCCGAGCGCGGTCGCCGATTCGTCCCCGGCGAGCAGCACGTTGAGGCGACGGCCGAACAAGGACAGCAGTGTGGTGGTGACCAGTACCACGACGGTGACCGTGGGCATGTGGTCCCACTGGGCGCCCGCGACGCTGCCCAGCATCCAGAACATGACCGTCCGCAGTTCGGTGGGGGTCGCCTGGAGCTGGACGAAACTGGTCGCCGCGAGGAAGACATGGCCGACGGCGACGCCCGCGAGCACCAGCCTGGTCGGGGCCAGCCGTCCGCGGCGCTGCCCGAGCGTGAACACCAGCGCGCCTGCGGCCAGGGCGCCGACGAAGGCCGCCGCCGACACCCCGAGCCCGGCGAGTGCCACTCCGCCGCCGAGCGTGATGACGAGGACCGCGCCGAGCGTGGCGCCGTAGGAGAAGCCCAGCACGATGGGGTCGGCCAGCGGGTTGGACACCACGGTCTGCAGCACCGCACCGGACACGGCCAGGCCCGCGCCGACCAGGGCCGCCAGCATGACCCGCGGTGTGCGGAAGTTCCAGACGATCTGGTCCAGCGCGGGGTCGGAGGGTGCCGCCCCGGCGCCGGTGACGTGGTGGAGGACGATGCCCCACACGTCACCGACGGGCACGTTGACCGCACCGATGCTGATCGCCACGATCATGGTGGCGGACAACGCGACGAGCAGGCAGGTGAACGCCAGCGGGAGCGTGAGCCGGCTCAGACGGCGTCCGGGTGCAGCATTTCGGCGATCTTCTGCACGGCCAGGTCGTTGCTGGGGCCCAGGTACATCGAGTCGGACAGCGTCACGTATGTGTTGTTCTTGGCGGCCGGCCACTGGGGGAACTCCTTGAGCAGCTTCTTGGCGTATGCCGCCGGGTCGGGGTCGTTGTAGCTGATGACGACGAGGGCGTCGACGTCGGTGGCGGCCACCTTCTCCTTGCTCAGGTCGGCGAAGGTGGTCCTGGCGGCGGTCTCGAAGGCGTTGGCGCCTCCGGCCTTGGCGAGGATGTCGTTGATGATGCCGTGGGCGACGACCGAGCTGAAGTCGTTGCTGCCCATGGACATGTTGGAGAAGAGCACCATGACGTTCGGGGGCTTTTCCCCTTTGACCTTTTCGGAGACCGCCGCGATGTTCTTCTCGGACGCGGCGATCAGCTTCTCGGCCTTGTCGCTGACGTTGAAGATCTTTCCCATGTCGCGCAGCAGTTGGTAGCTGTCGGCGACGGTCATCTTGGAGGGGTCGTCGTCGCAGCCCTGCGGGGAGACGTAGCTGCCTGCTCCCACCTGTTTCAGCTGCTCGCGGGTGGCGAAGCCGTTCTTCTGGTCGAAGCCGTACGTGGTGACGGACAGGACGAGGTCGGGGCGCAGGGCGAGCATGGCCTCGCGGGGGATGTCGTAGGCCGCGTTGAGTTCGACGTTCCCGGTGGGCAGCTTCTTGATGGCCTCTGCCCGGCCCGGCACCTCGGACATGCCGTAACTCTGCTGGTTGGCGACGATTTTGTCCCCGAGGCCGAGGGCAAGCAGCGTGGAGACCTCGGCTACAGAGGCGCCGTTCATCACGACAACACGGCTGGGGGCCTGCTTGAAGGTCTCCTTCTGGCCGCAGTTGTCGAGGGTCACCGGGTAGCCGGTCTTCGAGGCCGCAGCCTCGGTCGTCCCGTCGCTCGGCTTGTCGCGCGCGCTGTCGCTCGGGTTGTCGTCCGACGATGAACCGCATGCCGCCGTCAGGAGGCAGAGTGCTGCGGCCAGGGCGGCGGCGACCGGCCGGTTGATCGGCATGCGGGCTCCTTGCGTGAGGGGTGTAGTCGTGACGTGAAGGTGTCTGTTGCAGTAGTCGAGGTGAAGTGGCCCTGAGTTCCCGGAACGTGCGGACCAAGCAGGTCCAGTGAAGTCCGCTGCTGCGCCGTGCTCGCTTCTGATCGCCGCGAAGGCGATGTCCGTCTCGGGTGACATGCGGGCCCCTCCTGGCCGCCACCGCCGTGGCCGGCTGCCGAGTCGGTGTCGCAGGAGGAGTCGGACGAAGAAGCCAGGGAGTTCCCTCGGCACTCCGGCAAGTCGTCCGATCCCTCTGCGGCGCACCGGACGCGGACCGGCCACGACGCGTGCCGTCGCCTGCCGCCGGGGGGCGACGGCGCCGCCCGGGGCGCGGCACGCCGTGCCCGTCGCGCCGTCCCGGCCCCGGGGAGAGAGGCGTTCGCCGACGCTGACGTCGAGGTACGGCCCCCCGCCCGCGCCGTCGAGTTCCCGGTGGCGTGGCCCCTTTCGGGGGACCGCGCCACCGGGAGCGTCGGCGCCGGTGGTCCCGGCGCGGGGAGGCGCCCGGGTCAGGCCGCGTGGCCGCTCGGCGCGTCGGCTTCCTGGAGCAGCCGTCCGAGGGTGGCCCGGGCGCGGGAGACCCGGGAGCGGACCGTGCCGACGGGACAGCCGAGGTGGCCTGCCGCCTCCTCGTACGACAGCCCGACCACCTGGGTCAGCACGAACGCCTCACGGCGCTGCCCGGGCAGCGTCTCCAGCAGGTCGAGCAGGGCCACGCCGTCGTCGAAGCCGGGCAGGCCGCACGGTTGGGTGCGTTCCACCGCCGTCTGCCAGTCGGTGGTGTCCGCGATCCGGGGCCGGACCGCGGCGCGGCGCAGGCTGTCGGCGACCGTGCGACGGGCGATCGACAGCAGCCAGGTACGGGCCGAGGCGCGGCCTTCGTAGCGGTGCAGGCTGCCGAACGCCCGCGCGAAGGTGTCCTGGGCGAGGTCGTGGGCGGTCTGGGGATCGCCGCTGAGGCGGGCGACGTAGCGCAGCACGTCGCCGTGCAGGGCACGGACGAAGTGGTCGGCCGCGTCGGGGTCCCCGCCACGGGCGGCCAGCGCCCAGGCGGTCGCCGACGCGTCCGCGGCGGCACGATCCACCCGGCAAGCGGGCAGGACAGAGATCATCAGTGATGTCCTTCTCGGGTCTTCCGGGGCCCGGCCCGCACAGGGGCATGGCTCACCGGCACATGGGGTGCGGCCGTACGCGAGAGGTACGGCGATGCCCGGGGCCGTCAGGAACGTTCTGCTCACGGTGGCGCGTGGCCGCGTCGCCGCGAGGAGCCTGCTGGAAGACCTGCGCGCGAGCGCCGCAGGAAGGGAGGCGGAGCGGGCCCCGGTGGATCCGGCTGTCTCAGATGACAGCGGCACCCGCGGGCGGTCCCCGGAAGGTGAGGGAACAGCACAGCAGCAGACGCACCGGAGCCGGACAGGCGGCATCGCGGCAGCGGTGCACGGACGGGCGGACGAACGGCGTGGGCAGAGCGAGCAGCAGCCGCAGGGGCGCCGCCAGCCAGGCCGCCGCCGCCCGCAGAACACGGAAGACGGCCCGCTCGCCATAGGCCAGCCACAGCCCGCACAGGGCCGCGGCCAGGAGGTGCGCGGCGAACATGCCGACCGAGGCGGCACCGCTCATGCCGGCCATGTCGTGCCCGTGCGCCATGCCGGACACGCCGTGCCCCATGTGCGCCATGTGCCCCATGTGCGCGGACCCCAGGTCGGTGCCGGCCATGGAGTCCATGTCCATGGACCCCATGGAGCCCGGATCCATGGCGCTCATGCGCGCGGAGCCGCCGGCGCGGGGCACGGCGGTGGGGGCCGGCACGGGTGCGGACGCGAGGTTCTGCGCCAGGGAGAAGGTCTCGTGGAGGACCGCCTGCGCGGCGGTCACGACCGCGACGATCACCGTGCGTCCGCGTTCCCGGCCGGCCAGCGACCAGCCGGCCGCGCCGGTCCCGGTCGCGCCCGCGGCCATGGCCCACCAGGGCACGGCGGTCCCCGACATGGTGGCGTGTCCGAGCGCGGCGAGCAGCACGCAGGCGGCGGCGAACACGCCGGCCCGCACCGCGCGGCACCACCCTCGGACAGTCATAGCGTGCCCATCCTCGCACCCGGCGCCCGGTCGTCGTCAGGGGATACGTATGGGCCCCCGCCTCCCCACTCACCGCCAGGGGCGTGACTCAACTCACTCCAGGCACACGGGAACTCGGGAACCGCGGGGAGCGACTACCGCAACGGTCGGGTCCTGGCCGTTCCACAGCGGCCAGGACCTTCACCCGGCTGGAGTCCGGGTCGGTGACGTGGCGGGGCAAGGCCCGCTCGGCGGACGGCGGCAGGACGCGCTCGTCGATGACGTGGAGGCGCGCCGGGCCGCCGCCCGCCACAGCTGTCAGGACGGTCGGGGCCTATCCGGCGTCGGCCCCGATGTTCGGCGTGCCCGGAACGGTGGTCCCGTAGTAGTCCACGCCGCCGTTGCCGGGCACCGCCACACCGGCACCCAGCGCCGGGGATCCCGGCTTGAGGGTGTACGCCTGCGGGCACGGCTGCGGCCCGGCGCCCGAGGCGGGCGACCACGTGCAGGTGCCGCCGGCGCCGGGCGAGGTGAACAGCGGGTCACCCCACACCGCGCCCGACTCCAGCCCCGCCGCCGCCCACGCGGCGAAGTCGCCGTAGGTCGTGCCGCCCCAGCGCCATCCGGCGGTGTTCGTCCCGTAGTACAGGTTGTGGGACAGCGTCATCCCGGTCTGTTTGTACGGGTTGTAGTAGAGCTGTCCGGTCTTGCCGAAGCCGCCCTTGTTGGCCATGTGGCAGATGTTGTCCTTGATCTGCGAGCCGCCGGCCCATGTGCCCGCCGCGTAGCCGAACAGGAAGCAGGCGCTGGTGCCGGCCTTCTTGTTGGTGCTCTGGTCCTTGTTGGTGAAGAAGGTGTTGCCGTAGATCGACAGCGCGTTCTTCGGGGCGTTGGGCACCACGTTGAACAGGCCGCCCTGGGCGTTCGCCCAGTCGTCGTTCTCGGACACGTTGTAGCGGAAGGTGTTCGGGCCCCACACCCGCGACCCGGCGGTCGAGGTGTACGCCAGCAGGCCGCTGCCCGCGTTGTGGTGGGTGTAGTTGTACTCCACGACGGAGTTCGTGGTGCCGCCGTCGAGATCGATGCCGTCCCAGTCGCAGCCGGCCGTGTAGTCCGGGACGGGCTGCACGTTGTAGACCTCGTTGTGGCGGATCGCCACGTTGTTGGAGGTGTACGTCATGATGCCGCTGGCGCCGC
The DNA here is from genome assembly GCF_057537855.1 of Streptomyces diversicolor. NCBI lineage: Bacteria > Bacillati > Actinomycetota > Actinomycetes > Kitasatosporales > Streptomycetaceae > Streptomyces > Streptomyces diversicolor. The sequence continues at coordinate 7,698 of NZ_BAAJXA010000091.1, forward strand.
CACAGGAGGTCACGTTCGCACCGATGTCGTGCACCACGTTGTGCTGGATGACCGCGCCGTCCCAGCCGTTCGCGGTGAGGGCGGCGCCGGTGTTCTTGGCCGCCATGCCGAGGTGGTACACAGTGTTGCCCTCGACGCGGACGTTGGTGATGTTCACCCCGGAGCCCCAGCCGTAGACACCGGGACCGGCCTGGGAGGTCACGCCGGCGCCGTGCAGTGCGTTGTCGAGGATCTGCACGTCGTCCAGCGGCCCGGTGTTGCCGTTCACCGCGTACCCGAGCACCATGATCTGCCCGCCGAAGGTACTGCTGCTGCCGCTCGGCGTCGCGAACCCGGAGATGTCCGAACCGGTCACCTTCAGCCCCTTGGTCGCCGTCGACGACTTCTGGTTCTGCAGCAGCACACCGGCCGCGGTCGTCGCGCCGTTGACCAGTTTCACGTCGACCAGCCGGAAGCCGCTCACACCGTCCGCGGTGACCGCCGCCGAATAGTCCCCGGTGCAGTCGGAGGTGATGGTGGCCTGACCGGTGCCGTACGAGGTCACCGTGAACGGTGTCGACGCCGACGAGGCGGGCACGTTGTCACCGTCGAAGACCAGGCAGCCGGAGAACGTCTGCCCGCCCTGGAACGAGACGGCACTGCCCTGCGGGAAGGTGAAACCGTTGACCTTCCCGATCGACTTCCACGCCTGATCCGGCGACAGACCGCTGTTGCCGTCGCTGCCGTTCGGCGACACGTAGTAGGTGGTGGTGGCGGCGTGCGCGGTTCCCGTCGCGGCGCCCGCCAGCAGCAGACCCAGCATTGCCTGGGCCACCATGGCCGCGCATAGTCGTGCTCTCATGCTTCTCCCCACCGCGCGCCCATGACGACGCACCGACACGCGGTTGACGACTCGTGGATGAGGCATGCCTCGACGAACCACGTCCGGCGCAGCGGAGGTGGTGTCGGGCGACATGTATCGAAGAGCGACTGCGGACTTCTCCTCGGCGCATCACTCCCTTCGGCGGGACGGGGTGCCGCCGCGGGCGGGGCCGGATCGCGCCGCTGCGGCGGCTGTCGTGCCGCCTCGTGGTGGTCAGGTGATCAGGAGGGTGTTCCGGGTGTGCGTCCGGGAGCCGGTGCCGGTGTGGAGGTGTATCTCGCCCGGTTCCACGGTGAACGCCCCGGCCGGGTCGTTGGTCCAGTAGCCGAGGTCGTCGGCCCCCAGGGTGAAGCGGACCTCCTTCTCCTCGCCCGCCGCGAGCCGGATCCGGCGGAACCCGCGCAGCCGGCGGACCGGTTGGGTGATGCTCGCGGCCGGGTCCTGGACGTAGAGCTGGACCACTTCGTCGCCGGCACGGCCGCCGGTGTTGCGGACCGGGACGGTCACCTGAACCGTCGCGCCCGCCCGCAGTTCCCCGGCCCCGATCCGCTCACGGTTCAGCCGGGGTGCGCCGAGCGCGAAGGTGGTGTAGCTCAGCCCGTGGCCGAAGGCGAACGCCGGGCCGTCGGCGAGGTCGAGATACTTAGAGACGTACTTCGCGTCCGGAGCGGCCGGGTCGTAGGGGCGGCCGGTCCGCTCGTGGTTGTAGTACAGCGGGATCTGGCCGACGGCCCGTGGGAAGGTCACGGGCAGTTTGCCGCCCGGGACGACGGCCCCGGTCAGTACGTCCGCGACGGCAGGGCCGGCCTCGATGCCCGGGTGCCAGGCCACCAGGATCGCCGGCACCTTGTCCGCCCAGCCGCCGACGGTGAGGGGGCGTCCGCAGACGAGCACCACGACGCAGGGCTTGCCGGTCGCGGCGACGGCGCCGATCAGTTGCTCCTGGGCGCCGGGCAGGCCGAGTTCGCTGCGCACGGCCGCCTCTCCGCTGATCGCGGGCGGTTCCCCCACCACGAGCACGACGGCGTCGGCGGCCTCCGCGGCGGCCACGGCCTCCGCGATGCCGGAGGTGTCGCGCCCTTGCGGGGACACCCCGGCGGCGTGTGTGACCCGGGTGTGGGGCAGTGCCTCACGCAGACCGGCAAGGACGGGGACCGCGGCGGGCGCGCCGGGCAGCACCCAGGTGCCGAGCAGGTCACCGGAGTCGGCGAAGGGGCCGACGACGGCGAGCGAGCGCAGCGACGGCGCGTTCAGGGGCAGGACGTCGTCGTCGTTCTTCAGCAGCACCATGCAGCGCCCCGCGGCCGCCCGCGCCGCGGCCCGTGTCCCGGCGGTCGGGGCGGTCAGGGCCGCGGACTCCTCGGCGTACGGGCGCTCGAACAGGCCAAGTCGCAGCTTCAGGCGCAGCACCCGGGCCACGGCGTCGTCCAGCCGCTCCTCGCTCAGCGTCCCTGAGGCCAGCAGGGCCCGGCCGTGGTCGACGAAGGTGGTGGACACCATCTCCATGTCCACTCCGGCGGTCAGTGCCCGTCGGGCGGCCTCCGCCTCGTTGGCCGCGTTGCCGTGCGCGATCAGCTCCTGCACACCTGTCCAGTCGCTGACCACGACGCCGTCGAAGCCCCACTCCTGCTTGAGGACGCCGGTCAGGGTGTGCGGGTTGGCGTGCGCCGGCACACCGCTGACGGTGTTGAAGGCGGCCATGACGGTGGCGGCGCCGGCGTCGACAGCGGCACGGAACGGGGGCAGGTAGAGGTTGCGCAGCCGCTGCTCGGACACGTCGACGGTGTTGTAGTCGCGGCCGCCCTCCGCGCCTCCGTAGGCCACGAAGTGCTTGGCGCAGGCGGCGATCCGGTCCGCCGCCGCCAGGTCGGCGCCCTGGTAGCCGCGCACCTTGGCCACCGCGTAGGAGGCGGTCAGATACGGGTCCTCGCCGGTGCTCTCGGCGATCCGGCCCCAGCGTGGCTCGCGGGTGACGTCCAGCATCGGGGCGAACGTCCAGTGGGTGCCGTTGGACCGTGCCTCGCGCGCGGAGACCTCGGCGTCCTTCTCCGCCACGGCCGGGTCGAAGGCCGCGGCCTGGGCGAGCGGGATCGGGAATGTGGTGTGGTAGCCGTGGATCACGTCCAGGCCGAAGACCAGCGGGATGCCGAGGCGTGACTCCTCCACGGCGATGCGCTGCAGGGCGTTGCCTGCCGCGGCGCCGACGACGTTGAGCACCGAGCCGAGCAGGCCCTTGCGGGCGGCGGCCTCGGCGGCCTCGGTGTCGGCGCCGCCGGGGCCGGTGTCCCAGGCCCAGGCCAGTTGCTGCAGCTGGCCCAGTTTCTCGTCGACGGTCATCCGGGCCAGGAGTTCCCTGATCCGGGACTCGTGGTCATGGCCGCTCATGGCGGG
>NZ_BAAJXA010000092.1:0-9056 GCF_057537855.1 Streptomyces diversicolor
GCGCCGGGGCCGTCTGGCCCCGGCCGCGCGCGGCCCCGCCGACGCGCGCAAGGGGACCGGCGGACGTCCGATCCCCCGAGGCGCGGCCCGCGTCCCGCCCGCTCCCTCCCGCCCTTCTTCTCCCAGGTGGGGCGGTCGCGGGGTGCTCTGAGGGGGATGTCAGACCCCCGACCACGCCTCTACGGGCGTGGTGACCTGCGAAGACACCGGAAGCGTGTGGAGGCTCGCGCAAGAGATGTCGCAGGAGATCGTGCAAGAGATGCCGCAGGAGTTGGCGCAGGAGATGTTGCCGTCGGGCGGGGCCGGGGTCGCCCGCGGGGCCGGGTGCGCGGCGCGGCCGGCCCCCGCGCCGTGCGCGGCCTGGCTGGCCCCTCGGTTGGCCGGTCGGGCCGCGCACTGCCGTGGCCTGCGGTGGTCGGGTCCTTGGGTCGGGGCGGGGTGGTCAGGTGGCCGAGCGGCGGTCGAGGGCGCGGGCGATGTGGTCGCCGACCTGGTCGTCGGCGTCGGCGAGGCGGATGAGGGCGCGCAGGATCTCGGACTTGTCGACCGGGCGGCCGGTGCGGCGGCGCAGGGTGAGGGCGAGCTGGTCGAGGGTGAGGGCGTCGTCCTGGTCCAGGAGCAGTGTGTACTTGCTCGGCTTAGGCGCGGCCTGTTCGGGCGCGGCTGCCGTCGGGCCGTTCCGCCGTTCTGCCGTCGTGCCGTCACTGGGCTTGTGGTCTGGGGTTTCTTCGGTGAAGCGGCCGGACAGGCCGGTGAGCAGGGCGCTGACGCCGCCGGTGTCCACGGTGAAGCCGTCTTTCTTGGTGCTCATGCTGCGGGGGTCTCCGGGAGGTAGCCGGCCTTCACGGCCAGGTCGCGGAACATGCGCGCGACGTCGGACTTCGGTTCGTACTGCGCGATGGTCTGGCCCTTGTTCTTGGCCTCCGCCACGGCGGTGCGCAGCGGGATCTCCCCGACCACGGGCAGCGGCAGCTGGTGTATGGCGTCGTAGACCTTCTGGTGGAACCCGGAGAACGGGCGGTCGATGCGGTTGATGACCAGCCCCCGGTAGTGCGGCACCTGCATGCGGGTCTCGGCCACCAGGGTCTGCACCTGGCCCAGGAGCAGTTCAAGGGCCTCAATAGAGAACTCGTCGACGTCGACGGGGATGAGCACGTGCTCGGCCCACCGCAGAACGTTGTCCGTGTCGACGTCCAGGGCCGGGCGGCAGTCCACCAGGCAGTGGTCGAACTCCTCCTGGAGGAGTTCCAGCACCCACGCCAGGCGCTCCTCCTTGCTGCGCGTGCTGTGCAGCTGGCGCGGCAGGGTGAACAGGTCCAGCGCGCTCGGGATCACCCACAGGTTCTCCGAGTGCCGGCGCACCAGGGACCGGGCCTGCTCACGGTCGCAGCCGTCCAACATCGCGCGGGCGAGCGTCAGCTCCCCGCCCGGATGGAGCCTCGGGAGCTTCAGCGCGGTGGTCAGGTTGCCCTGACCATCCAGGTCCACCAGGAGTGTCTTGCGGCCCGCGGCCGCGAGCGTGCCGCCCAGATGCAGCGTGGTCGTCGTCTTCGCGACCCCGCCCTTCTGGTTCAGCAGCGCGTCTCTCGTCATCGCCATAACGGCAGACCGTACCGCCGCAGGTACGGCGCACCGTCGTGACGGCACGGCGGCACTCCCTTCCCGACCACGCGGAAATCGGGACCCGCCCGCGCCGACGCGTCCCGCACGCGAGACACCGACCCGCCGCCCGCGCCGCGCGCCCAGCTCGCCGCCGAACGCCTCCCCGCCGTCCCGGCCGCCAAGCCGATACCGCGCCCCGACGGCCAGGCGCCGCGTGCTCGGGGCCGGCCCCGCCGCGCCGGACGGTGACCACGGCTGTGACGGGCGCGGTGACACCGGGCTGTGACAGCCGCCGCCGGGACCGGCCCGTGCCCTCACGCGTACGTGCGCGTAATCGCGCGCAGGCGGCACGCCCGACCCGCGTCACGCGCGGCACGCGTTGGGCCGCCCTGAGGAGCCGTCGGCGGCCCTTCGCAGCCCGCCTCGCGCCGCCCGGCCCGGCTCCCCCAGTCGGCCCCCGGTCGTCCGTCCCGTCTCACGTGCACGCGTGTGCCCGTGCACGTGTGCACGCTTTAACGCGCGCGACCCCCCGCCACGGCAAAACCGGCCCTCTGAAGGCCCCGCCGCCCCGGGCCGGACTCCCGGCCGCCGGACCCCGCCCCGGCGCCTTCCGTACGGACACGGACGCGCGGCCCCGTACGGGCGCGCAGACGGACGGGCATGCCCCCGTACCCGCGCCGCCGCGCGCCGCCGCGCGGCGGCGCGCGGGCAGCCACGGCCGGACAAGCGCGCGAAAACAATGCGGCCAGCCACCGCCACCCGGCACCGCCAGACCACCGCCACCGGACCGCCAACGACCGCCATGGCACCGCCACGGCGCGGCTCCGGGTGGCGGTCACATGGCGGTGCTCTGGCGGTGCCCCATGGCGGTCACAGACAGCGGCCCGCCATGACGGCCGGGATGACGCCAACCACGCGTACGCGTACGCGTGCCTTTCGCGAGCGCGAGGCATTTCCGGCGCGGTGATGATGACGATGACGAACCCCGCCCTGCCCGCCGCCTGTCGGCAGCCCGCCCGGCGCCTGCCCCGACCCGTCCGCAGCGCGTCCGTGACGTGTCCGCGACCGGGCAGACGGTCCGGCACGGACACGTCACGGGCGGGCCTGGCGGACAGGCCCGGGCAGCACTGACAGGCCGGACAGGCCGACCAGCGACCCCCCGCCCCTGGAGGCCAACGGCCCCACACAGCCCGCGGGCCCGGGCGCCGACGGCTGACGAGCCCGCGCTGGTCGGCACCAGCCGGTCACCGGCCGCGCCCGCCAACCCGAAGCGCTGTACGCCGATCTGACGGCCGAACAGCCCCCGCCCCGCCCAAGGAGACTTGGGCGGGGCGGAAAGGCCGGGAGACGGCCGCGCAGCGCGCTTCAGGCGGTCGCGGGGGCGACTCGGTCCGGGTGGCAGCGCGGGCACTTCTCCCCGCCGCCCGACTCGCCGAGGGTCCGGAACCTCGGGTTGAGGCGGGCCGCAGGGGTGTCGGGACCGCACTCGCCGCACCACTCCGGCAGGCCGGACCGACCGGAGCCAGGCTCGCGCCGCCCCTCGACCGGCACGGTCGACCGCTCCGCGTGCTGCACCAGGTCAGCCCAGCCGCGCGCCGCCAGCTCCCGCGCCCGGTCGCACAGCCACGCCTCCGGCAAGCCCTGCGCCAGCAGCTCGACAGCCTGGCGCTCCAGCTTGGCCCTGGTGCCGTTCAGCACCGGCCGCCCGAGGGCAGCGGCGTACGCAGCCACGACCCGGCCCCCCGCTGCGCTTTCGTCCGAACCTCCGCGCTGCTGCGGCACCTCAGCCCCGGAGGGGTTCTGTCCCTCGGGCGAAGCCTCGCTCTCTCTCTCTCCGACCGGCGGGGTGCCCACCGAGACAGCAGTGACAGGCGCGGCGGGAGAGAGATCTTCTTCTACTCCTTCTTCACTAGAAGAAGGGGCCGCATCCATGCGGCCACCCCTGGCCGCATCCATGCGGCCACCCCTGGCCGCATCCATGCGGCCACCCCTGGCCGCATCCATGCGGCCACCCCTGGCCGCATCCATGCGGCCACCCCCTGACCTGGCAGCACGTCGCCGAGCCGCACGTTCCGCCGCCCGGTCGTCCCACCGCTCCTGATCAAGCAGCCGGTAGACGCTCGGGATGTTCAGCCGCGGATTGTCCGGGTCCTGCCGCCGCTCCACCTCCAGCAGTCCCCGCGCCTCCAGCCCCTTGGTCGCCCGGTCCACCGTGTCCTTGGACTTGCCGATGCACTTCGCCAGCACCGCCCGCGTCGGCGCGTCGTCCTCCCAGTCCCACCCGGTCGGCGTCTCCCGGTCGCCCTGGTCCGCGAAGCTCCCCAACGCCGCGTAGAGCGCCTTCTCCACCGGCGGCACCGAGCCGTCCCGGGCGAGCTGGGCATCGAACTTCACCCAGTCCAGTGCCGCCTCACGTACGACCCTGGGCGCGGCACCTGCACCAGACACTGCGTCCTGTGGCCTACGGTCCTGGTCATCTCGTACGCTCAAGGGAGCGCACCTCCTTGCTTGCCTTGCTGGGAGTTGGAGTGCTTCTCCGCCCGGGCCGCGAACCCGGGGGGACCTGCGGGCCCCGCCATCTGGCGGGGCCTGTTGCGTTGTACGGACCATTTTTCCTTGGTCCGTCTGTGGACAGAATCCGGCTGTTGTGCCGCACCGCAGAAAGGAGATCTGCGGACCCTATCAACGGGCCTGCCATTCCTTTCCTGCGCATGGCGAGAGACATTTCGTTAACAGGAAGTATCGAATTCCCTTTCCTGTAATTTCTGACTCTCGCCAATTCTTCTTCGTTTCGCAGCACGCAGAGAGTTCGTTTACTCGGTGTTTTCATGGCCCGCCTGAGTATTTAGGGACGTGGCCCACCGAAGGATTGTTGACCCTCCGACTACTTTCACGGCCACCTCAACCACACGGCCGTCCGCGAGGTGAACTGTGCGAACTACCTGAGTCACAACCACGTCGCCCGTGGTGAGGCCAAGCGCAGCCTTTTCCGTCTCTGAGGCAAGCCGAGAGGTGACCTCCTCCAGCACGTGATCCTGGGCTACGCCCAGTCGTTCCGCCGCCAGCTCGCGGGATCCCCCGGTCGACACCGGTTGGGCAAGCTCGGGAGTAACGGCGATCACGTAGGCCGGGTAGTACGAGCTGCTGAGGTGCACCGGTACGCCGTTCCGGCTGACCAGGCGCCGTCGTACGTGGACCGGCGTCCCGGGGGTCACGTCGAGACGCGGGGCCACCAGTTCGTCGGCCCCAACCGTCCCTACCTCCAAGATGCGGGAGGTCTCGCCGCCGCCGAGGGCCTTCCCCGTGGACTCGTGCAGGTGAACCCGAGTCGCGATGTTGTTGCTGATCGGCCCGGCGACGACGGTTCCGACGCCAGCCTTGGGGATGGTCAGTCCCTCCAACTTGAGCGCTCGGTACGCCCGGTTGGCAGTCGTGTTTGCCACACCGAAGCGCTCGCAGACCTGCCGCAACGACGGCATGGTCTCGCCCGGCTTGAGCACCCCGTCCTGGATCTGCTGACGGTAGTGCGCGGCGATCTCTGCGTAGCCGACATTCTCAGGCATACCGCCCTCCCTCCTGTCGTCTCGCACTGCACCTCCATCCAGTGCAGCGGTACACGTATGAGGCTAAACCACGTGATGATGTAGCGCTACTAGTAGCGCTCATGTGGTGTAGTGGTCTACCTTGATGGGGCGCAAGGGGCTCCGCTTCAGCGGAGATCCGAAGCGTCGCGGCTTTCTGACCTGTGTAAACGGGCCGGAACGCGAACGCCCGGCCGGTGTTGACGCACCGGCCGGGCGCGTGGCCGGGGGGTGTTGACGCACCCCGGGGCCTTTGGGCGGTGGTCTGGGTGTTGGAGCACCCGGACCGCTGTCGGACCGATCCACATGCCTTGGGTGAAGGGGTTCGACGTGTCGATTGTGGCTGAGCGGCTGGTGTCTGCGCAGGTGCAGCGCCGGTCGGAGGCTGAGCGGGATGCGCGGCGTCCGGCGTTAACGGCGGGGACGCGGGACCGGATGGTGTCGGCCGGGTACACGACGCCGACGCGGGTGTTGCTGACGCGCAAGGACGACGTGCCGGTGCCGGCGGAGGTGGCGGGGCGGTTGGCGAGGCTGTTCGAGCTGCACAACGGGCGGGTGGTGCGCTACCTGGCAGCGCGGGTCGGCTGGGACCGGTACGCGCTGGCGGAGGATCTGGCACAGGAGCTGTGGCTGTTCCTGGCGCTGAACCCGGGCGAGATGGCGAGGTGGGCGAAGGCTGACGAGGACGCGTTCCCGATGCTGGCGTTCCTGGCGAAGCGCCGGATCTACGCGCACTTCCAGCTGATGCCGAACGAGTACGAGCGGGTGCTGGGCGCGGGCGCGGCCGGGGACGAACGGGAGCCGGAGCAGCGGCTGGAGGCGTTGGCGGGCCCGGGCACGGACGACACGGTGTGCGCGGTGCTGGAGTTGCTGGGTGAGGACGACCGCCCGGGGTGGCGTCCGTGCTACGCCCACGCGGTCGCGGCGCTGCCCGATGCGCACCGCGAGGTGTTGGAGCTGGCGTGTGTGGATGGCATGACGCTGCGCGCGATCGGGGCGCGGCTGGGACTGTCGCAGGCGTCGGTGCAGGACCGCTACCGACGCGCGCTGGAAGCGCTGCGCCCGGCGCTGGAGACCCGCCCGGCCCGGGACGTCAACGGGCTTCCGGTGGGCTGGGAGCGGGCGGTGGGTGAACTCTCGGAGCACCACCAGAAGGTGGTTCTCCTGCGGGCCGCGGGCCGTTCGCAACGGGAGATCGCCGCCGAGATCGGTTCCAACTCGGGTGTTGTCTGCCGGACGTTGCAGCGCGCGGTAGTCCACCTGGAACGTCTCCTTGCCGACGGCCAGGAGCGGCCGGAGGTGCGGGCCGACCGGATGGTGCCGGACCCCGAGGTGGTGGCCGCGCTGCACACGGCGCGCCGGGCGAAGCAGCAGAACAGCGGCTTGCCCGAGGGCTGGGAGCAGATCCTGGACCGGCTGCCGCGCTCGGCTGCCGAGGTCGTCCGGCTGCGCGCGGTCGACAGGCTGCCGTACAAGGAGATCGCCCGGCGCCTGGAACGCACCACGCGTGGCGTGGAGGTCGCGTTCCACAACGCCGCGCGCTCGCTGCGACAGATGGTTCGCGACCACCGGGCCGACCCCGTGCCCACCCCGCCCCCGGGTGCGGGTGCCTGCGCCCGTAAGTGCGCGTCCGGCTGCTACCTGCGCGTCGCGCGGACGGGAGCGGCGGCATGAGCAACAACGTCGACCGCAAGCCGTGCTCGAAGCGCCGGCGTCTGCTGAAGGCGCGCCTGGCGAAGCGGGACGGCCGGTGCTGCTTCTACTGCGGTACGCCGTTCAACCGGAAGTTGGAGGGCGCGACGGTGGATCATCTGATCCCGCGCTCGGTGCTGCACACGTGGGTGCAGGCCGCGTTGGTGCTGGCGTGCCAGCCCTGCAACGAGGCCAAAGGCGCCCTGCTGCCGCAGGCCCTGCTGCGCCCGGCGCCCGGGCAGTTCGGGCCCGGACTGGTGCCCCTGGTGGAGCCCTCCGGTCAGATGCCGCTCGCCGCGTGACGGCTGCCTGTCCGCCCCCGCTGGGGGCGGGCGGGGAGCCGGGCACCTGGCCCGGTCCTGACCTGCAAGGAGATTCCCATGGCTTGGTTCAAGAACGCGGATCTGGAAGACGTGACGATCACGGTCGTCGACGAGACCGATGTGCCCGCCGGTACGCCCATCGTCGACGCGGAGATCGTCGGCGACGAGGACTGACGGCCGTGTGACGGCTGCCTGTCCACCCCACGGCCCAGCGCCGGGGGTGGGCGGGGAGCCGGGCACCTGGCCCGGTCCTGACCTGCAAGGAGATTCCCATGGCTTTTGTGACGCGCTCGAAGAAGTCCCCCGAGGGCCCGGTGAGCCGGATCGGCTACGCGGCACCGAAGGGGACGCCGCCGGGGACGGGGCTGACGCAGCCGCCCGCCGGACACGTGCCGTCCGGCGGCCCGGTGCCGAAGGGCCAGCCGAAGAAGACGCCCAAGAAGTGACCGAGCGCGGGGCCGGGCGAAGTGATAGTTCGCCCGGCCCCGCCGTGCCAGTGCACCACAACGACGGAGGAAAGACCGATGGGTAGGAAGAAGTTGGAGGAGGCGGGCCCGCCGGGGTCCGCGGCGCGGCTGCGGGCGGGGCTGGCGGCAGCGGACCGGTTCATCTCGTTCGTCACGTGGGGCGTGGCGGCCGGGATGATCGTGTGGTCGATGCTGAACGCCACTCCGTACGTGGCCGATCACCTCGATCCGGAGTGGCGGCGCACGGCGTTCGTGCTGCCCCTGGTGGTCGACCTGGCGTTCCTCGGGAGCCTGCGCGCCGACGAGATCGCCTCCCGGCACAACGTCAGCGGCGGTGTGTGGGCGGCGCTGCTGCGCCTGTTCACCGGCGCCGGGAGCGTGTTCCTGAACATCGGGCACGCGGCCGAGAAAGGCGACTGGACAGGCGTGTTCCAGCATCTGATCACGCCGGGCATCCTGGTGCTGCTCGCGGAGGCCGGCCCCGTCTACCGGCGCCGCCTCGCAGGGCGCCTGGACGACGTCGAGCAAGCCGAAGCCAGCAAGGCCGAGGCCGACCGCGCACGGCAGGAGCAGGAGGAGCAGCGTCGGCGCCGCCAGGAGCAGGAGGAAGCCGACCGCAGGGCCGCACAGGAGCGCTCCGAAGCCGACCGCGAGCGGCAGCAGCGCCGGGAGGACCAGCAGTTCGCCTTGGAGCTGGAGGAGAAGCGCGAGGCCGCCCGTGCCGCCCGTGAGATTCAAGCCCGGCGCCTGGACCTCGAAGAGAAGCGCCTCACCACGCCCGTTCCCGCAGCCCACGGCAACGGTGACGGCACGACGGCACACCGTATCGACGGCACAACGGCCAGCCGTTCCTACGGTATGACGGCACAACTGGCCCCCGCTGTGCCCGCCCCGGCCGCGCCGGTACGTGTACCTGTCGCGCCTGTCGCGCCCGCGTCTCACCCGGGAGTTCCGGCCCCGCAGGCCCGCACCGGAGCCGACAGCGGCCCGGCTGTCGCGCCCACGGCCGATCCCCGCGCGACAGCAGCCGACAAGGCCGCCAGCGCGCTCGTGCCGTCCCCGGCGCCCCGCCCCGACGGCAGCGCAGCATTTGCACGCCCCGCCCAGCCGGAGCCCGCCCCGGCCCGCAAGGACGCCACGGCATCCGTGGCCGCCGCCCAGACCGCCCCGGCCCGGGTCACCGCCCGCATCAACGAGCACCAGGAGCAGCCCAAGCAGACCGCCGGCCCCGTCAAAGACTGGGACCTCCCCGGCCTCCCCGACGACTGCGCCCCCGGCCGCGCACCCGAGCTGCTCACCGAAAACCAGGTGACCGCCCGCATCGACTACGGCCTCACCCAGGAATGGACCCAGCGCCGTATCGGCCAATTCGCCGGACGTTCCGCCACGAT
>NZ_BAAJXA010000093.1:0-8542 GCF_057537855.1 Streptomyces diversicolor
CCAGGAAGCGTGGGAGTGGCTGTACGACGGACGCATAGCCACGAGGAAAGCCCTCCTGCGCGCCGAGCCCTGCACGGTGACAGTCACCCAGGCCAGCACCCGCATCACATGGACAATCCGGCCCGTGATCTTCCTGCCCCTGGCACACCGTCAAGGCAGCGAACTCCCATCCTGCACGCAGGACTTCAAACCGCAGACGGCACCTCAGGCGCCCCACACGCCCGACTGAGTTACAACCTTCTTTACAGGTTCAAGGCGGCTCGCTCCGCTCCCCGCGCGCGGCCCGGCCCCCGGCCGGCCCTGCGCTCCTGTCTCCGCCCCGCTCCAGCCCGGCCGATGCCCGTGCCGCGCGCAGAGCAACGAGCCGATGGCTACGAGTCGAGTGCCGCACGGGGGTAGCAACGGTCAGAACGATGCCTCCGGCGGGGGATCGGCCGGCACCGGGAGGAGGGGGCGCCGTTTCCGGCTTCGGGTGTGCAGTGGCGTGCGCGGGGTGCTCCCATCCCGTCCGCCGTCGACCCAGGCAGAGCCGAGCAGACGCGGCCCATGACGTCCAGGTCGTTCGTACAGTGGCGCGCTCCACCTGGACGCCATGAACCACGTCCGCTCCACGGTGTGTGGGTCGACGGCGGACGGGATGGGAACAGGGGAGGTATGGGTAGCGGTAGGTAGCGCCTATCGGTAAAGAAGCGCCGTAGCCAGCTGATCTGGCTTACCCTCTTAGGAGTCGAAACTCGGCAGTACGGGCGCGAAGACCTTGCGGCTGGGGCGCATCGAGGTCGACCATTTGCGACATTTTCACATATTGAAATTCGGGGGAATTCCTATGACGCCGGAACAAGAGCTACGCGGCCTGATCTCGGACTGGCGCAAACAAGTCGACCAACTGCCGATTTGGTCGACGGGTGAGGAGCGCCTGCATGCACTTATGTCGCAAGCCCTCAGCGTGAAAGCAAGCTTCGCACGGAACAGGGTTGACTTTCCAGAATTTTCATGGGACATGTTGCTGGATTTTCTGATTTCGTGGCACTTTAAGCATCCGATTGGTGGCGAACCTTGCTATGAAGAGGATGTATCAAATGCCGTGAAGGCCGCTTTGGAGGCGACACGCCTCGAATCGCTTGATGCCGCCCTTCGTGCGCAGGCCTATAGGGTTAGAAAGACTGGCGGCACAAAATTTAGGGTCTCGTATAAGTGGGATATGGGTCTTGAAGTTGCCGACTTGTATCTTGAGCGACAGGCCGTGCCTGGGAATCGCGAAGAGCCCGCACAGAAAGAAGTAGAATGGGCCTCGAAGCAATCTCGCGAAAGGCTCAATGCGTTTCTCCCTCCGGATGACGTCATCATTTCCGCGATGGAGCGGACTCGTCGAGCAGTTCAATCATGGCGCGCGGTTCACCAAGACCCTCCATTGTCGAATGACACTGACCTTGGTGACGGTCTAAACGTCGGAATAATGGCTGAAGTCCTAGCTGCGCTCATGGCAATGGCGGAGCTAGGCGAGATGGCACACTCATCAGCGCGCGTGCGTGGCGCGACCCTTCAACACAGCACGGAAGAGGCGATCGTCGAGTGGCTGGCACGCCTGTGTGGGAGCATGCCGCGAGAGCTCGCTATACAGGCCATACATCGACTCATGGCCGGCCCCGGCAAGTCGATGAGAACGGCAATTCTAATCCCCAATAATGGACTCATTACGGTCCTTCCGCTCGTAATGTTCCCTCGTGCCATTGATGCAATCGTTCTGCGAACTGCTGCATCGGATCCAGCGCGCTATGGCCCTATTGGAAAACGTCAAGGCGAGCGAGCTAAAGTGTGGGGTCGTTGGCTGAGGAAAATTCCCGGCGTTAAAGTCACCGAGGGCACGAAAGTGCGGAATTTGAAGGGGCAGACTGTAGGTAACCTTGACGTAGTGGCGTTCGATCCAGTGTCGCGTAAGGGCCTTATCCTGGAAATCAAATGGCCTATCGATGCCCTTACGCTTACTGAAACCGCCAAGACGGATCAAACTATTGTGCTTGCGAGCGCGCAGCTAGGGAAGGTCAGGAGTTCGCTCGTAGCTGGTGATGTGCGAGCTAAACTGCCGCCTGACTGGCCAGCCTTTAATGAGATCGAGTGGGCGTGGGGAGTCGGCATGCCGCAGCAGCTGACGCCTCGGCCTATGCCGGAGCCGGACATGTTTGCTACGTCTTTTCGGTATGTTTCAGATCTCAGCCCCGTCAACTCGCTGACTGAATTGATCGCGCTGCTCAAAAATCCTATAGTGCCCGAACTGAATAGGCATTACCAAATTCGAAATGTCACGATTCCCCTACAGGGGCGATACTCCGTTCGCGTTGAGCGGCTAGAATGCAAAGAAATTTACTGGAGCCCAGCGGTGGAGGCAAAAAGCGGCTGAATTCGGCCCACCCTTTCGATCGGCGGCAGAGCGTGCGGATGCTTCTTGGAACAGCCCTCATTGTCGTCACCACGTACCGGCCACACATAGGCCGTACGTGCACGGCGACCAGCGATATGCAACGGCCAGGACAAGGGCTCGTCCAGATAGGCGCCCCCCTCGGCCAAGGGGCCGCCTGCGTGTCCCGGGATCTCCAGCACCCGAGGATCATGACACGAAGCACGGACACTCCTGCCTCGATGCCTTCGACAGGATGCACCACAAGCGCACCAGAACGAGCGGGGAACAGCGGGGAACCACAGTGAAAGCAGCCGAGTCCGACAGGGCCGCTCCCTCAGCGTTCGTCCAGGTCAGAGCCCGGACTGGCCGTAAAAGCTCGCAGCTTCCCAAGCTGAGAGCGCGAGTTCGATTCTCGTCACCCGCTCCATGTTTAAGGCCCAGGTCATAGACCTGGGCCTTGTTGGTAGACGAGAGCTTTGGTATGCGCCTCAGGCGACGGTGTACTCGGCGTCCCCGAAGTCTGCGACTACGCGCAGTCGACCGCCGAGCGCTTCCACGTAGGCCCGGAGGGTCGCGACCTCCGCGCGATCCAGTTCACCGTGCTCGATCGCGGAGACCCGAGGTGCTGAGACCCCCATCGACTCGGCAACTTGGCGCTGAGTCAACGCCTGTTCACGCCTGACCTCCGCAAGCTTGTGAGCACGCACTTCGGCGGTCAGCCGGTCCATGGCCGCTTGCTTCTCCTGAGGCGACCGCACTGACAGCCCCGAGGCCGCACGCCGCTCGCGCGCCCTGCGCTTGGTCTCCTCCCAGCTCACGGTGCTCATTCGTACTCCCTGGTTTCAAGATCGGCCAGATGTGCCCGGTACCGCTCCTCAGCAAGCGGAATGTTGCTGTCATACCAGCGCTGCCAGTTGCCGGCCTTGTCGCCAGCCACCAGCAACACTGCCCGGCGCACCGGATCGAAGGCGAAGAGAATGCGGATCTCGCTGCTCCCGGATGAGCCCGGTCTCAACTCCTTCAGGTGGTGGTTCTCGGCACCCTTGATCCGGTCGACCAGCGGACGGCCGAGCGTCGGCCCTGTGACCGCCAGCATGTCGATAGCGTCTTCTACCTGTTCAGCGCTGTCCCAGTCATCTTCGGCCAGGGCCTCGAACCACGCCGCGACCTCCCCGACAAGGACCACTTCCCATTGAGCCACGAGCCTCATGTTAATGCAAGTGTTAACCTCTCAGCGGTGACCAGACGACGTGCGGCACACCTGGGTAGGCCACCCAGCAGGCATAGGCGTTCACCGGGAGGGCCATCGGTTACGGTCGCGTGTCGACGGGGCCGAGGGGGGACCACAAGCGCACCCGCGAGGCCGCAGCCCAACCGTTCGCCCAGGTCAGCGCCCCACCCGCCCCCAAATGCCCGCAGCTTCCCAAGCTGAGAGCGCGAGTTCGATTCTCGTCACCCGCTCCATGATGAAACCCCAGGCCAGTGGCCTGGGGTTTGTGATGTACCGAAGAATGTCCAGCAAGTTCCGGCCCGTCAGGCGCACGAAGATCGGGCACGCGGAGGGCACGGGTTCGTGCTCACCCGCACGGGCGCGGCCGATGCGGTCCCCTCCGCCCTGTGGGGGGAAACACTGTGGGCGGCGGCCGCGGACGGCACTGTCACGGCCACGGAGGTGCGGTCGGGCACCACGATCAGGTCGTTCCGGGTGGCCGGCAGCGGTTGCGGGTGGGCGCCTTCCAGACGGTGGGACGCTGGGTGTACTGGTCCGGCTCGTGCGACTCTCCCCGGGGCGGCGTGCGGAAGGCCGTCGCGTACGACACCCGCAGGAAGACGCTCGTCGCCGTGCCCACCAGCACAGAGGCGCGCCTGGGCGACGGCTTCCTGGTCACGCGTGACTCCGCATCCGGAGCGCTGACCCTCACGGACGTCACGAGCGGCTCCGCGGTGAGCCGGACCCTGGCGGCCACGGCCGGACGGTGGGACGTCGATCCGTATACCGGCCTGGTCGGCTACGTGGAGCCGGCCTCCCAGGACATCCACATCGTGCGCAGTGGCGTCCCCGCCACGGACATCGCGGTCCTGGGAGCGAGGACAGAACCCTCGGTCGGCCTGGTGGACCCGTCGTCCTCGTGGCACGGCACGTGGTGGCTGTCGAAGTCGGCCGCGTCGTGGACGCTGGTGCTCAGGAACAAGGCGACCGGGGCCACCGCGCGCACGCTGTCCGGTGGCGCCGCGCACGACGTGGTCCACGCGTCCTGGAACGGCAGGACGTCGACGGGCGCGTATGTGCCGAACGGCACGTACACCTGGACGCTGACGGTGGCCCCGGCCGACCGGCACGGTGCGTCGGCGACGGCGTCCGGCACGCTGAAACTGACCGGTGGCGCCGCTGTGAGACGCGACCATGTCGGCTCCGACGGCATCGGTGACCTGCTCACGCTCACCTCCAAGGGGGCGCTCTCCTTCCATCGGGGCGACGGCGCCGGGAAGTTCTCGACGAAGACCTCGGCTTCGGGATGGCCGGCCTCGATCACGGCGGTGCCGTTCGGAGACCTGAACGGTGACCGCTGCGACGACGTGCTCGTGCGGTTCAGCAGCGGTGCGCTGCGGGCGTACCGCCCGGGGTGCGGCAAGGCCCTGACGACATCCACGGCGTACACCACGCTGGGAACGTCGGGCTGGAACCAGTACAACGTGCTGACCTCACCGGGCGACCTCACCGGTGACGGGTACGGAGACCTGCTGGCGCAGGACACGTCGCCCAGGCCGACGGCAGGTGGATCGTCGTTCGCGGGTTGGAATCCGGAGGATGTGGCACCCGGCTGGTGGCGGCCGGACCCGCGAACCACGTCCCCGTAAGGCCATGACGGTTCGGCAATGAGCCGCTGGGCCGCACGAGGCCGGTACGGCCCGCCGGCCCGGTTGCCGTCGCGGGGCTGCCCGGCGACATACCGGTGCCGCCGGTCCCAGCCCGGCGGGACGTTCACCGCGTGGCAACGGCTGTGAGGGGCCCGGGACGTCTCGCCTGACCCGCCGGAACGTCCCCCTGTGGCTTTCGTCCCCCTGTCCGGACCCCGCGCGCTCGTCGGTATCCCGTCCGTCCTCGATGACGGCAGTGGTCGCGTGCGGACCGTCGCAGCACTGCGACAATACTGCACTCACGGAAGTCAATATCTGTTGTCGCGGTGTAAGAAATCAACGCGGCGCACGACAAATATTCCTGCGGCCACAGGCGGTGCGGAATTATTCACCGCGCAGGCCCGACTCCGGCGTGCTACTGTCGTCCTCGGTTGCAGGTGTGGTTGCCAGAAGGTTTTTCCGACGGCCGATCATCACGGCGACACGGAATACGCACAGGGCGTTTTCCTGACACCGTCCCCCGAAGGAGAAACAAAATGGCCACCGGCACTGTGAAGTGGTTCAACGCGGAAAAGGGCTTCGGCTTCATCGAGCAGGACGGCGGCGGCGCCGACGTCTTCGCCCACTACTCGAACATCGCCAGCCAGGGCTTCCGCGAGTTGCAGGAAGGCCAGAAGGTGTCGTTCGACATCGCGCAGGGCCAGAAGGGCCCGACGGCCGAGAACATCGTTCCCGCCTGACACACCGGCACTGCCGCATACGTCGCAGCTGGGGCCCGCACCTTGGGGTGCGGGCCCCAGCTCGCTTCATTCCCGGGTCATTCGACCCGTCGTTTTTCGGCCCGTTCTCGCGATTCTCTGCGCCGCTCATTCTGCTGCGGAATTTCCTTGATACGTGCCCGCATCGAGGAAGGTTCCGCATGAACCGCACACGTACCACTCGCGCACGCACCGATCGCCCGTCCGACCGCTTCGGAGGACGAGCCGCCGCGGGCCGCTCCGGCGTACCAGGCCGCTCCGGCGTGCCGCGCCGCTCCGGCGGTTACGGAACCCGACAGCCGGCGCGGGCCGACTTCGCCCTGCCGAAGACGGTCACGCCCGCGTTGCCCGCCGTCGAGACGTTCGCCGATCTCGCCATGCCGTCGCCGTTGCTGGCCACGCTCGGCCGGGAAGGCGTGACCGTGCCGTTCCCGATCCAGGCGGCGACCTTGCCGAACTCCCTGGCCGGCCGTGACGTGCTCGGTCGCGGCCGCACCGGATCGGGCAAGACCCTTGCCTTCGGCCTGGCGGTACTGGCCCGTACCGCGGGCCGCCGCGCCGAGCCGCGCCGGCCACTGGCCCTGATCCTCGTCCCCACCCGGGAGCTGGCCCAGCAGGTCACCGACGCGCTCGCCCCCTACGCCCGCGCCGTCAGCCTGCGGCTCGCCACCGTCGTCGGCGGAATGTCCGTCGGCAGGCAGTCCGGTGTGCTGCGGGCCGGCGCCGAGGTGGTCGTCGCGACGCCCGGTCGGCTCAAGGACCTCATCGACCGGGGCGACTGCCGGCTCGACGACGTCGGCACCACGGTTCTCGACGAGGCCGACCAGATGACCGACATGGGCTTCATGCCCCAGGTCACCGCCCTGCTCGACCAGGTGCGTCCCGAGGGCCAGCGGCTGTTGTTCTCGGCCACCCTGGACCGCAACGTCGACCTGCTGGTCCGCCGCTACCTGACCGACCCGGTGGTTCACTCCGTTGACCCGTCGGCCGGTGCCGTCACCACGATGGAGCACCACGTCCTCCATGTGCACGACGCGGACAAGCACCGCACGACCACCGAGATCGCGGCCCGAAACGGCCGGGTCATCATGTTCCTGGACACCAAGCACGCCGTGGACCGGCTGACCAAGCACCTGCTGAACAGCGGTGTCCGCGCCGCGGCCCTGCACGGTGGCCGGTCCCAGCCGCAGCGCACCCGGACCCTGGCGCAGTTCAAGGACGGTCACGTCACCGTCCTGGTCGCCACCGACGTCGCGGCCCGCGGCATCCACATCGACAGCCTCGACCTCGTCGTCAACGTGGATCCGCCCAGCGACCCCAAGGACTACCTGCACCGTGGCGGCCGTACGGCCCGCGCCGGGCAGTCCGGCAGCGTCGTCACCCTCGTGACCCCCCGACAGCGCCGCGACATGACCCGGCTGATGACTTCGGCCGGCATCACCCCGCGCATCACCCCGGTCCGCCCGGGCGAGGCGGAGCTGAGCCGCATCACGGGTGCCCAGGCACCCTCCGGTGTCCCCGTGGTCATCACCGCGCCCGTCGTGGAACGCCCCCGCCGCACCTCTTCGCCGTCCGGGGACCGCCGGGGCCGCACCGGTCGGGGCCGCCCCGCCGGCGCGGGGATGAGCCGCAGGGCACAGCGGCGGCCCGGCCACGACGCGGCTGCGTAGGCCCACGCGGACCCGGGAGCCCCCGGGGCCGCACAGGCCCATCAGGCCGACCAGGCCGACCAGCCCTCACCGAAGGAGACACCCTTGACGCCGACGCGGACGCAGTACGGCAGGACCCCCGCCCCCGGGGCCGACGGCAGCGAAGGGCACGGGCCTCGGGTATGTGACGACATGACCGTCGAGGTGGCTCTGGCCGTCATGGCGGGTGCCCGGGTCGAGTACCTGACCGTGTGTGACGCGGACGACGAGGGCACGGACCTGATCACCCTGGTCCGGCTCGCCGTTCTCCGCGACAGTCCCGCGTACACGGACCGGATCCGGCTGCGGGACGTCCTCGACGGATCGCTGCCCCTGCCCGCCGCCCGCCCCGGCGGCGTCGGTGAGTACGGCCGGGTTACGGGCGTCCTCGCCCTCTCGCGCTGATACGCCACGCCCCGGCGCGAACCGGTTCTCCTTCCCTCCGGCTTCTGCCCTGTGAGGCGTCATGCGCTGTGTCATCGCCCGGTACCCGTTCGGCCTGGCCAGGGGCGGGGTGCCGGCCTCGATGACGGGCGTCGGGCCCGAACTCGTCACGGGTGAGTCCGTGACCACCGTCCGCCGCCGCTACCCCGTCAAGCAGCTGGGCCAGGTCATCACGCGACAAGACCGCCGGTCACCGCCGACGAAGTCAGGCGGGCCATGACGCTCCTCGGCTTCACCTGCCAGGGCCGCCCCAAGGCCGTGGGCGTGGGCGGTCCCACTTCGCTGCGGACCGCGTCGGCGATGCTCGGCGGCACGCGTCCCGTGGAGGTGTGAGGACGGGCGGGACACCGCCTTCAGGATCCCGGTGGGGGGCCCTCCGCAAAGCACCGACAGGA
>NZ_BAAJXA010000094.1:0-7916 GCF_057537855.1 Streptomyces diversicolor
CGCTCCACCAACCACCGCGCCAGACGATTCGCCCACGCATTCAACTCCCCATACGACAACGACCGCCCCTCACACACCACCGCCACCGCACCCGGATCACGCACCACCTGCGCCTCGAACAACTCCACCACCGACAACCCACCAGCCGGCGGCACCTCCCCACCCACACCAGCCCACCCCAACACCAACCCACGCTCACCCACACTCAGCACATCCACCGCACTCAACCGGACGTCCGGCGCCCCCACCACACCCTCCAGCAAACGACCGAACCAACCCACCAAACGCTCAGCCGTCCCCCCATCAAACACATCGAGGGCGTATTCCAGCGCGCCGGCGATTCCTTCCTCCCGCTCCTCCATGTAGAGCGCGAGGTCGTACTTGGCCGTGGTCGACTGCGCATGTGCAGCGGAGCCTCGGAGGCCGGCCATTTCGAGTCTGGCCGGGCGGTTGTTCTGGAAGCTCAGCACGACCTGGAAAAGCGGGTGACGCGCCATGGAGCGGGTAGGGTTGAGTTCCTCCACCAGCCGCTCGAACGGCACGTCCTGGTGCGCGAAAGCGGCCAGGTCGCTCTCCTTGACCCGCGCGATGAGCTCGCGGAAGGAGGGATCCCCCGACGTATCGGTGCGCAGGACCAGCATGTTGACGAACATGCCGACGAGATCATCCAGCGACTGGTCGGTCCGCCCCGCGATCGGCGAACCGATCGGCACGTCGGTCCCCGCGCCCACCCGCGTGAGCAGCGCCGCCCAGGCGGCCTGCACGACCATGAACAGGCTCGCTCCGGACTCCCGAGCCAGTCCGGTGAGCCCCTGGTGCACCTCGGCGGGCAGCACGAAGCGCACCCTGCCACCTCGATGTGATGCCACAGCAGGGCGCGTTCGGTCGAACGGCAGCGTCAGCTCATCCGGGGCACCGGCGAGCGCCTCACGCCAGAACTCCATCTGACGGGACAGCACACTCTGCGGATCCTCCTCGGACCCGAACACCTCCTGCTGCCACAACACGTAATCCGCGTACTGCACCGGCAACGGCGCCCAACCCGGCGCCCGCCCCTCACACCGCGCCCCGTACGCCACCGACACATCACGCGCCAACGGCCCCATCGACCAGCCGTCACCCGCGATGTGATGCACGACCAACATCAGCACATGCTCATCCGGTCCGAGCCTGAACAACCGGGCGCGGACAGGGATCTCCTCCGCGAGGTCGAAGGCGCACCGCGCCGCCTCCGCCACAGCCGCGTCCACGTCCTCCGCGCTCACATCCGTGACGGTCAGCGCAAAGCCACTCTCCTCGACCGACAGGATCCGCTGGTACGGCTCTCCGTCGGCCACCGCGAAGACCGTACGCAGCACCTCATGCCGTTCCAGGACATCGCGCAGCGCGTCTTCCAACGCGTGCTGGTCCAGCGCCCCCGTCAGTCGCACGCCGATCGGGATGTTGTACGTCGCGCTCGGGCCTTCGAGCTGGCTGATGAACCACAGCCGGCGTTGCGCGTAGGACAGCGGCACCCGCTCCGGACGCTCCCCCGCGACCAGGGCCGGACGAGCCACTTCGGCCCGGCCCAGCCGTGCCGCGAGACCGGCCGGAGTGGACGCCTCGAACAGCGTCCGCAGCGCCACCTCCACACCCAGCACCGCACGCACGCGACTCACCAGCCGCGTCGCCAGCAACGAATGCCCACCGAGCGCGAAGAAGTCGTCCTCGACGCCCACCTCATCAAGGCCGAGGACCTGGGCGAACGCCTGGCACAGGATCTCCTCCCGCACCGTCGCCGGACCACGGCCCCCGCCGCTCACATACTCCGGAGCAGGAAGCGCCTTGCGGTCCAGCTTCCCGTTCACCGTCAACGGCAACGCATCCAGGACAATCACCGCCGAGGGCACCATGTACTGCGGCAACCGCTCACCCACGTACTCACGCAGCTCGGCCGGGGCCGCATCCCCCACAACGTAGGCCACCAGCCGCCTGTCCCCGAGAAGATCCTCACGGGCGACCACAACCGCCTGCGCCACCGCCGGGTGCGCGGCCAGCACCGCCTCGACCTCACCCGGCTCGATCCGGAAACCGCGGATCTTCACCTGCTCATCCACACGCCCCAGATACTCCAGCCGACCCCCGGCCGACCACCGCACCACATCCCCCGTCCGATACATCCGCGCACCAGCCGGACCGAACGGACACGCCACAAACCGCTCACCCGTCAGACCGGGACGCCCCGCATACCCCCGCGCCAGCCCCGCACCCGCCACATACAACTCCCCCGCCACACCCACCGGCACCGGACGCAACGCACCATCCAGCACAAACACCCGCGTATTCGCAATCGGCACCCCGATCGGCACACCGGCAGCAGAGAAATCATCTCCGGAGCGAATGGAATAGGTGACACACCCGACGGTCGCCTCGGTCGGCCCATACTCATTCACCACCCTCGCCCCAGGATTCACCTCACGCCAACACCGCACCACCTCACCGGAAAGCGCCTCACCACCCACCACCACATCACCCGACAACTGGCGGCCCCGCGCCAGATCACCCAGCAACCTCAGATGGCTCGGCGTGACCTTCAAGAAGGTGCAGCGCCATTCCCCCGACAACGCCTCCACCACATCCGCGCTCTCGGTCAACCCGACCACCCGCACACACCCGCCCACCAGCAACGGGCCCAGCAACGACGTCACCGTCAGATCGAACGCCACCGACGAATGAAGACCCGCCACCCCACGCAGACCCTCATACTCCTCACCACACCACCGCAGATAACCCACCGCACTCCGATGAGAAATCACCACACCCTTCGGACGCCCCGTAGAACCAGACGTATAAACCACATACGCCGGATGATCCACACGCAGCGCACCCACACGCTCGGCATCCGCAACATCCGCACCCGACACAGCCGCCAAACGACCCTCAACACCGGGATCACCCAACACCAGACGAGGCACCGACACCTCGGGAAATACCGTGCCCGAAGCAGTGATCACACACGCCAGACCCGCGTCAGCGACCATGAACCCGACACGCTCCGCCGGATAGTCGAGGTCGATCGGCACATACCCCGCCCCCGCCTTCAACACCGCCCACACCGACACCACCAACTCGACCGAACGCGGCAACGCCAGCCCCACCAACGTCTCAGGACCCACCCCCTCACCCACCAACACCCGAGCCAACCGACTCGCACGCGCATCCAACTCCGCATACGACACCCCCACATCCCCCACCACCACAGCCACCGCATCCGGCGTCCGCGCCACCTGCGCCGCAAACAACTCCGGCAACGTCGACGCCGAGCCCTCCACCCCCGTGTCATTCCAGTCCACGAGCAACTTCCGGCGCTCGTCGGCATCGAGGATCTCCACCGAGCTCATCCGTATCGACGGGTCCGCGGCCACAGCCGACAGCACTCGGACCCAGCGGCCTGCGATCTGGTGGGCCGTCTCCTCGTCGAAGAGGTCGGCCGACACCGTCACCACGCCACGCATGCCGGCCGGCGCACCCCCGGCACCGAAGGTCTCGGCCGCTGCGACCTCAAGGTCGAACTTCGACGTGGCGGTTCCGCGGGTTATGCGGGACGCCTTGAGGCCGGACAGGTCGAGCTTCGCCGGACCGGCGTTCTGCAGGGTGAGCATGACCTGGAAGAGGGGGTGCCGCGCGAGGGAACGGGCAGGCGCCAGCTCCTCCACGAGCCGTTCGAAGGGCACGTCCTGGTGCTCGAAGGCGCCGAAACTCGTCTCCCGGACCCGGTCCAGCACGTCGGCGAACGTCGGATCGCCGGAGAGGTCGGTGCGTATGACGAGCGTGTTGACGAAGAACCCGACGAGGTCGTGGAGTGCCTTGTCGGTGCGTCCGGCGATGGCTGAACCGATCGGGATGTCCGTACCGGCGCCGAGCCGGGACATGGTCACGGCGAGTGCCGCCTGGAGCACCATGAAGAGGCTCATGCCTCGTTCGCGTGCCATGACGACGAGCCGCTCGTGCACCACGGCCGGGATCTCCAGCTCCGCCTGGTGACCGCGGTGGGTCGGGACGGCCGGCCGCGGCCGGTCGGTCGGCAGCGACAGTTCCTCGGGGACTCCCGTCAGGGCCTGCCGCCAGTACTCGACCTGCTGGGACAGCACGCTCTCCGAGTCGTCCTCGTCGCCCAGCAGCTCCCTCTGCCACATGGCGTAGTCGGCGTACTGCACCGGCAGGGGCTCCCATTCGGGCGCCCGGCCTTCGCGGCGCGCCGCGTAGGCCACCGACAGGTCACGCCCCAGCGGGCCGGCCGACCAGGCGTCCCACGCGATGTGATGCACGAGCAGGACGAGCACGCACTCGTCCTGGCCCACTGTGAGCAGGCTGGCTCGCAGCGGGATCTCCGTGGCCAGGTCGAAGGCGTGCCGGACGGCGTGCTCCACGGTCTGCGTCAGGTGCTCCGGAGACACGTCCGCGACGGCCAGCTCGAACCCGGTCTCGTCGACCGGCAGGATGCGCTGGTACGGCTCGCCGTCGGGCGCGGGGAACACCGTCCGCAGCACCTCGTGCCGTTGCAGCACGTCCCGCAGCGCCGTTTCCAGCGCTTCCCGGTCGAGCACCTCGGGGAAGCGCAGCACCGTCGGGTTCGTGTACGTGGTGCTCGGCCCCTCCAGCTGTGCCAGGAACCACAGACGACGCTGGGCGAACGAGAGCGGGATCATCAGGACTCCTCCTGGCTGCGCATCGGCCGCAGCGCGGGCCTAGCTTTCCGACGGCTGTCACCTTGCTGTGTGAGCCAGACCGCGAGCCCGGCCGGCGTCGGGGTGCCGAAGACCGCCCGGATCGGCAGTTCCGTCCCCAGTTCCTCTCTGATCTCGCTGCTCAATCGGGTCGCCAGCAGCGAGTGCCCGCCAAGAGCGAAGAAGTCGTCGTCGACTCCGACCTGGTCCAGACCGAGCACGCGGGCGAACGCCCGGCAGAGGATCTCCTCCTGTGGCGTGGCCGGGCCGCGCCCCCGCCTCTCCGCGTATTCGGGGACGGGCAGGGCCGCACGGTCGAGCTTCCCGTTCACCGTCAGCGGCAGCGCGTCCAGGGCCACCACGGCCGAGGGCACCATGTGGCCGGGCAGCCGACCTGTCGCCCACGTGCGCAGGGCATCGGGCAGGGTATTCGGCAGGGCCGCCTCCGCCGTGGCGTCGGTGGTGGCGGTGATTCCGCCGTTGGGGGCCGGGACCACGTAGGCGACCAGGCGCTTGTCGCCGGGCGTGTCCTGCCTTGCGATCACCGCTGTCTGCGCCACCTGCGGGTGCGCGGCCAGCACCGCCTCGATCTCTCCGGGCTCGATCCGGAATCCGCGGATCTTCACCTGCTCATCGACTCGTCCGGCGAACACCAACTGGCCGTCCCCGGTCCAGCGCACCAGGTCTCCGGTCCGATACATCCGCTCGCCCGCACCACCGTACGGGCAGGCCACGAACCGCTCGCCGGTCAGGTCGGGCCGGCCCACATAGCCACGCGCCACCTGTGCACCTGCGATGTACAGCTCGCCCGCGACGCCCACCGGCACCGGCTTCAGCCGTCCGTCCAGCGCGTACAGCCGCGTGTTGGCCACGGGCCTGCCCACCGGCACCGCACCCGAGCCGATCGACTCCGCAGACAGCCGAGCCGTCGCCACGGCGATGGTCGTCTCCGTCGGGCCGTAGTGGTTGAACACCTCTTGCTCACCGGCCGCCGCCAGCAAGCCGGCCACCATTTCCTGCGGTGCCTCTTCACCACCCAGCACCAATGCCTTGCCCGGCAGCACCCCGGCGGCACCCTCGGGCCCGGCCGTCAGCGCCGCGAGATGCGAGGGCACGGCCTTGAGGTAGTCGATGCGGTGTTCCGTCAGATACCTGCTCACCGCCACCGCGTCGGTCACCGTGTCCTCGTCCAGGATGTGCAGCTCACCACCGGTGACCAGACTGGCGAACACCAGTGTGTTCCCCGAGTCGGTCGTCTGGGCCTGCACCACCGCGTAGCGACCGGGCCTGTCGAGCCCGATCCGCCCGGGCACCGTGGTCACGTAGTTCGCCAGTCCGCCGTGCGTGACCGCCACTCCCTTGGGCCGCCCCGTCGAACCCGACGTGTAGATCACGTACGCGATCTGGCCCGGCAACGGCGCCGCGGCATCCGCCGACCACTCCGGTTCCGCCGACGGTTCCGGTTCCGCCGACGGCTGCGTCGACTCAGGCGCGTCCACCGCGACCAGCCGATGCCCGCTCGCCGGCAGTGACTCAAGGAACTCGCCCGTGGTCAGGGTGAGCACCGCACCACTGTCCGCCAGCACGTACGCGATGCGTTCGGTGGGCATAGTGGAATCGACCGGCACATAGGCCGCCCCCGCCTTCCACACACCCAGAATCGCCGCGATCGTCTGCACCCCGCGCGGCAGGCACAGACCCACCACCGACTCCGCGCCCACGCCTTGAGCCCGCAGGTAGCGCGCCAGCCGGTTCGCCCGTGCTTCCAGCTCCGCGAACGACACCGCCGCACCGTCCTGAACCACCGCCACTGCGCTCGCGGTACGACGCACCTGAGCCTCGAACAGGGCGGGCACCATCGACGCGACGCCCCCCACTGCCGTGTCGTTCCAGTCCGCCAGCAGTCGGTCCTTCTCGACCGTGTCCAGGATCTCCATCGACGACAACGTGCTGTCCGAGTCGTGCTCCAGGGCAGTCACCACGCTGTCCAGGCAGGTGTGCAGCAGCCGGCACACCGCCTGACCGTCCACCGAGCCCACCGCGTCCACGTTCAGCCCGAACCCGGACTCCAGGTCGTCCACCGACACGGCCACCGGGTAGTTGGTGGCGGTCCGGGCGTACACCGTGCTGATGCCCTTGGACGAGGTGCCGGCGTTCGGACCGGACTCCGTCTGCGGGCGCCTGCCATGCCGGTAGTTGAACAGTGAGGTGAACAGCGGGCTGCCGTTCGGGACTCCGCTGGCCTGCTGCGCCAGCCTCAGCGGCGCGTGCTCGTGCACGAGCAGTTCCGCGAGCTGGTCGCGTACGCCCTGCAACGCCCGGCCCACACTCACTCCGTCGACACGGACGCGAACGGGCAGGGTGTTGATGAACAACCCCGGCACCCGGTCCGCACCCGCACCGGCGTTCATGCGTCCGAACAGCACGGTGCCGAACACGACGTCGTCACGGCCGCTGATGGTGGCCAGCACCCGGGCCCAGGCCAGGTGGAACACGGTGGCCGGGCTCGCACCGAGTGAGCGGGCGACGTCGCGTATTCGATGTCCCACCTCGTCGTCGACGTCCATCCGGGCACGCACGACGCCGCTGCCGTCACCGTGCACGTCCAGCAGACCGTACGGGGCGGTGGTCTCCTCCACATCGCCCAACAGGTCGGCGAAGTACCGCTCGTGCTCCTCCCGTGTCACACCGAGTCGGGCCTGCGCGACGAAGTTCCGGAAGGGCACCGGTTCGGGCAGGGAACCCTCCTGCCCCGACAGGAACGCTCGCATCTCATCGAGCAGCACGTCCTGGCCGGTGTGGTCCTGGACCATGTGATGCATCCGCAGCAACGCCAGCCATCCACCGTCCCGTCCGGGCTGCGTGGCGATGTGCACGTCGATCAGCGGCGCGCGACGGATGTCCATGGTCGGTCCGGCAGCCGCGATCAACTGCTCGACCACGTCGGGGCCTTGCAGGTCGAGAGAGACCTCGTGGACGGGCAGTTCGGCCGTACGGACCACGACCTGCACCGGCTCACGCAGTTGCTCCCACACGATCGCCGTGCGGTAGATGTCATGTCGGTCCACCACCCGCTGAAGAGCGCTGAGGAAGGTGTCCAGGCGATCCCGTGAGCCGAGCTCCATGACTCGCGGCGCCGCGTACACGTCCGTGCCACCGTCCGTCTGCAGCAGGTGGTGGAAGAGGATGCCTTCCTGCAGCGGGGCGAGT
>NZ_BAAJXA010000095.1:0-6055 GCF_057537855.1 Streptomyces diversicolor
AAGGAGGAAAGATCATGGTGTCGTACATCCTGCGCTTGACGATGCCGACGGTGAGCTGGAGCTTCTCGGCCGCCCAGCCGACGAGCCGGCCCGCATAGCCGCCGTCCGCCCACACGAGCCGGATGGTGAAGTACAGCCGGCGCAGCCGTTCCAGCACAGGCACTGCGGCGTCGCAGTCCTGCACGTTCGCCGCGGTCACCAGCACGACCAGGACCAGGCCGAGGCAGTCGACCACCAGGTGCCGCTTGCGGCCACCCACCTTCTTGCCGCCGTCCCAGCCGGAGGTCGAGCGGGGGATGTTCGCCGCCGCCCGCAGTGACGGCGAGCCCACGATCGCCGCACTCGGGTCCACCATGCGGCCCTCCTTCTCCCGGACACGGTCACGCAGCCGGTCGTGCAGTTCGGTGAGCAGGCCCTGGACCTGCCAGCGGTGAGCGAAGGCATGCACCCGCCCATACGGCGGGAAATCCGCAGGCAAGTTCGCCCACTTGACGCCGTTGTCGACGACATAGCGACCCGCATCCAGCATCACGCGGTGGCAATAGCCCTCCGGTCGGCCGCCCCTGAAGCCAGGCGGGCACCGGCAGCAACGGTCGGACGACCTGCCACTCCGCCTCCGTCAGGTCGGAGCCGTAACACGGGAGGCGGTTCGGCCCGTTCGCCGCGTTGCCGAACCTGTGCGCAAGGCAGTCACACGACGGAGACGGCGAGTTGGACGCCGTGGACGCGAGCGCGAAAGACTGCGGCAACAGGACCTCCCGGGACCGCTCGTTGGCTTCGACAACCCCGAGCTACCGCGAGGCCCTGCCTTCATGCACCGCCCCCACCGCGATCACCCGATCAGGACCCCCGTTCGACCAGCCAACCCCGTTGATCGGTGAGCGGGTGGCCTCTCAGTCCTGGTATCGGGCTTCGGGGGCCGACTGGCACATTGGCACCTCGGCTGAGTGCGTCGATGACTCACATCTCGTCCTGGGTGACTCGAAATTTCAACCCTGCCGTCGGCAAGGTTGAACCGCTGTTTGAGGCCTTGCCTATCGGACATGCTCAGAGCCTCATCCTGGCCGTTGGCCCAACCGAGCCGACCTCGGCCGCCGAGGAATTGCTGCGTTTCCTCGCCAACCGCGCCATCGACCAAGACGTCCACCGTCTTGAGACCGGCGCTCTCTGGGCAGCGTCTCGTTCGACTTACGGCCAGGCCGGGCTGCAGCCAGTGGCCAAAAGCACGACCTCAGCCGCCTGGAACACTTCACCGTCACCGGTGTTTGGACCCCGGTCAACGCAGGACCGGGGCCCGCTGCCCACGCACTCGGACGCTAGCGCGGCAGGCTGAGCACCAAGATCCTCTGGCCGCGGACGGCCACGCAGGGCTCCTGGCCTTCAGCCTCACCTCATGCACCCCTGGCCTTCAGTGGACACTCCCTCGACAGGCGACCATTCACAGCCGCTCGCGTCGTGCCACTTCAGCCGAGGGCGATAACCCGACTTCCGCCAAAGCCGGGCCACAGGGTGCTACATCAGTAGCATGGTGGGGGTGGCGCGCATCGGGACGGCGTCTCAGCCACACTTGTCGGGTGCCTGGAGGAACGAGACGTGCGCAAAAGCCGAGAGAGTACGTGGTCAGCGGAAACTGGCCGCATGCCATGATGCAGCCCCACCGCGGCGCCCTCGTCGCCCAGGCCATCGCGCGCAGGCTCGCCGAGGCCATGACGGAGCAGCAGATGAGCGCGAATGCACTGGCGCGCAAGAGCGGAGTCAATCGTCAGGTGATCGCAAACGTGCTCAACGGCACGGTGTGGCCGGACATGCTCACCGTGGTGGACCTGGAGGGCGCGCTGGGCGTCATGCTGTGGCCGGACCATCTGGAGTGGAAGATCCCAGCTCCCGGCGAGTCCCCCGAGGGCGGCGTCAACGATCTCCAGGAAGCCCCTGAGTAGACGGCGGAGCCGGACCAGTGGTTTGGAGCAGACGTCCCTCCAGAGCCGAAAAGAGCCCGGGCGTCCAGCCGGCCCACAGGACCTGTCTGGGCGGCCTCGCTTCGCGCGATACGCACTGGCGTGCGGCCGCTAATTGCTTAATTCGGGGTTGCTTCGACACGTATAACTTACTGCTGTGCCCAGGGCATTCTGTGCCGTGCGCGCGTTAGATACCGCAGCCCCAGCGGTGTCGGTGCCCCGCCAGGTCCATGCGCCGGGTGCGCTGCGGCGGGTCCAACGGGAAGGTCGGCAAGAGCTGATGACGAGACCAGCGGCCGCTCGGCTCGGACTGGGTGACCGTGTCCGGTTCAGCGACCACGCGTGGTCGGTCATCGGCCTGGACGGCGAGGGTGCCGAGCTTGTCAACGCGCTGGGCCAGAGCGTGGTGTACCCAGTGCACCAGTTGGCGGGCAAGGACGGGTTCGAGGTGCTCGAACAGGGCCCGCGCTCCCGGCTGGCCCCCGTGCCGCCGCGCGGTGTATCGCCCGCTTCCCATGCCCGGGCGTTGTGGTGGGAGCGGCACGTCGTGGAGGTGATCAGCGGGCGGCCTCCGGACAAGGATCCTGCCTTGCCCCCGAGGCCCCAGTACGATCCGGGCAGGCGCACGTTGGCAGAGCGGGAGGCCGCCAAGGCCGAGGAACTCGCGGCGGCCGGGGTCGAGGGGGCATCGGCACGGACGGTGCGCCGCAAGCGCCAGCAGTATCAGTCGCACGGGGTGAGCGGCCTGTACGACCGCCGCGCCACCAGGATCCCGACTCCGGGCAGGCATGTCGACCCGCGTGTGCTGGATTGCCTCATCGCGGTGCTCTCCGCCGAGGAAGGTGGGCGGGCCCGGCCGATGGAGCACTACCGCCAGCAGACGCTGCGGGCGGTTGTCGACTGGCACGGGGGCGACGAATCGTGGCTGCCATCCCGTTCGACGTTCTACCGGCTGCTGCACCGGCTTTCCGCCGAACGCGCAGGTCAGGGTCGGGACCAGCTCGCCGCACAGGACGGGAAGCCTGTGGTCATCGCGGGAGGCACGTGGCTGTCGCGCCCGGGGGAACGTGTCTACGTCGATGCTGTGTCCCTGCAGACTCCTGACGGCGAGAACCGTATGCGGTTGACGCTGGCGCTCGACGAACTGACCTGGTCAGTCTGCGCGTTGACGGTCGATGACGGCGGGAGCCCGGCGGACGCCGGCGCCTTCCTGGCTCGCTGGTGGACCGCCGCCACGCTGCGCTCCACATCCGCCGGGCAAAGCGGCGGCTCTGCGGGCCCACCTGGCGGCCCGCGGCCAACGGCGCCGCTGATCATGCCGGAACGAATCGCCCTCGCGCCCGGCGTCTTTCCCCCGCACAGCCGTTTCGCAGCACTGTGCCGACAGTACGGGGTGAGCCTGCTGCCCACCTCGCCCACGCTGGTGACCTCCGGCGAGGGCAAGATCCACCAGTTGATCACCCAGTTCACCGCCTACCTCGCCACCCGGCCCGACGCGCGGACGGCCAGCAAGTGGAGTGCACGGACGGTGCAGTTGTGGGCCCAGGAGTGGGTGGAGCGGCACTGGCAGCACCGCGAGACGGAGACGTTGAGGCCGGTGGCGGAGCCAGACTTCGCACCCACGCCGAGCGGGGCCTTCGCAGCGTGCGTCGCCCGCCAGGGATGGGTGCACCTGCCCCTGCCTCCTGCGGCATACCCGGCGCTGCTGCCGGAGGTCAGGCATCGGCTGTCGCCGACCGGGCTGAGAGCGCAGGGCAGACGGTATGGGGGACCGGCTCTGGAGGAACTGCGGGGGTCCGTCCGCAAAGTGCACATCGACGCCTACGACCCGGACCGCGCGTGGGTCCACGATCCGAGCGGGCAGTGGATCGACGTTCCTGCGCTCAACACCGAACGCGGCACCCTGCCCCCGGGGGGAGTCGTACGTGGGGACGCGACAGCACCTGCAGCCGTGCCTTCAACTGCCCAAGAGGGGCCCCGGTTGAGGGTATCCGGCGCACCCGGCGAGCAGCCCAAGTCGATCCATCAGGCAACCCTCCTGCGGACTGCCGAGATCCTCGTGCGGCAGGCCCGCATCGCTCATCACGCGACTCTTTCGGTGCCTGAAGACCCGCTGGCTCGTGAGGTGTACACGGCAGGCGAGCGGCTCCTGGAACTGAACCGGTTCGCGACGACGGACCGGCACATGCTGGTGGTGACGGGCCCTTCGGGCTGCGGCAAGACACACGCCGTCAGGGAACTCGCCCAGCACTGTGCCGCTGCCGAGCGCGCTCAGCGCCCAGATGATTCCGGTCCGGTCACGGTGCACGTGTGCGTCCCGCCCGCAGCGACCGGCAGGGAGGTGCTGGTACGGCTGGCCGATCGCCTGGGTGTCGCTCCGCCCGCCCGCACAGCCGCACTGTCGGACGCCGTCGAGCAGGCGCTGGTCGCGGCGGGCACGGCGCTCGTGGTGATCGACGATGCCCACGGCCTGCGCCCGGCGTCGTCCTCCCGACAGCCCAGCGCCTGGGAGTTGCTGCGGTTTCTGAGCGACCAGGTGCCATGCCTGTTCGTCTACACGGCCAACTCTCCGGACCTGGACGGGCTGTGGGGAGCCGGCGAGCACGGTCACCTGCTGCGCCGCGCCACTCACGTCGAAGGCGGACCGATCACAGACATGACCGTGTGGCGGCGCCTGGTACGGCAGACAGAGAAGGCTCTGGACCTGAAGGCGCATCAGCCCGGGGCCCTGTCCGCGGCCAGCGCCTATCTGTATGAGCGCAGCCGGGGGCTGGTCGGCGGCCTCGCCCACTTGGTCCGCTCTGCTGCCATCCAGGCCATTCTCGACGGCAGCGAGAGCATCACCCGGGAGTCGTTCGACCACGTTTCATAACCGCTCCGGCCGATTCGCAGTCTGCCGGAAGCGGACCCGCCGCAGACCAGATTCCGCGGGACAAGCACACGCCCGAAACACTGTCAGAACCTAGTGCAGTGAGCCGGGTCAGAACCCGCTCCAGGCTTCCGGCCAGATATTTCGCACTGACGCTCTGGATACAGAGCACTGTCCGAATGTACGGCCGGGACTTCCTGTAGTCAGACACTGTTCTGACCAGTCATCAGGCCTCATTCCGGCCCCGGCGGAAATTCACTCCTGAGGGGCACCCATCCGGCCTTATCCGGCCCTACGCTATAGGCCATGAGGCCGCGCACTGACCACACTGTGGAGGGGGACACTCCCACGGCTTTCGACGGCTTCGAGTCTCTTCTGGCTGGCGTCGTTCAAACCGTCGGTCAGGCCGTCGCCGAGCGCGACGAGACCCTCCACCGTCTGAAGGAGTCGGTGGCCAGCACACAGGATGAGCGGGATCTGCTCCACGAGGCGCGAGAGAGTGCCGAGCGCCTGCTGGAAATCCTTGCCACCGTGAAGGCCCGGGCAGCCTCCTCCCCCGCCCCCACCGCCGCCGGCCACTCCCAGGAAGCCGTCCCTCCCCGGCCGGACGAGACGCCGGCAGCAGACATCCCCCCGCAACGGCACACCGAGGACCCGGCGGACGGCTCCACGCAGAACACCGCGGACCACGCAGGCGACACCGTCAAGATCCAGGGCGAGGAGTCACAGAGGCTGCTGGAGACGATGGCCAGCAAGCCGGGCCACGCGTGGAGTGCCCGAGAGGTGGCGGCCGCACTCGGAAACACCGACCGTCGCGAGGTGCGCCGGGTTCGGTCCGGGCTCACCTACCTGGCTCACAGGGGGGTGCTGGTAAAGCTGGGGAAGAAGGATCCTCGCGCCGTGCCGGAGTCCACCGGACCCGGCCCTGTGCCGGTGCGGTATCGCATCGTCAGTCGCTGGGAGCGTGCGTGACCCGAATATCCAGCCAGCACCGGTGGGTGCAATCGCCCGTGTTCCCGTCACCCCATAAAAACCGCCGCCCGGCACAAACTCATTGGCCTAGTGTCTCGTGACCCTGTTCATGGAACCTGAGGCTTCTGTGATCGTTGAGTCTGGTGTGGATCTCACCTCTGAACAGATGGCAGAATTGCGGGAGTTGGCCGGGTCACGGGATGTTCCGGCCGATGTGGCGCTTCGCGCGCGGATCGTGTTGTGGTCCGGCGAAGGACGC
>NZ_BAAJXA010000096.1:0-5996 GCF_057537855.1 Streptomyces diversicolor
CTGTCACAGCTCGCGGTGTACGGGGCCGAGGCGCGGGCATTGATCACAGCCGCCATCGACTCTCTCGGGTGAGTCCGTGCAAGTTCGTGCACACTTCTGGAGCCACGCATCGCCCCGTCCGTACGGTCCGTAACAAGGCCCCGGCGAGGCTGTGAACCTCCCGGGGCATGGCCGACTGGATGGAGTCGACATGCCGCACGC
This sequence comes from Streptomyces diversicolor, assembly GCF_057537855.1. Taxonomy (NCBI): domain Bacteria; kingdom Bacillati; phylum Actinomycetota; class Actinomycetes; order Kitasatosporales; family Streptomycetaceae; genus Streptomyces; species Streptomyces diversicolor. Next base: position 202 of record NZ_BAAJXA010000096.1, read on the forward strand.
TACAACGTCGGCGCCCGTGGGGGCAGTCCAGCTTCTACCGCTCCCAACGATCCGCAACCTGACCGAAGATCAGGTCTGCGGTCGCGCCTGCGTCTGATGCGCCGACGCCCTGACCGCCGGCGCCGTCATGAGCCTCGGCCCCCGCAGACGGCCCGGCACCGACAGCGGCGCCAGCTGGTACCCGCGCGGCTGCACGGCGTGCGTGCGCGCCGAGGCCCGCCGGGTCGCCGACCTCCACGCCCGGACCTGTTCCACCTGCCGCGGCCCCCGCGCCTGCTCGACCCACAGGGAACTGCTCGATCTCGCCGAGGGGGACCAGCGATGACCGCGCAGGCGACCACCAGCAGGCGGGGCCTGTGCTCGTGGTGCCACCGCTTCACCGACGGCATCCGACTGATCCAGATCGATGATGCGGGCTCGGGCTCGGCCACGCGTGGTCTGTACGCCCGCGGTCCGTGCCGTGAAATCCACCGCCTGGTCCCGCTCGCCGACCGGCCATGACCCCGCAGCCTGAGCCGCCGCCCGTCGCGTCGCTGACCTACGCCCAGTACTCGGGCTGGGCCTGCTGCTGGTGCGCCAAGAGCCTGCTGAACGTCATCGGCGCCGTGTCCGCCGGCATCGCCCGCGGCCGGGAAGGCGTGCACGTCCTCGACATCGAGGTCTACGCCTGCCCCGACTGCGCCGGCCGCAGCTCCAGCCGTCCCACGAACCTCCGAGGGGGAACCCCGTGAAGACCGACACGGCCGAGCGGATGGCCGAAGCGCAGCAGTCGGGCGGCCGGGCCGCGGGCTACTGCTGGCTGGAGCATCCGGACGGCGGCGCGCGCTGCACCAGACCCCCGCACGACGACCGGGAGCACGTGGACTACTACCGCGGCCGGAACTCGATCACCGACACCCAGGGCACTGCGTGGGTGGAGTAGAGCCTTCAGCGTCGGCGAGGGCGAACCGCCGGCGCTGGAGATGAGCGGGCCGCCTCCGTCCCCCCCGCGGGGCGGCTCCGCTGCGCTGAGCGCCGTGAGCCGTGCTCGGCCCGTGTGCGGATGACGGCCGGCGTACCTGTGTCCGCCGGCGGTCATCCTTTGCTCTGACTCGGTCAGAGCGAGCCGCCCCACCCCCTGTCCGGGGTGGGGCGGTCTACGTTTGTACGGGCGACCCCCGCCGCGTACGTCGGCGGGGGTCGCCTGCGGGCCGGGCCTCCCCGCCCAGGATCCGCAGGAGGCGACGAGCCTGTGTCTGGCGCTCACGAGGGAAGTCGCGCCGTCCTCGTCTGGCTTGGCAGCGTAGAACGCCGTTCGTGGTGATCAAGTCCCTTGAACGGGGGGTGATCAAACCATGATCGCCGGGGGATGTGGCATCCATGTGGCATCCGATCATGAACGAGGCCCCCTGTTCGAATAGAACAGGGGGCCCACGCCCCGCTGACCTGCTGTGCAGCCTGTGCCCCCGGCAGGATTCGAACCTGCGACACCCGCTTTAGGAGAGCGGTGCTCTATCCCCTGAGCTACGAAGGCGGGGATCTGTCGGAAAATGTGTCTGAAATTCGCCTCAAACTGGACGAATCTCATTCAGTTGGATCCCGACAGGTCTACGGCGATGCAACCTGCGAGGGCTGCGCCACCGCCGCCAGTGTAGCGGGTGGCCTGGTGGTGGCAGGTGTCTCTTGGCGTTGAGGCCGTCCGTGCCGGTCGGATGGGAGGGTGGGTGAGCAGCGCTCAGCCGCCACGCCCCTCGCGGGGTGTCGCGGCTGAGCCCTGCGTGGCTCGTCAGCCTGCGCGGCGTCCGGTGATGCGGGTGGCGAAGCGGGCGACGGAGTTGCTTGCCCACGCGTAGCCGATATAGATGAGGAGGGCTGCTTTTGCGCCATATGCGGGGACTCGCTCGTGTGGATACGACTGGTCGAACCTGGAATGCTGGGACTCGCTGTCCTGGCGGAATCCCTTGAGCCGCCGCCCTGCCGGGGTGTCGGGCGGGATTTGACGCAGGTGCTCGGCGCGATTGAACCGTTTCCGCTTGGTGGACGGGTCGATTTCCCGGTCCTCCTTGGTCTCGTCGACGCGGATTCGGATGGCATGGGGTCCGTATGGGTAGGGGATTTCGAGGCGCTGGTAGAAGCGTGCCTGTGCGCCTTTGCGGAATTCCAGCTCATGGACGGGAAGCGGCGTGTAGAGGGTTTCGCCTTCCACGGTGATGCGGCGCTCGCAGACCCGGCCGGCTGCGGCGTAGAGATTGTGGTTGGGGCGCCCTTTGGTGCACTTGTGTTCCTGGAGCGGCTGAGGTTCGAGGCCACCGTGTTGCTTGGTGAAGACGACCAGTCCTTCCGCGATGAGCGGGGCGCGGTGGACTCCGCGAAGGGCGGTGTCGTAGGTGATGGCGCGTACGCCGGGGGCTTTGGCAAGGATTTCCTTGACCAGCCGTACCGCGGCTTTCCCTTCGTCTTCACGGTGGGGGTCGTGTTTGCGTGCTTTGTGGCGTACGGATTCCAGGGCGAGGATGACTCGGCTGTGCGGGGCGTTCGCGGCGCGGACGGCGATGGAGAGGAATTTGTTTCCGTAGACGGGTCGGCCGCCGCCTTCGGTGGTGTGGCTGGCGTCGGGGTCTACACGGTGCCGTCGGATTTCGCCGGTCTTTTCGTCAGCCTCTTCCACTTTGGTGTGGTCTGAGGGTGGAGAGGCGACTGTTGCGTCGCCATGAAGGACCTGTTCTCGGGCCGGGTAGATCCAGCTGCCTCTGGGGTTGACGGCGAGCATTCCTTGGGCGATGGCTTGTTCGATCCATTTGCCCCGGCTGATGTCGCACACGGCGTCGACCGCAGTTTTGAGGTGGCGCTGGAAGAAGTAATTCCACTGGCTGCGGGTGGGGCCGGCCGGCGGGAGTTCGGCGGCTTCCTCGGGGCCGATGAAGTCGTGGATGGCGTGTCGGATGGGATCCCACCACAAGGGGCGGGCGAGGTGGGCGGCGGTGCTGCGGGCCGAGCCGAAGACGGAGATCGCGCACAGGAACACGAAGTAGATGTACGGCGGGTAGACGGGTGGCCGGCCGACCTGCCCGTTGTCGCGGGGCGGGAGGGCTTCGAGCGCGGTGGCGTAGAGGTCAGGGTTGCGGATGAGGAATTCGAAGCGTTCGTCGATGGCGAGGGGAGGGGCTTCGGGACCGCGTGGGGGCGTGGCGTCTGAGGCGGAGCCGAAGGCGTCGTCGGGGATGGGGCCGAGTACGTAGCTGGAGCCTTCGTCGGTCTTCTTCTTCGCGGTGCGCCCGCGCTTCTTGGGGGCGCTCACGCAGTGTCCGTGTCGTCGGACAGCCAGTCCAGGGAGGCGAGTGCGGCGGCGCTGTCGAGGGAGGACAGGCCCAGGCGGCGAGCGACTTCCGAGAGCTGGCCGGTCTCCTCGAGGATGCGGCGGGCGACGTAGCGGGTGACGTCCTTGGGCTCGATGCGGCGCTGGGCGGTGGCCAGGCCGCTGTGCCGGGCGATGTCGCCGAAGCCGGCGCAGACACTGGCCTGTGCACGGTAGGCGGAGGATGCTGCGGTCACGACAGGCTGTGCGGTTCCCGGTGGGGCTGTGCGCAGGAGGTGATGGCAGCGCAGGAGTACGACGCGGGCGGACCAGTCGTCCAGTGGGCAGTAGCGGCTTTGGGTGCGGGTGGCGCCGGAGGTCCATACGGTCGAGCCCATGAGATCGAGATCGAGGTCGTCGGTGGTCGCCTTGGCGATTTCGGCCGTGTGCAGGCCGGCCAGCAACAGGGCGAGGAGGGCGGCGTGGCGGGTGGCGGGCATGCCGCGCTCGGCGTGGAAACGAAGTTGCTGGATGTCGCCGTCGTCCAGGTGGACGCCCTGCTTGCGGGGGCTGCGCGGGATGGGCGGAAGATCGACCAGTGGTGCCGCTTTGGTGTAGCCGAGAGCGCGGGCTTCGGTGAACAGGGCTTGCAGGCCGGCGCGCCGCTGGCGTTGGGTTCCGGCTGCCGGGGTGGGGATCAGCCCTTGGTGGCGGTCGTTCCCGGGGGCCTCGATGAACGCCAGTGCGAGGGTGTGGGTGAAGTCGTCGAAGCAGAGCACACCGTGGATCTGGGCTTAGCGCTCGGCCCGTTCGCAGATGTGGGTGTACAGGTCGGCGGTCTCCAGGCTCATGTGCCCAGCCAGCGCGCGGTTCTGCCAGATACGAGTGATGTGCGGGAGCGCGGTGCGGATGCGGATCTTAGCCATGGCAGCCTCCGGCGAGGCATGCCGCGTGCGGGTGACGGCCCGGCGAGAGCGGGACATCGGGGGGTGCGGACGCGCTACGGTGGGCGCAGCCCGGCGCGGTGACGTGTCTGGGCATGCCTAAGCCCTTCGGTTGTGCCTGCGGCGATGCCGCAGTGAGGACCTGATGGGTGGAGGTGGGGGTCCGGCGGCGCTCTACCGGCCAAGGAAACGGCGCTGTCGGACCCGTTTTGTGTGCGGGTGGGTCAGTTATTGAGGTCGCTTGGGGGGCGGCTCCTGAGCTTGACGGCTGCGGCTGCCAGCGCGGTGATGTGGCCGTGCATGGACAGGACTTCGTCGGCGGAGAGGCTGGCGAGATCGGCCAGCTGTACAGGGCGGCTGAGCAGTTCCAGCAGGAGGTCACCGACCGCCGTACGCGGCGGCGGAATGCTTGCGCCACCCGCGGCGGAGGCAGCGGGTTCCTCAGGCTCGGTATCCGCGGGTGCAGGTTCCTGTTCGAGTTCGGAAGACCCGGCAGGGGTCTCCTCGTCCTTGGCGGCGTGGTCCTGAGGTGCGGACTCGGGTTCGGTGGTGCTCCGGCTGTGGCCGTCCGCCCGCTCGGACGTGGGTGCTGTGTCCTCGCACCAGCTCAGCCGTTTGCCTGGCTGAGGCTGCAGTAGGCCGAGTTCGACCATCAGGTCGATGAGCATCTCTACTTCGAGCCGGTACTCGTCGCCCACCTGGGCCAGCCGCATGAGCCGGGTCACCAGCCCGGTACGCAGGGCCGGGCCATCGAGCAGACGCGCCTTCACCGACCGCGCGAACCATTGACCCTTGAGGGCCTGGCCCAGGGCCCGGCGGCCGTGCGTGTCGCCCCGCCGCCAGGCCGCGGCCAGGGAACGGGCAGCCCGGGTGGGCCGGTAGGTGGCCCGTTCCGGTGCCCCCTCGATCAGGCCGCAGGACCGCCAGAAGGACAAGGTCAACTGGATACGCTCGGCCCGGACACCGATGACGGCTTCCAAGGATTGAGCTGTGAAGGTGTCCTCGGTCAGGCAAATCCCGCGGATCGAGGCCACTTGCTCGTCCGACCGAGCCCGCCGGGTCAGCAGAGGCCGAGCAGACGGACGCCGGGCGGGCTGACGCTTCATCACCGGCCTCCTCCCAATCCGACCAGGGCCGAGCTGCCAAGGACGCCCACCCGGCATGCACCGGGACGAGCGAGGGTGGGCGGGGAGCCCACCACACTTCTGGGTTGCTTTTTTGGTAGCACCCCCTGGCGTGTGGTGCATCTCGAGTGACACCCAGAGTTCGGGTGCGCCCCGCAGTGGCGAGGGCGGCGAGGCCTGGCAGTGGTGGAGACCGATGGGGTCGGCGCAATACAGGTCGGCTCAGCGAATCGGCGCCCGCACAGAGCAGGTTCGAAAAAATGCGCGGGGGTGAGATGAGTGAAGCGGAGTGCGAAAAGGGCACGGGTGTTCGGCTCTCCGGTACGTGGACAGGGTGAATCCGGCCGAGCACGCGCGATGACCGCAGCAAGAGCCGCTAACGTCATGGGTGTCGACCGTGCGTTTTCGTAACGGACGGGAGGGCGCCGCCTCGGCACAACTTTCGGTTCCTAG
>NZ_BAAJXA010000097.1:0-4817 GCF_057537855.1 Streptomyces diversicolor
CGACTGAGACCGCAGGACCGACTAAACAGACGGTCGACCCCCGTGACCTCCCGCTGGCAGCGGAGAGCGGTAAGCGGTGGCAACAAGCTCGGCCCGCGATGGTGACCAGTCGCTCCATGAACGCCAGCGTCCCCCGTGACAGCGGAGGTCGTCACCGAGGTCGATTTGATCTATCACTACCAGGCAGGTGGGGACGCCTTCAGCGTGGCGAACTTCCCCCTCGGTCAGGTCGATTACCTCGCGAGTGGTGGTGCTGCCCTTCACCTCTATGTGAACCTCGGCGCCGTTCTTGCGCGCGGTGATGTCCCATGGCGAATGACCACCTACGTCCTCAGCCTCGTAGCCGTGTGAGCGGTAGTGGCTGAGGACGAGGTCCATCGCGTACCGCTCGACGGCCTGCCGCCGTTGTACGTCCCGTTGCCGGCCGTAGCCGGTGGCCGCCCTGCGCTGCTTGGGTAGCGAAGCGGGCAACAGGTCGGGGACTTCCGGCTCGTACGGCTCAGAGACGGCGGTCTGGCGCAGCTCCCGCAGCTTTGGGAGCTCTTCGACTAGTGCCAGCGGGAGCTTGGTCAGATACCCCTGCGCAGCACGAAGAGGCCGCGTACTTGACAGCGCAAAGGGGAAATAGAGGGGCAACCCGACTGCCTCTGTCAGACGATCCCGCAGAGCTCGGATCGTGGGCTCGATCTCGCGGAGCCGAGCCTGAGTGACAGGATGCTGCAACCTTCGATAGCCGCCGAGAGGAGCTTCCCAAGCGGGCTCCGGACCGGACGCGCTCCGCTGCCGACCATAGGTGCCCCGGCTCTGCCAGGTGATCGTAGACGCGAAGGCCTCACCTCGAACGTGGGAGTACCCCACCACGCCAGGACCGTGGTTCTTGTCCCAGTGCAAAACGAGATCGCCGGGCCGTACCTCGCGTACGAGCGTGTAGGACCAGTACGGCTTGCCACGATCGTCGACTTGAGGCGCGAGCAGGTTGGTGCCGATGTCCTCGCGGTTCGTGATCTCCACCCAGTAACGCTCGTTCGGGTCGCTTCTCCACCACTTGTTTATGGCCATGGTCCCCCCTGACTCTCAACATCGGGCTGCCGGTGATCCTGCCAGGTCTGGCGGCTCCAGTGGTTCGGGCGTGCAGGCACAGTCCTCGCGAACGGGAAGTGTTCAAGGTTGCCGGTGTGCAGCGAGGCGCACGCCTGTTGCCGTCAAAGCCTGCAGTCAGTGGCCGCCGACGTCGTGGTACGAGTCCCGTCACCGCCACGACGGTCCCCAAGAGCGTCGTTCTGCAGAACGTAAAACCTTCCTGCCCTGCAACGACACCTCTACTGGACGCTTGAGCCGCCGTGTTAGCCCACACATGACCCAAAGCCTCTACCAGGGGGCTGACTCTGGGAACGTGCAATGCTCGCCAGGACCTACACAGAGGGGACCACGGCGGTACGTTCTCGCTTCCCCCAGGTCAGCGACCCATCCGGCGTTATGTGGCGGCAATGGTGGAAGACATGTAGCAACTGCATGCTTCCGACCGATAGACTGTCAGTTATTACACGGACTCGTGCAGATCCTTCGAACAGTGATCTTTGAGTAGAAGGAACCAATTATGATCAACAGTCAGCAGATGCGCCTGTTAGCTCTTTGCTCGCTGCGCATCGACGGCAAGAGCGTCGACTGGTCGGTACTGGCTCGGTGCGCACTGAGCGGGCACCTGGACGAGCTATGCGAGGGCTTCATCCCCGAAGAGTCTGCGGCGGCCCGCAAGGCTCTCCCCCTCCTACGTCAGGGCCTGCATGGCGCACTAGAAGATCAATATCACCGCGTCGAGGATGAGTTGCGCCTCGCTGAAAAACACGGCGCCAAGCTCGTTACCGTGCTCGACGAAGGCTATCCCGCCAATCTACGCAACGTGCCCGATCTGCCGCCATTCCTCTTCTACAGGGGATGCCTAGCCCTTGAAGCAGATTCACGCTCAGTTGCGATCGTCGGAACACGTCAGGCATCGGAAATCGGATTGTCGCGCGCACGCATGGTAGCCCGCGAGCTGAGCAATGCCGGTTACACCATCACGTCCGGGCTGGCACGGGGAATCGATACTGCCGCACACAAGACGGCACTGCATTTTAAACGTCGGACGGTCGCAGTAATCGGTACGGGCATCACTCGGTGTTACCCGAAGGAGAATGCCGATCTAGCCGAAGAGATTGCCGCTCAAGGGGCAATCATTTCGCAGTTCTGGCCCTCTCGACCTCCAGGCAGGGACACATTTCCTCGGCGGAATCATGTCACTTCTGGCATCAGTCTCGGAAGCGTCGTGATTGAAGCCTCACGAACCTCTGGCGCCAAGATGCAGGCGCGCATTGCCAGTGAACAAGGACGGCATGTACTTCTGCTGCAATCGCTCGTGGCAGAGCAGGAGTGGGCCCGGAAGATGATCGATGCCGGCCGAGCGACACCAGTAGCGAAAACCGAACAGATGCTCGAAACGCTGGCTTGGAGCACCCAGACCCGGCCAGAAGAGGGCCCCACGCAACTACTTCTGACACTGAGTGATTGCTAGTTGGCGCAACGTGGGCTTAGCCTCATGCCTGGGGCAACTACGCGTTGAGGGGGTCGACTTGCGCTATCGCGAGTTCACGCGTCCCAGCAGTCAGGGCTGGAACACGAGGCACTGGGTGGAGTGGCTGCGTGAGCAGCATGTCGCGCCATCGGTGTCATCGAGTGAAGTAGGAATCTGCTCGTTATGCCGCGCACCCACACGGGTAGGACGTAACGGCATCTACTTCAGGCACTGCTATGCCTGTAGCAGTAGAAATCTCACCGAAATCTTGGATGGCTTTGTGCCAATCTGCTACTCGGTTCACGATGGGCTGGAAAGCGTCCTCGCCCGCGCCAAAAATGAGTCGCGAGACGCATGGCTTCGCGCCCCCCTCGCATCTGTGCTATGGAGCTTCCTCCAGCGCCATGAAGGATGTATCGAGAAATCCTACGGAGGGTACTTTGACTACCGCATACCAATACCCTCACACCCTTCCGCACGAGGTGGCGTGGACCACCTTAGAGCGGTAATCAGCACCGTTCGAGTAATGCCCGAGCAATGGCGCTTTGATCTCCTCAAAAAGAACACCGCCGAGAAAGCTCGGGAGCGCCGTAGGCAGCTGGCACCTAATCTCTTTACAGCCGATCCCCAGGTTAACGGAGCAAGGATCTTGCTGCTGGACGACACGTTCACCACCGGGGGAACTATGGCGAGTGCCGCTTTCGCTCTCAAGGAGAGCGGGGCTACATGTGTAGTTGGGTTATCCTTCGGGCGCCAACTGGGTTCTGATTGGAACGATAATAAGGAACTCATATCCACCCTACCCGAAAGGGACCTAGTTATTGATGACTGCGTCGTACACAATAAGAGCCGCGCGCATTTCAGTGCGATGTTCTAGGATGTGGTACGCACTTCACTAACAGGTGGGTCGGCCGGGTCCCGGTCATCAGAGGCCGCTCAGTCAATCCTGCAACATTTCCGCGATGGCTTGCTCAGGTCAACGCCCCCTGACACGGTTCGTCGCCAATGACGAGCCGGGATACGTCTAAGTACAGCCCTCGGCACCTCATTATGTTGCCGCTGTAAGACCCTAGATGAAACCGGTTCACGCAGTCAGTTACGGGAAGCAGCGTCCTGCACAAGACGGCTCGTGAAGCCCGCGTCCCTCAGCCGTTCATAAGCGGTCACAACATCATCGGGAATGTGCTGCTCAACCATAAAACCTTGCCGCGGGTAGATCATGAGCCGCTGCTGAGCGCCCACCAGCATGTCAATGACCAGCCGGGCATCGCGGATTGAGTTGACGTACTCCGTCAGGGTCATGGGTGTGGATGCGCTCACCCACTCTACTTCGGACCAGAGCTTGCGGGCCGTCGCGTAGGCGCGACGTTCCTCGTACGGCTTGCTGACCAGGAGGACCGACGAGACGGGGACGTGCCGTTCTTCAAGGAGTGCGCGGGAGAAGCGGATGTTCTCGCCCGTGTTCCGGGCCTGCGGCTCGACGAGGATCGCGGCTGCGGGAACGCCCAGTTCCACGGCGCGTTCGCGGTAGTGCTCAGCCTCGCCCCGGGGCATGCGGTCGCGGGTCGTGCGACTGGTCGCCCCGGTGAACACGATGAGCGGCGCCATGCCGCGGTGATAGAGGTCCGCGGTTGTGTCCGCCACTCCGAGATCATGACTGCCGAGCCCGATGGCGACCGAGCACGGGCGTACGTCGTGGCCCATCTGCTGGAAGTCCCACAGCCGTTGAGCGTCGGCCCACGCTTGCGCTGAGATCACTTGCTTCCGCCCTCTGGGTTCGCTGAGTCAGGCACCTTGAAGTCATAGGTCCATGCGAAGCGAGTTGCCGCGTGGACACCGATTGCGAATTCCACCACGGTCCCATCCGCAGTGAAGGTGGTTCGGTGGAGTTCCACGACCCACTCGCCCGGCGAGAGCTGGAGGAGCTGGGATTCCTCCACCGTGGGAATGCGGGCGAACAGGGTCTCCCTCATGTGGTCGATCTCGTATCCGGCGTCGTAGAGCACCCAGAAGCCACCGCCGCGGCCGGCGGGGCCCGGCGTGGGGTCGACGATGCGCGTTTCCTCGACGTGTTCGGGCCGGTAGTAGCTGGTCAGAGTGTGCGTCGGTTGCGAGCCTTCCTTGACTAGACGCGCCCGTGCGTAGACGTCGGCGCCTTCTGGCAGGCCGTGCGCCTCAGCAACGACGGTTGGGGCTTTTATTGTCGCCTTGCTCAGCACCTGCAGTCCTAGTGTCTCGTGACCCTGATTGAGTTACTTCGAGTTGC
>NZ_BAAJXA010000098.1:0-4755 GCF_057537855.1 Streptomyces diversicolor
GAGGCGGATCGATAGTGTCCGACTGGACATTCCATGGCATTTGGCGGTGCCACTTGATGGCCTTGATGATGTCGACAGCCTCCATGGAGGCGCCGCCGGCCGCTCCCACCGTCGCCGCCATGAACCAATGCATGTTCCGAGGCTAGAGGGAATCGCGCAGCAGGGAAGTAGATCCGCGTAGCAACGTGCTGAGACGGCACACCCAGCCGTGGAGGGGCGGCCGCCGTCACTTGTCTTGAGCGGTTTTGTACTGCTCGTACTGAGTCCAGGCACGTTCGAGTGTCTCCACGGCGGCCGAAATGGCGCCGCGCTTTTCAAGGTAGGCGCGCTGGCCCGGCAGGCTCTTGCGTGAGGGCCAGTCGGGATCGCGCGAGACGTCCCGGGCGAGATCGCCGATGGCGTTGTCTTGATCGGCGTGGGTCTTCAACCAGGCAGTGAAGCTCTTCGGCGTTGGCATGTCCGCATCCTTCCGCCGTCGCACGGCGTCCACACGTGAGTATGTCGGGTGTATCGCAGATGGTGCGCGGACAGTGAGAGACAACGAGAAAGAGCGGGAGTCAGTGAGACTGACTCCCGCCCTCTTCTGTCGGCATCCGCCCTGGTCAGCGCTTAATCCTTGCTGATCCTCGGCGAGTGCCCCCGGCAGGATTCGAACCTGCGCACACGGCTCCGGAGGCCAGGGGAGACCGTTGCGCTTTTGGGGCGCTGACCTGCGGGGGAGGGGTGGTCGCGGTCGCTGCTGGCAAAGATCATTACGTCCCTATTACGTGGGCAGCCTGTCGGGCGGTCGGTGCGGCCCGTATGGTCCAAGCATGATCTCGGGTAGCAGAGAGGGACCGGACGGCGGCGCGGAGTTCACGGCGGAGGACCTGGAGCCTGTACTCCAGGAAGCATGCGCGACGGTCGGACTCGACTCACGCGGCGCCGAGTTGCTGCGGCTGGGTTCGAACGCGGTCTACCGCCTGGCGTCCTTACCGGTCATCGTCCGCATTGCGCGTGATCGGGCCGTGCTCGCTGAGATGGAGCGGGCCGTAAGCGTGGCCCGGTGGCTTGAGACGCAGGAATTCCCGGCCATGCGCGTGCCGGCGTCGGTCTCCCAACCCCTCGTCGTCGGCGGCCTCGTGGTGACGTTCTGGGAGAGCGTCCAGGAGAACGAGGAGTACGGAACGGTCGGGGAACTCGCGGATCTCCTCCGTCGCTTGCACTGGCTCGAAGAACCCGAGTCTCTGCACCTGCCGTACTACGACCCGCTGGCCAAGGTGGCGGCGTCCCTCGAAGGGTTGAACGGCATCGCGGCGGAGGACCGGACGTTCCTGGAGGAGCGAGCATCGAGCCTCGGTAAGGACTACGACCGGCTGGACTTCGTCCTTCCCTTCGGCATGATCCACGGCGATGCCAGCATTGGGAACATCCTCCGCCACCGGGACGGGCACGCGGTGCTCATCGACCTGGACGGCTTCGCACTCGCACCACGCGAGTGGGATCTAGTCCAAACGGCGATGTTCTATGAGCGGTATACGTGGCACAACAAGGCGGAGTACGCAGAGTTCGTACACCGGTACGGCTTTGACCTGATGAACTGGCCCGGGTACGAGACCCTCGCAGACCTGCGTGAACTGATGATGGTGGCCTGGCTAGGGCACCAGGTCACGAGCAGCGACCGGGCTGCCGCCGAGTTCGCTCGGCGAGTGGGGTCCCTTCGCACTGGTGAGGGACGAGACGAATGGGGCCCGTTCTGACGTGGGACGTTGGCATTTCAGGAATCGGCCTGACCGCCAGCGGCGAGCCACAACCTGTGGTCTCTGACTTGATCGGTGAAGGTCTGAACGTCCCTGTTGCTACCGACTCCTGCAAGGTTCTCCCGGAACTCGGCAAGGTAGCTGACGCATCGGGCCGACTTGAGCTGCGCGCCCAGGTCGAGGGCATCGAGGGCGACACGGCAGGCCTCCTCGACGTCGCCGGCGGGTAGGTGGGCATCCGCCAGCACCATGGTCGCGAAGAAGTCGCTCCGTACGTGGCTGCCGCTCATAGCGTTCTCGGCGTGGGCGACGGCCTTTCGGGCACTGTTGACGTCGCGGAAGCAGTGGGCGGCCTCGGCAGCAAGTTCAGCTTCGTCGAAGTAGCTGATCCATTCAGGCTCGTCGTCGCTGTTCCTGCTCTCCAGCGCTTTTGTGGCTGCGGTAAGGGCGGCTTCGCAGGCTCGGACATCGCCGGTGCGGGCAAGTGCGCGGGCCTCCATAGCGTGGAACTGGGCGCGCAGTGTCGGCGTGGCCATGGGGGAGATGCCCATGAGCGCCGCGCGGACGAGCGTCGCGGCCTGGGTGTAGCGACCGAGGAACGTCGCCTGGTGGCTCATGGCGGACAGGATGCTTCCGGCGAGCCGACGGTCGTTGGCGTCCTGGGCCAACCGGAGGGCCTGGAGGAAGTACCGCTGTGCCAAGCCGTGACGGCAGGCGTCGTACGACATCCATCCGGCCAGGAGGGTCGCCTCTGCCACGGTGGAAAACAGGGCTCGCCCCACCTGCTCGCTGTACTGCCCGCGCAGGAGCGGCGTCACTTCGGTGCTGAGGTACTGCACGGCTGCGTGTCGAGCGTGGTCGCCTCCGAACCGGTCGTCTAAGTCGGCGAACATGTCCGCTGTGGTCTTGACGGCGGCGACATCTCCGAAACCGACGCGCATTCCGTCTCGCCGTTGCCGAGGAATGGCCGGCTCGGGTGCGACCAGCCAACGGAGCGAGGCTTCGTTCCACGCGGGCTCTGAGGGCTCGGCCTGTAGCAGGGGCTCATACCGGTTGAGATCAGCGCGCCACAGCTGACCGACGGTATCGATCGCGCCTTCGGGGCTCGCCGGATAGCTGGCGACCAAGAGCCCGGTGTCCCGTTCGCCCTCGTGGTTCAGCCCCAGCTCGGCGGCGCTGAGGTCGTACGCCTCGCACAGCAACGGACCGTAGAAGTCGTCCGGCGCACTGTGGCCGTTCTCCCAACTGGCGATACGACGCTTCACGCTGGCGTCTGCCGGGAGTTGGTGGCCGCGGCGGAGCGCAACCTGACGCAGCTCGCGTACCAACCTCGGCTGACTCCAGCCCCGGCCCGTACGGGCTTGCCGTAAGCGAACGCTGATCGGCTCCAGCGAAGACGTGACCGTTCCCTCCCCACCTGAGCACGGGTGCGACTTCTGGGGCGCACGACTCTTTGGCTTCACGATCGAATGTACGCGCAGTTCTTTGCCGCACGCTGCAAGTAACCGTAGATCGAGGGTTGTTGATCGGTGACGGGGGATGACGCGTCCACGCCTGACCCGTCATCCCCCGTCACCTCTCGTCATCTGCCCTGGCCAGGGGGGTGCCCCCGAGCCTGGACACAGGGCGGCATTGCGGTCGCAACCCAGTCTCGACCGAGGTGAGTTGGCGTGCAGAGGATGACCAGGAGCGGCATGGAATGGCTGTCGGCGGCAGCAGACAACCCAATCGAGTGCCGGCAAGTGTGGGCGGACGATCCCCGCATGCCATGCCTGCTGCCGACCGGACGCTACTTCGACGTGCTGAGCGTGGAACTGCGCCTCGGGACGGAGATGTTCGATCGCCTCTTGCGGAGTGCGATGCTGTTCGGACCAACGGTTATCGACCGCAAGGCACAGAGAGTCGGATTCTTCCTCTCCTCGCAGAGCCGCGAGACCTTCACGCACTACCTCGAACGTGAAACGTCCTCGCCACCGCCGTACCGGTACTTGAGCAATGACTGTGCCGTCGTCGTGCCGGGCCCCATCCCGTTGGCCCACGACCGCTATCAGTGGCTCCGCGCGCCTACGCGTCGACCGGAAGCCAATCCGCTGCGTCCCGTCGCTCTCGCCACCGCGTTGGTCGCCTCCGCCGAACCCTTGGCAAGGATCGACCGCTTCGACGAGCAGTACCCGACGCCGTACGCGGCGGTCGCCGCGCTCCCTGAGGAGACGAGCACGGATGCCGACTGAGCCGAACGACGGGCGCGACGCTGCCGCGTGGTCGCCCCTCGACAGCGACGGTTGGTACGCGGCCCGAAACGCGACTACCGCACTGCGGGACGTCCTGGTCCGCGCTGGCCTAGAGAAAGACTTCCCCTACCTACGCGCGGACCTTAACGCCTTTGGGCACGGCCTCGTCGAACTGGGCCGAGTATCCCCCGCCACGGCCGAGCGCCTCGCGGAGCTCCTGCGCCTGGCCCTGGCAAGCGGCTTCCGCCGAGACCATGAAGACGACGATCACGGGCCGACCATCGCCGAAGAACACAAGGGAAGGGCCTGACGACATGACCGACCGGCGCGGAGTGGTAGCCAAACGAGCGGAGAACCTGTCGCCCGGTGTGCCCTACGTACGCGGCTGGAACCACGCACTACGAAGCGCCGACGCCCTGGCTGAACAGCTCGTGCTCCTCGGGCTGGACTCCGACCTCCCCGGCCTGGTGGCCGATGTGAACGTTTTCGGTGACGGACTGGTGCAGCTCGGGACTGTTCGTCCAGAAGCGGCTGAGCTGCTGGCGGCATTGATTGCGGCCGGATTGGCCGCGGAATCGCGTGACGCGACGAGGGAGGGCCCTCTGCTCCCTCCTCGGGAAGCCCCCGCGGCCTGAACGGCTCCCGGGCAGTCAGTTGCCCTGCCGCTCGGCCGGGACCGGCGCCCCAGCGCCGCAGCCCGGACGGACGGCAGGGCCATCGGCTTAAGAAGTTGCGAGCATTTGAGACTGGATCGAGCGTGACCTGGGCGAACGGTCGAGGCGGCC
>NZ_BAAJXA010000099.1:0-4710 GCF_057537855.1 Streptomyces diversicolor
ACCCACCCCGGCCGGCCTGGCCGCGGTGGCGGCTCCGGACACGATCGACGTTCCGGAGAACCGCATCCCGGAGGGCGCCGAGCACATCACCCCGGACATGCTGCCGCTGGTCGATCTGGACGAGGCGGAACTGGCGCACGTCATCGGGCAGATACCCGGGGGCGCGGCCAACATCGCTGATGTCTATCCGCTCGCCCCGCTGCAGGAGGGCCTGTTCTTCCACCACCTGTTGCAGGCCGACGGCGGCGGTGCGGATGCCTATGTGGTGCCACGAGTCCTGCGCTTCGACTCAAGGGAGCGGCTGGACGCCTTCCTCGGCGCTCTCCAGCGCGTGGTGGACCGGCATGACATCTACCGCACGGCGATCGTGTGGGAGCAGTTGCGTGAGCCGGTCCAGGTCGTGGTCCGCCGGGCCGACCTGCCGGTCATCGAAGTCGCTGTCGATCGGGAAAGCAGCGATGTCGCCAGTCAGCTGACCGCGGCGGCCGGGTCGAGGATGGATATCGGCCGCGCTCCCCTGATCGACGTGCACATCACCTCACAGCCGGGCGAGGACGGTGGATGGCTGGCGCTGCTGCGCATGCACCACCTCGTCCAGGACCACACCACCCAGGACGTGCTGCTGGAAGAGATGAGCGCGTTCCTGTCCGGGCGGGAGGATTCCCTGCCGCAGCCGCTGCCGTTCCGCAACTTCGTCGCGCAGGCCCGGCTCGGCGTGACGCGCGAGGAGCACGAGCGCTACTTCACCGGCTTGCTGGGGGACGTGGAGGAGACGACGGCCCCCTATGGCCTGCTGGACGTGCACGGTGACGGCAGCGGTGTCGTGCGCTCCCACCTGGAAGTCGATGAACAGGTGGGCCGGCGCGTACGCGATGTGGCCCGGTCGTTGGGCGTGAGTCCGGCCAGCGTGTTCCACCTCGCCTGGGCTCGCGTCCTGGCTACGATCAGCGGCCGCGACGACGTCGTGTTCGGCACGGTGCTGTTCGGGCGGATGAACGCCGGTGTCGGTGCGGACCGGGTGCCGGGGTTGTTCATCAACACGCTGCCGGTCCGGGTCAGGGTGGATGCCGTCGGCGTCGCCAACGCGTTGGAAGGTGTGCGTGCTCAGCTGGCGGAGCTGCTGGTGCACGAGCACGCCCCGCTGCCCCTGGCGCAGCAGGCCAGCGGCATTCCCAACGGCAGCCCGCTGTTCACCTCGCTGTTCAACTACCGGCATGGCCGACGCCGGCCGGAGAACCCTCCTCCGGAGGCCGGCTCGTCCTCCAGGGGCATCAGCACGCTGTCCGTGCGTGAGGTGACGAACTACCCCGTGGCCGTGGCGGTCGATGACCTGGAGTCCAAGTTCGGACTGGTCGTGGACGCGGTGGGCCCGGTCGACGGGCAGGCCGTGTGCCGGCTGCTGCACACCTGCCTCGACAACCTCGTCACCACGCTGGAGGACGACCCCAGTAGCTACCTGTCGACGGTGGACATCCTCGACGCCACCGAACAGAACCGACTCCTCGAAGACTGGAACGACACCACCGCACACATCCCGCAGCAGTCTGCGCCCGAGATGTTCCAGGCCCAGGTGGCCCGCACCCCGGACGCCGTGGCAGTGGTGTACGGCGCTACGGAGCTCTCCTACGCCGAGCTGGAGACCAAGGCGAATCGGCTGGCGCACTACCTGCGAGGGCTCGGCGTCGGTACGGAGTCCGTGGTGGGCGTGTGCCTGCCGCGTGGGGTGGATCTGATCGTCGCGCTGCTGGCCGTGTTGAAGACCGGCGCGGCGTACGTGCCGCTGGATGTGCAGTATCCGGCGGAGCGGCTGGAGTTCATGCTCGCCGACAGCGGTGCACGGGTGGTGCTCGGACGCGGCGATACGTCAGCCGTGCTGTCAGGGCCCGGCGTGCAGGTGGTGAACCTCGATGACATGCGGGTGGCACGTGAGCTCGCGGCGACGCCCGTCACTCCTCCCGAAGTCGCCTTCGAGACGGGCGGACTGGCCTACATCATCTATACGTCCGGCTCGACGGGACGGCCCAAGGGCGTGGCCGTGTCGCATGGTGGCGTGGCCAGCCTGGTGGCGGCTCAGGCGGAGCGCTTCGCGGTGGACCCCGCCAGCCGGATGCTGCAGTTCGCGTCGGTGAGCTTCGATGCGGCGGTGTCCGAGGTCCTGGTGGCGCTGTCGAGCGGAGCACGACTCGTCCTGTCCGATGCGCACGAGTTGCTGCCTGGCCAGGGACTGGCCGAAGTCGTGGCGCGGCACGAGGTGACCCATGTGACGCTGCCACCGGCCGTGCTGGCTGTGCTGGCGCCTGAGGATCTGCCGTCGGTGTCGACACTGGTGTCGGCAGGCGAGGCACTGGGCGGTGACCTGATCGGACGCTGGGCTCCTGGCCGCCGGTTCATCAATGCCTACGGCCCCACGGAGACCACCGTGTGCGCCACGATGTCCGCCCCGCTCGCACCGGGCGACAGCTCCGGAATCGGCTCTCCGATCGTCAACACCCGGGTGTACGTGCTGGATGGTGCGCTGCGTCCGGTGCCGGCAGGGGTGGCGGGGGAACTGTATGTCGCGGGTGCGGGCCTCGCGCGGGGGTATGTGGGGCGTCCCGGTCTCACGGGTGAGCGGTTCGTGGCGTGCCGGTTCGGTCGGGCGGGCGCCCGGATGTACCGGACCGGGGATGTGGCGCGCTGGTCGGCCGGGGGCCGGCTGGAGTATCTGGGGCGTGCGGATGAGCAGCTGAAGATCCGCGGCTTCCGGATCGAACCGGGTGAGGTCCAGGCGGTCCTCGCCGCGCACCCGCAGATCACGCAGGCGGTTGTGATCGCCCGTGAGGACGCTCCCGGGGACAAGCGCCTGGTGGCTTACGTGGTCGGGGCCGCCTCGGAGTCCGAGCTGCGTGAGTACGCGGGTGAGCGGTTGCCGCAGTACATGGTGCCCTCGGCGGTGATTGTGCTGGATGCGTTGCCGTTGACGGTGAACGGCAAGCTGGACCGCCAGGCGCTTCCCGCACCCGCGTACACGGGCGCTGACAGCAGCCGTGCGCCTGCCACGGTGCAGGAGGAGATCCTGTGCCAGGCCTTCGCCCAGATCCTCGGGCTGCCCGCGGTCGGTGTGGACGACGACTTCTTCGCTCTGGGTGGGCATTCGTTGCTGGCGACGCGGCTGGTGAGTCGGGTGCGTGCGGTGCTGGGTGTGGAGGTGGCGCTGCGGACTCTGTTCGAGGCGTCGACCCCGGCGGGACTCGCCGCCGGCCTGGGTCAGGCGGACACGGCGCGTCCGGCTTTGGTGGCGGGGGAGCGTCCGGAGCGGGTGCCGCTGTCCTACGCGCAGCGCCGGCTGTGGTTCATCGGCCAGCTCGAAGGCCCCAGCGCGACCTACAACATCCCGACGACCCTGCGCCTGTCGGGTGAGCTGAACCGGGATGCGCTCGACGGCGCGCTGAAGGATGTGCTGGAGCGCCATGAGGTGCTGCGGACGGTGTTCGCGGTCGCCGATGGTGAGCCGTACCAGCGGATCCTGCCCGTGGACGAGAGCGGCTTCGCACTGACGGTCACCGACGTGCGCGCGGAGGAGCTCGGCGGGGTTGTGGCGGAGGCGGCGCGATATGCCTTCGACCTCGCGGAGGAGATCCCTGTCCAGGCCCGGTTGTTCCGGGTCGGCCCGGACGATCATGTGCTGGCGTTGGTGGTGCATCACATCGCGGGTGACGGCTGGTCGATGGGTCCGCTGGCGCGGGACGTGTCGATGGCCTACGCGGCACGGTGCGAGGGCCGCACCCCTGGATGGGCACCCCTCCCGGTGCAGTACGCCGACTACGTGCTGTGGCAGCGCGAGATGCTGGGGTCCGAGGAGGATCCGCAGAGTGTGCTGTCGCGTCAGGTGGGGTTCTGGCGCGAGGCGCTCGCCGGTGCCCCGGAGGAGCTGGCGTTGCCCTATGACCGGTCGCGTCCGGCCGTCGCCTCGCATGAGGGGCATGCGGTCGGGCTGGAGGTGACGGCGGCGGTACATGCGCGGTTGCGTGAGGTGGCGCGTGAGCGTGGCGTGACGGTGTTCATGGTGTTGCAGGCGGCGCTCGCGGTGACACTGTCGCGGCTGGGCGCGGGCACCGACATCCCGATCGGTTCGGCGATCGCGGGCCGTACCGATGAGGCGCTGGACGACCTCGTCGGGTTCTTCGTCAACACGCTGGTCATCCGCACGGACCTGTCGGGGGATCCGACGTTCGGTGAGGTGTTGGAGCGTGTCCGCGAGACGAGCCTGGCCGGTTTCGGGCATCAGGACGTGCCCTTCGAGCGGCTGGTGGAAGACCTGGCGCCGGTCCGCTCCCTCGCGCGGCACCCGCTGTTCCAGGTGATGCTGACCCTGCAGAACAACGCCCAGGCGGTCGTCGACCTGCCGGGACTGCGGGCCTCCGGAGTACCGACCGGATCTGCCGGGGTTCCCGGGACGGCAGGGCCGGCGACCGCCAAGTTCGACCTGGACGTCATGGCTACCGAGGTCTTCGACGCCGAAGGCGCCCCCGCTGGAATGCGGGGTGTCGTGATCGCGGCCGCTGACGTATTCGATGCGCCGACGGCAGAGCGGTTCGCGGAGTGGCTGGTGCGGGCGGTCGAGGTGGTGGTGGGGGCGCCGGACGTCCGGTTGAGTGCGGTGGATGTGCTGAGTGTGGGTGAGCGTGGGTTGGTGTTGGGGTGGGCTGGTGTGGGTGGGGAGGTGCCGCC
>NZ_BAAJXA010000100.1:0-4685 GCF_057537855.1 Streptomyces diversicolor
CGACCCCGGAGTTCTTACATCAACTGCTGATGTAGCAACAACAGCGTTCCGTGCCTCACAGGCATTGTCGGTACTCAGACCACACCTCGGAGGCAGACATCAATCGGGAGGTCCAAAAGTCTGGTTCATCTCCCCCGATCTCAGCCCACATACGCTGATTGGCTGCGGCGAATGCCCCCAGCGCCTCGGGGGAGGCCGCTTGCCACGTAGGGACTCGCGCTGCCCACGACTCCGCGCTCTCCGGTGAGTGCTCCCCGGCTGCGATGAGCCAGATTACCCAGTACGCCGCATCCAACCACGGTGCGCCACGGGTAGCCCAAGCCCAGTCGACCATATAGGCGCGTTTTTCCTGGATCAGCACGTTTTCGTTGTTGAGGTCGGTGTGGAGCACTGAGCTTCCCCGGAACAGCTCCACCTGAGAAACGTCATCCACGAAGTTCTTCAGCCGCTGTCCGGCTTCCCGCAATACGATCGGCGGGCATTCGGTCTCGCTGAGGCCGGTCAGAAGGCCGACCATCAGCGGAAGGTCATGTGATCCGTGGCTGTAATCGGCGTGATGACCTTTGATGTGCTCAAATCCCAGGAGATCCCAGCCGCTTCCTTTCACCCGCCAAACCAGTTCAGGAGAAACCCCCTTCAGGTAGGGATTCACTTCGGCTTCGCGTTCCTGAGTCCAGGCCCATCGGTGGTCGGTGCGAAGGCCCTTAACGTGGACCGTGCCGGCGTCGCAGTACAGCCGGGCCGCGATCTGGCTGTTCAGGCCGGCGGATACCGGCTCTACGCGGTGAATCCGGCCTGTATGGGAGGCGACAGCCGTGCGGACGGCCGAGGGCAGCTCTTCGAAGTCGATGCGAGACGCCATGGAGTCACTCTCTCATCAACGAGGCGGGGGCCCCGCTCTGCGGAGCCCCCGCCGTGCGCGCTGGTCAGTTGTACGGGTTGTCGTTGCCGCAACCGGGCTGTGCGTCGGCCGTCAGCTCCTCCACGTCGTCCACCAGGACGACGGCGGTCCCGGCCTCCGTCGCGGACGACACCTCCGCGGTGTTGATGGTGGCAGCGGTCATGACTCCTCCTTGAATCCGTGTTGGCAGTAGTTGCGAAGTGGTGCCTTCGCTTGCTGATAGAGCTTGGCGAGTGGCCTGCATACCCGGCAGGAGCCGGACAGCTTGCACCCGCTACAGCCCCCAGTGCGAAGCATTTGGGCATCTGCGATGAGCGGCAGATCCCTTAACCCAGCAAGCCCAGTAGACATGAGATTGATGGGGTTCTCTCGTCCGACCTTGCACATGGTTGCATTGCCGAACGGGTCCAAGTGGAAGAAGGTATGTCCAGCAGGGCAGCCACGGAACACCTCTTCCCGGTTGATGTATTCGGTGACTTGGAAGTCAAGGGGGCCCTTGTCGCCGTCGTAGGACGGGGAGATATTGGCGAACACCTTGTGCGGGATGCCAAGGTTGTCGGCCAGGGCCTTCATTCCATCGACTTCATGCGCGTTGTGCTCGGTCACGATGAGCGACAGCTCAAGCGGCAACTTGGCAGCCCTGGCCGCTCGCAGCCCCCGCATCACCCGCTTGTACGCGCCACGAGTACGTGTCAGTGCCTCAAAGGTCTCTGCCGTTGCACCATACAGAGAAACCGTGATCTTGTGTGGGGGCAGTTCGGTGAGGACTTCCAGAGTCGGTGCGTGGTCGAGCCGAGACCCGTTCGTCAGGATCTCAAGCATCATCCCCATGCCGAAGGCCGTACGGTACGACTCCAAGAAGTCGGGATCAATGGTCGGTTCGCCGCCCGTGAACTGGAACCACAGAACCCCAGAGTCCCTGACCATCTCCAGGAGCTTCGTCTTGCGCGCCATCGGCAGCCCCGCAAAGGGCCGCTTCCAGACCACACACATGTCACAGGCGAAGTTGCAGCCCCGGTTGACCTCCCACGTGGCGCGGCTATAGTTGAGCGCTGCTTCCGGCCGGACCAGAACCGTACTCGACGCTGGTG
This sequence comes from Streptomyces diversicolor, assembly GCF_057537855.1. Classification (NCBI taxonomy): domain Bacteria; kingdom Bacillati; phylum Actinomycetota; class Actinomycetes; order Kitasatosporales; family Streptomycetaceae; genus Streptomyces; species Streptomyces diversicolor. Next base: position 1,993 of record NZ_BAAJXA010000100.1, read on the forward strand.
CACTGCCCAGGTCCACGCCCCAGGATGTTGCCGCGGTCTCCGTCAACCAACTCGGCGTTGGCGCGGCCGTCTCTACCGCAGCGCGTACTTCCTCGTACTTGTCTCGGGGGAACTGCATCCCGGCCTTTGAGCCGGGTCTCACGGCAACGAACGTCTTGTTTTGAGGGCTCACGATCACCTGGTGCACGGCTTCCTCCAAACACCTCTGTGTCTTCGATGGTCCCTGTGGCCGGATTCGACCGGAGTCGTCGGTGGTGCTGTGCGGTCCCCCTGCCCGGACTCGAACCGGGGTCTCCGGAGACCTGCCAGGGACATGCTTTACCTGAGTGAAGGCGCCCTCCCCCGTGTGACGGGGGTTGCGCATGACCAGTGCGCACTACACAGGGGAGGGCATTTGCCCTACTCCACCGGACGGTTTCCTTGGGCGAGGAACCCCAACGGTCATCCGGTAAAGTAGGTGTCTTATCTCGGGGCCATCCACTGAGCGCCGAGGCAGAAGAAGAATTCACCGAAGACCACCAGTGCCAACAAGAGACCCACAGCATCCGCAACTACCTTGCGCACTACAAAGCTCCTCGACTGATTCGATTGCGCACGGCCAACTGAGCGCTGAGCACTTCGTCGCGGCCGACCTGCCGGATGTTTTCGGGTGGGGCATCCCACTCTCGCCCCCCGCCGACTGGTCGAAGTTGGTAGTAGGGGCCCTCATGCCCGCGCACTTCACCGAGTCGGTTTCTGCCGGCGTCCCGCACCACTTCACCCATGGTGGGGGTGTGCTGCTCCGTCTTGATCGTCATTGCGCCTCCATGAGCGCTTCATCCAGGCGACGCCTGCAAGAGGAGGGGTCGAACGTGAGGCCGACGAGGGAGTTGCCGACGCTGGTCAGGGTCTGCGCCGGCTCCTCACGTGCCTCGCGGCACTTGAAGAAGGCACCAGCCTGCTCCTGGTCTGTCTCGGGCACCTTGGTTCCTCTCCGTAGCACCACCACTACCAAGGGCGTTCAGCGTGTCCTACAGTCAGCAGGTCTTCAAGCTGCGAAAGCTGCACGGAAAGTCACGGTGAGGCCGATGAATCGCAAAGAGCTGGATCCCGAGAAGTCGGCGAGCGCAGCGTTCGGCGAACGTCTCCGCAGGTTGAGAGATGAGCGCGGGTGGACGCAAGCCGACCTCGGGGAGCGTATGGGCTACTCAGATACTCACGTTTCGGCCATCGAAACTGGCCGACGCTCCCCAACTTCCCGTTTCGCGCACAGTGCCGACAAGGCTTTCGGTACCGGCGATGCGTTCGAGCGTCAGGGGAGGGCCGTACGGAACACAGCATTGTTGGAGGGGTTCCCCGAGTACGTGCCTCACGAGATGCGTGCGGTAGAGATCAGGCTCTTTGATCTGGGGATCGTTCCTGGTCTGCTTCAGACACCGGAGTACGCGGCAGCCATCACCGCCGGAGCCGTCCGGAGAGGCGCCATCACGGAACAGCAGGCAGAGGAACGCCTGGCGTTACTCACGAAGCGACAAGCCGCACTGGAGCGCACCCCGCCACCCCTGGTCTTCGCAGTCCTGGACGAGAGCTGCCTTATGCGCCCGGTGGGCGGGCCCTCCGTCATGGCGAGGCAGTTCGACAGGCTCACCGAGTTCGCTGAACTGCCGTCGACCGTCCTACAGGTGGCGCCGTACGACCTTGGTGAGCGACGCTCGTTCGATCTGCCGATCAACCTGCTGACGCTTGCTGATCGGTCCCATGTCGCCTACGCCGAGTCAGCCCAACGCGGTCATCTCGTACGGGAAAGCACGTTCGTAGTGGCCGCCCAAACGGCCTACCATCAACTACAGGCCGAAGCCTGCTCGCAGGCGGCGTCTGTGGCCATGATCGAACAGCTTCGAAAGGGCACCCCGTGACGACCGATACCCCGCGTTGGTTCACGTCTTCGTACAGCAGCAACGGCGGCAACTGCGTGGAAGTCGCCGTCAACCTCGTCCGCTCGCGCGGCGTGGTCCCCGTCCGTGACAGCAAGGACCCGCAGGCTGGCATCCTCGCCTTCGGTCCCGGCGCCTGGTCCTCGTTCCTCTCGTACGCTCAGGACCAGACCATCTGACATGCCGACGACGAACGGCCCCCCGATCTTCTGTCCGATGCGGGGGGCCGTTCTTGTGTAGTGCGCGACCTCATGGCCCTTGCGGGGCAGTGAGGAGTACTGGGGCTCGGAGAAGCCTTCCGGGCCAGTTGCCGGGCGTTCCCCGGCTACTCCATCAGCAGGTCCAGCAGGGTGACCACGGCGACACCGATCCCGATGGCCATGCCCAGCTGAGGGTCTCGCGCGGCCACAATGACGGTGATCACGCCTGCCAGGAGCAGGACGGCCGTACGCACGCCGATCTGTCGGTCGTTATTCACCTCGCTCTCCCGGCTCATGACCACCCGCCAGACGTGCCGAGTCGCGTGCCGCCCAGACCAACTGTTGCCGAACTGCCGCCGCAGCGCGGGCCTTGTGGCGGGCTCTGAGGCGGTTGACCTTGCGGCGTACCCGCCTCCCCATGGCGACTGGATCAGCGGCGCCCGCAAGGAGAGCGGCCTCATTCCAGGACTTCACCCCTGAGCAGGCGCGGGCCAGCACCACGGCGCGTTCTCCGGGCTGCAGGGCGCGTAGCAAGGCGCCAAGCCGGGCGTCATTAGGCCCGTCGTAAGGTAAGGCGTCC
>NZ_BAAJXA010000101.1:0-4083 GCF_057537855.1 Streptomyces diversicolor
CTGCAGACGGACGGTGGCACGGACGTGTACGCGGCCCCGCGAGTCATCCGCTTCGACTCGCGGGAGCGGCTGGACGCGTTCCTCGGCGCGTTGCAGCGGGTGGTCGATCGGCACGACATCTACCGGACCGCGATCCTGTGGCAGGAGCTGCGCGAGCCGGTCCAGGTCGTGGTCCGCCGGGTCGAACTCCCGGTCAGCTCCGTGGGGTTGACCGCCGACGGCCCCGCCGCGGTGGAGCAGTTGATCGCGGCTGCCGGACCGACCATGAACATCGGCCGCGCTCCGCTGATCGACGTCCACACCGCCGAACAACCCGGCCAGGACGGTGGATGGCTGGCGTTGCTGCGGATGCACCACCTGATCCAGGACCACACCACGCAGGACGTACTGCTGCACGAGATGGGCGCGTTCCTGTCGGGCCGGGAGGACTCCCTGCCCGAGCCGTTGCCCTTCCGGAACTTCGTCGCGCAGGCCCGGCTGGGCGTCCCGCGCGAGGAACACGAGCGGCACTTCGCCGACTTGCTGGGGGACGTGGAGGAGACCACCGCTCCCTATGGCCTGCTGGACGTGCACGGTGACGGCAGCGGTGTCGAGCGTGCGCACCTGGGCGTCGACGACGAGGTCGGCCGGCGAGTGCGTGACGTCGCCCGGTCGCTCGGCGTGAGCCCGGCCACCGTGTTCCACCTGGCCTGGGCGCGGGTGCTGGCCACGATCAGCGGCCGTGACGACGTCGTGTTCGGCACCGTGCTGTTCGGACGGATGAACGCCGGAACCGGCGCGGACCGGGTGCCGGGTCTCTTCCTGAACACCCTGCCCGTGCGGGTCCGCGTGGACGCCACGGGTGTCGGAGAGGCACTGGAGGGCCTGCGGAGCCAGCTGGCGGAGCTCATGGTGCACGAGCACGCCCCGCTGACCCTGGCGCAGCAGGCCAGTGGCGTCCCTGGCGGCACTCCGCTGTTCACCTCGATCTTCAACTTCCGGCACGGTCAGCGCCCGAGCGAGGAGCCCCGCAAGGAGGACGGCGCCGCGCCCGGGGGCATCCGGATGGTGTTCGCCCGGGACACCACCAACTACCCGGTCGCCATTTCGGTGGACGATCTCGGGGCCGGGTTCGGGCTGACCGTGGAAGCGGTGCGGTCGGTGGACGGGCAGGCGGTGTGCAGGCTGCTGCACACCTGCCTCGACAACCTGGTGGCCGCGCTGGAGTACGGCCCGGAGAGCAGGCTGGCCGCGGTGACCGTGCTCGACGGGGACGAGCAGCGGCGCGTGCTGGCGGATTGGAACGGCACCGACACGCCGGTCCAGGAGGCCACGGTGCCGGAGCTGTTCGCGGCACAGGCGGCCCGGGCACCGGACGCCGTCGCGATCGTGTGCGACGGCGCTGAACTGACGTACGGCGAGCTGGATACGCGGGCGAACCGGCTGGCCCGTCGCCTGGTGTCGGAGCACGACGTGGGTCCGGAGTCGGTGGTGGCGGTGCTCACCGAGCGCTCCGCCGAGCTGATCGTGGCGATCCTCGCCGTGCTCAAGGCCGGCGGCGCCTACCTGCCCATCGATCCTGACCATCCCGTCGAGCGAGTCGTCTATACGCTCGACGACGCCAGGCCCGTGTGCATCCTCACCACCTCACGCTGCGGGCGGGTCGTGCCGCAGGACTGCGACGTGCCGGTGCGGGTGCTGGACGCGCCCGGGGAACCCGACGCGGGAGACACCAGGGACGCGGGCCCGCTGGCGCCGCCGCGCAGGCAGAACCCGGCGTACGTCATCTACACCTCCGGCTCGACCGGCCGGCCCAAGGGCGTGGTCGTCTCGCACGCGGGGTTCGCCAACCTGTCGGCCAGCCATGCGCGGTTCGGCGTACAGCCGGGCCACCGGGTGGCGCAGTTCGCGTCGGTCGGTTTCGACAACTTCTGCTCCGAGTGGTCGCTCGCCCTGCTGACGGGAGCGGCTCTGGTGATCGTGCCCAAGGACCGGCGGCTCGGCGCGGAACTGGCCGAGTTCATGACCGAGCAGGCCGTGACCCACGCGACGCTGCCCCCTGCCGCCCTGGCGACGATGCCGGACGGGGCGATCGGGACCGGGGTGGTCCTGGAGGTGGGCGGCGAGGCATGCCCTCCCGAGCTGATGGAGCGCTGGTCGGCCGGACGGGTGCTGTTCAACACCTACGGCCCCACGGAGACGACGGTGGACGCCACGGCGTGGCGCTGCCGCCCCGGGCTGGAGTCGGGCACCGTACCGATCGGCGCCCCGATCGCCAACACCCGCGCCTACGTGCTCGACGACTCCCTCAACCCGGTGCCGGTCGGGGTGGTCGGCGAGCTGTACCTGGCCGGTGCGGGCCTGGCCCGCGGCTATCTGGGACGGCCCGGCCTGACGGCGGAGCGCTTCGTGGCGTGCTCGCCGGGGGCCGCCGGTGAGCGCATGTACCGGACGGGCGACCGGGTCCGGTGGCGGGCGGACGGAAACCTGGAGTTCGCCGGCCGCTCGGACGACCAGGTGAAGATCCGTGGCTTCAGGATCGAACCGGGCGAGATCGAGGAGGTGCTCGACGGGCATCCGCTCCTGAGTCAGGTGGCCGTCGTCGTGCACGAGGACCCCCAGGGCGGCAAGCGACTGATCGCCTACGTCGTCCCTGCGGCCGGGGACCCCGATCCGGGCACGCTGGCCGGGTCCGTGCGGGACTTCGCGGCCGAGCGGCTGCCGAACTACATGGTGCCGTCCTCGATCACGGTCCTGGACTCCCTGCCGCTGACGCTGAACGGCAAGGTGGACCGCAGGGCCCTGCCCGCCCCCGCCTTCGCGACGGGGACCGCCGGGGAACCCTCGCCGGGGCGGGGCGCCACAGGTGCGCTCGAAGCCCTGGTGTGCGAGACGTTCGCCGACGTCCTGGGCGTGCCGGCGGTCGGTGCCGACGACGACTTCTTCGCGCTCGGCGGCCACTCGCTCATGGCGGTCTCGCTGGTGGAGCGGCTGCGGGGCAAGGGTGTCACCGTGTCGCTGCGCACCCTGATCACCAACCCGACACCGGCACGGCTGATGCAGACATTCGGCCTGACGTCGGTGCGGGACGCCCTCGACGGCGTGCTGTCGATCCGGACCGGCGGCACCGCACCGGCCTTCTTCTTCATCCACCCCGCGGGTGGACTGAGCTGGTGCTACATGCCGTTCGCCCGCTTCATCCCCCAGGAGCACCCGCTGTACGGCCTCCAGGCACAGGGCCTTGACGGCTCCGGGGAGCCGGCGGTGTCGGTCGCCGACATGGCCGCCGAGTACGTGACCCGCATGCGCGCACTGCAGCCGTCGGGTCCGTACCACCTCGTCGGCTGGTCCTTCGGAGGAACTCCCGCACACGAGATCGCGGTGCGGCTTGAGGCCGAGGGCGAGGAGGTGTCGCTGATCCTCATGGACGCGTTCCCGCCCATTCCAGGGACAGAGGCCGCGACTCGCGCGAGCGACGCGGCCGACGGCCCGGCACGCCTGGCGCAGCGCGTCCGTGCCGAACTCGGTCCGGTGCTGGGCGGAGTCGACGACGACGAAGTCGCCCTGTTGACCCACGTGTTCGACAACAACGCGACGCTGAGGGACCGCCATGCCTACGGCACCTTCGGCGGGGACACGCTGCTGCTCATCGCGGAGGAGGGAAAGCCGGCGGACTTCTCGTTCGAGTCCCTGTGGCAGCCCTACCTCACCCGGCAGATCACATCGGTCCGTCTCCCCTGCGGGCACTCGGACATGGCACGGCCCGACATGCTGGGAGCGGCATGGGAGGTCATGTCGGAGTGGCTGGCGTCGCGAGAGAAGCGGGGGGCCTGAGCCCCGAGCCGTGAGCGCCTGAGGCCCTCACTCCACCGGACGGTGCCGGGCCTGACCCAACGACGACGGGGCAGGCCCGGGCACCGCTTCGTGTGGGGCCCCGTTGCTCCCCCGTCGGGTGGTGGTGGCTCCCTCCTTCGAGGGGCCCCTCGGGTGCACTGACGGTGGCCGCGGAACGGAGCCAGGCGCGACAGAGACGGGCCGCTGCCCGCAGGGGAACGCAAACGTCGAGGTGGGTCACCGCATGCGGTGACCCACCTCGACGTTCAA
>NZ_BAAJXA010000102.1:0-3761 GCF_057537855.1 Streptomyces diversicolor
CTGCTCTTGCTCTCGGTCTCGTGCAGGCGGCGGCGCAGCTCGCGGATCTCGACGGTGGAGCGCTTGAGGTAGTCCAGGTACTTCTGGTCGTCCGACACTTGTCCTCGATTCCGTGACTGGACGAGCGGTGACTTGGCCAGGGAGATCAGGTGGTGCCGAGTTCCTTGTCGAGCAGCGCGAACAGTTCCCCCGCCGAGGCGTCATCGAGATCGGTGGAGGTGTCGTCGCCGGGCAGGCGCTCGGTCCAGCGGTGCAGCAGGCGTCGCAGAGCGGACTCGATCTCGCCGTGGTCGACCTCGGCCAGGTCGGCCTCGGCGAGCATGGTCTCCACGCCGGCGATCACTTCGGTGACGTTCCGCCGCTCGTCTTCGTCGCCTGCCAGCAGGCCGTGGAGATGGTCGGCGACCGCGGCGGGGGTGGGATAGTCGAAAGTCAGGGTGGCCGGCAGGGTGAGGCCGGTCGCGCGCGACAGCCGGTTGCGCAGCTCGACGGAGGTCAGTGAGTCGAAGCCGAGGTCGGTGAAGGGCCGTTCGGCGTCCAGGCCGGCGGGGTCGGTGCGGCCGAGGACGCGGGCCGCGTGTTCGGTGACGGTCGTCGTGACGAGCCGGGACCGGTCGGCGGGCGGCACGGCGAGCAGCCGGCTGCGCAGGTCACCGTTCGGCTCCGTGGCCTGTCCAGCGCGGCGACGATCGGCACGAGGTGCCAGGCCGGAGAAGATCGGTGGGAGTTGTCCGGCGTGGGTGAGGTCGAGCCGGGCGGGCACCATGAGGGCCCGGTTGTGGGTGAGCGCGGCGTCCCACAGGGCCATGCCTGCCGGGCCGTCCATCGCCGCGGCGCCGCGCCGGGCCATGCGGGCGCGGTCGGCGTCCGTGAGTCCGCCGGCCATTCCGCCCGGCCGGTCCCAGAGTCCCCATGCGAGCGAGATGCCGGGCAGTCCGGCGGCGCGACGGCGGCGGACGATCGCGTCGATGGCCGCGTTGGCCGCCGCGTAGTTCCCCTGTCCTGGGCCGCCGAGTACACCGGTGGCGGAGGAGAACACCGCGAACAGGCTCAGGTCCAGGTCGCGGGAGAGTTCGTCGAGATACGCGACGGCGTCTGCCTTGGCGCGCAGCACCTGGTCCGTCCGCTGCGGGGAGAGTGCGCCGATCAGACCGTCGTCGAGCACGCCTGCGGTGTGCACGATGCCGGTGATGCGCCGACTGGCGAGCAGTGCGGCCACCGCCTCGCGGTCGGTGATGTCGCAGGGCTCGATATCGACGCTCGCGCCGACCGCGGCCAACTCGTCGCGCAGTTCCTCGGCGCCGGGGGCGGCCGGGCCGCGCCGGGACACCAGCAGCAGTCGGCGGTGGCCGGCGTCGGCGAGGTGCCGGGCCAGCAGGCGGCCCAGGTCGCCCGTGCCGCCGGTGATCAGGACGGTGCCGTCGGGGTCGTGCGGCGGGTCGATGGTCAGCACGATCTTGCCGGTGTGCCGGCTCTGACTCATGTGCCGGAACGCCTCTGGGGCCTGCCGCATGTCGAAGGCCGTCACCGGCAGCGGTGGCAGGTCGCCGCTCTCTACGAGCGCGCACACGGTGGCCAGCAGGTCGGCGACCCGGTCCGGCGACTGGTTGAGCAGGTCGAAGGCCCGGTAGTCGATGTCGTCGCGGACGGCGTCGACCTGCTCGGACGTACGGATGTCGGTCTTGCCGATCTCCAGGAACATACCGCCGGGCCGCAGCAGCCTCAGCGAGGCGTCGATGAAGGAGCCGGTCAGCGAGTTGAGGACGACGTCGAAGTCGCTCGGAAAGGAGTCCGCGAAGCCCAGGTCGCGCGAGCCGGCGAGGTGCTCGTCGTCAAAACCGAGCAGCTCACGCAGCACCGGCCACTTCGAAGGGTGAGCGGTGCCGTACACCTCGGCGCCCAGGTGCCGGGCCAGGTAGGTGGCGGCCATGCCGACCCCGCCCGCGGCGGCGTGCACGAGGATCTTCTGCCCGGGCTTCAGCCGCGCAAGCTCCACAAGGCCGTGACAGGCGGTCAGGCAGACGATGGGCAGGGCGGCGGCCTGTGCGCAGGTGAGTCCCGTGGGTATCCGCGCCCACGTGCGTCGGTCACCGACGAGTACCGAGCCGAACGCGCCCGCGGTCATGCCCACCACCCGGTCACCGGGGGCCAGGTCGGTCACGGCGGAGCCGACCGCCAGCACGGTACCGGCGGCCTCGCCGCCGAACCGGCCGACGTCGCCGGCCACCAGGCCGAGGCCCGTCATGACGTCACGGAAGTTGAGGCCGGCCGCGTGGACGGCGACACGTATCTCGCCGGGTTCCAGATCGCGGTCCGCCTCGGGGGCGGGCAGCCAGGCCAGATCGTCGACGCTGCCGCCGTCGCGCATCCCGACGCGCACCGGACCGGCCAGCGCGGCGGGGGTGATGGGCAGGTCGGCGCGGTCGTTCATGCGCACCAGCCGGGGGGCGAGCACGCCGGTGGGGCGGACCGCGAGCTGGGGTTCGCCGGTGGCGGCCAGCGCGGCCAGCAGGCCGTCGTCCACGTCGGTGCCGGGGGCCAGATCGACGAGGGTGATCTGCCCGGTGGTCTCGGCCTGGGCGCTGGCGGCCAGGCCCCAGGCGGCGGCCATGGCGGGGTCGACGCTCTCACCGGGGTACGCGCCTACGGCGCGCTCGCCGAGCACGATCAGCCGGGACGTGTCCGAGTCGGGTGCGGTCAGCCAGTGCTGGAGCCCGGCGAGCAGTGTGTGGCAGACGCGGTGGACCGACTCGGGTTCGTCGCCGCCGGCGGCCGGCATCCGCAGTACCTCGGGGACGAGGCGGAGGTCGGCCCCGGCGTCGGCGTCCGGCACTGCGACCGGGATCCAGTCGACGCGGTAGAGATCGTCGGCCCCCTGGGGTACAGCGGAGGTGGGCGGGGCGGTGAAGGGGCGCCCGACCAGCGTGTCGACGGTGAGCACCGGCGCACCGGCCGGGTCGGAGGCCAGCAGACGGATCTTGTTGTCCTGCACGCTGAGACGGACGCGCAGCCGGGTGGCGCCGATCGCATGCAGGCACACCCCGTTCCAGGCGAACGGCAGCACCGTCTCGTCGTCGCCGACGAGGATCGCGGCGTGGAGGGCGGCGTCGAGCAGGGCGGGGTGGATCCCGTAACCCTCGACGGCTTCCTGCCCCGCCACGGCCTCGGGCAGTTCGACTTCCGCGTAGACCTCGCCCGGTTCGGGACCGGCCCAGGCAGCGGTCAGCCCCTGGAAGGCGGGACCGTAGCCCAGGCCCGCCGCGGCGAACCGCGCGTAGGCACCGGACAGTTCCAGCGGCTTGGCGTCGGCGGGCGGCCAGGCACCCGCCACCGGTTCCGGCTCGGCGGGCACCCGGTCACTCAGCACACCCGTGGCGTGCGGGACCCACTGCTCCCCCGCCCGGCTGTGCACCGTGACCGGCCGGACGCCGTCGGAACCGGCCGCGTCGACCACGATCCGCAAGGTCGCGGGCACCACCACCGGGGCCTGGATGACCAGTTCGTCAAGGACGGGGCAGCCGGCCCGGTCTCCGGCGGCGATGCACAGATCGACCAGCGCGGCACCGGGCAGCACGGCCTGGTCGTGCACCCGGTGATCGGCCAGCCAGGAGTGCTGTCCCGCATCGAGGCGGCCGGTGAACACCAACGCCCCAGTGGACGGCACCTCCACCACACCCGCGAGCAACGGATGTCCGGTGTTGTCGGCGTCGTGGCCACCGATAGCCGTGGGTGGTGCGGGCCAATAGCGGTGGTGTTGGAAA
>NZ_BAAJXA010000103.1:0-3403 GCF_057537855.1 Streptomyces diversicolor
GCTTATGCCGCGTGCCGGGTTATGCCGACTGTGGCAGCGACAGCATGACGGACCTGGGGTCTGGTTTCGAAAACTTCAGCATAACCGGCGGCTTCCGCCTGAGGAGGCTCGTATCCCTGTCTGCGTAGGCGAGTTGCCTGCAGACAGGAGAAGATCATGGATGCGATCGGAGAGCGGCGCCGTGGGCCGGTGCCGTTGGTGGTGACGGGGCCGTTGGCCACGTACGAGTCGCTGGTGCGTACGGAGCTGGTGGCCCGGGGGTACGCGGCGGCGTCGGTGAAGGACGCGGTGCTCATGATGCGGCGCCTGAGCCTGTGGATGGAACGGCGTGAGCTTGTCGCGGCCGGGCTGACGCCGGCGAGGGTCGAGGAGTTCCTGGCCTTCCGGCGGGCGGTGTGCTCCTCCGAGCCGGTGGCCCGACGGTCGCTCGGAGCCGTGATCAAGGTGCTGCGGCACACCGGTACGGTTCCTGTTCCGGTCGAGGCCGGCGGCGACGCGGTCCAGGAGGTGCTGGCGGACTACGGCGCCTACCTGCTCGGGGAGCGGGGCTTGGCGGCCGAGTCGGTCCGCTGCTACTGCGGCCAGGCCCGCAAGTTCCTTGCTGCGCTGCCGGATCCGCTGCAGGACTCGCTGGCCCGGCTGGATGCCGTGCGGGTGACCGCGTTCATGGTGCGGCACACCGCGGACGCCGAGAGCGTGTGGTCGGCGAAAGCCCTGGTGACCGCGGTCCGCTCACTGCTGCGCTACCTGCACGTGGACGGCCGGATCCCGGCACCGCTGACCGGGTCGGTTCCCGCGGTGGCGGGCTGGCGGCTCGGTTCTCTGCCTCGTGGACTGGAATCGCAGCAGGTGTCCGCGCTGCTGTTCGCACCGGACCCGGAGTCCTCGGCGGGGCGGCGGGACAGGGCGGTACTGACGGTGCTCGCCCGTCTGGGGCTGCGCGGCGCGGAAGTCGCCGCACTCCAGCTGAGCGACATCGACTGGCACGCGGGTGAGATCGCCGTGCGGGGCAAGGGTTCTCGCGTCGAACGGCTGCCGCTGACCGCCGAGGTCGGCAAGGTGCTCTCGGACTACCTCATGTCGGATCGACCCCGGTGTTCGGCCACGGCCGTGTTCCTCACCGCCAGGGCTCCCTACCAGGCACTGACCGGAGCTTGCATCCGGGCGATCATGGGGCGGGCTTGCGAGAGGGCCGGACTGCCACGGCTGGGAGCCCACCGGCTCCGCCACACCCTGGCCACCACCATCCTGCGGGCCGGGGCCCCGCTGCCCGAGGTCGGCCAAGTGCTCCGCCACCGCAGCCAGTTGAGCACCGCCATCTACGCGAAAGTCGACCATGAAGCCCTGCGGTCCCTGTCCCAGCCGTGGCCGGAAGGCGGTGCCCGGTGACCACGCTTCGACAGCACGCGCAGGAGTACCTGGCCATGCGCCGTCGGCTGGGATTCAAGCTGACGACCTTCGGCGGAAAGCTGATGAGCTTCATCAACTACCTGGAGGACACAGGCGAGACCGTCCTGACCACCCGGGCCGCGCTCGCCTGGGCCACGGATACGCCCCGCAGCACCGATGAAGTGCACTGGAGCCGGCGGCTGATGGTCGTGAGGATCTTCGCCCGGCACCTGAAGACTCTGGAGCCGGCGACCGAGATACCGCCCGATGATGCCCTGCCGCACCACTACCGGCGCATCACCCCGCACCTGTTCACCCCCGCCGAGCTGGACCGCCTGCTCGCGGCGACGAGTGTCCTGAGTCCGGCCTTCCGGGCCCGCACCTGGCACACGTTCCTCGGCATGCTGGCCGTGAGCGGCCTGCGCACGTTCGAAGTCTGCGGCCTGGACCGCACCGACGTCGATCTTGCCGGTGGTCTTCTCACCGTGAGGGAGACGAAGTTCGGCAAGTCGAGGCAGGTCCCGGTGCATGCCAGCACTGTCACGGCGCTACGCAGGTATGCCCGGGAGCGTGATCTCCAGCGGCCCATCCCGAGCACGGCGGCCTTCCTGGTCTCCACCCGCGGCACCCGGCTCGACTCCCACAACCTCCCGCGCACCTTCGTCCACCTGCTGTCGGCGGCGGGCATCACCGCAGGTGAGGGCCACCGCAGGCCCCGCTTGCACGATCTTCGCCACACTTTCGCGACCACGACCTTGCTGCAGTGGTACCGCGACGGCGCGGACGTCCAGGCGAAGCTCCCGCTGCTGACCACCTACCTCGGCCACGCCGACCCGAAGTCCACCTACTGGTATCTCTCCGGCTCGCCGGAACTCCTGTCCCTGGCCGCGGCCCGCCTGGAGCACAGCTTCGGAGGCCGGCCATGAGCGACCTCGCGCCCCTGCTGCAGGGCTTCTTCACCGACAAACTGATGCTCCAACTCCAGGCCAGCCAGCACACCATCGCGGCCTACCGCGACACCTTCACCCTCCTGCTCGGCTTCGCCGAGCAGCGCACCGGCCGGCCGCCGGCCCGCTTGAGCATCGCCGACCTGGACGCACCGGCGATCGGCGCGTTCCTCCAGCATCTTGAAACCGTCCGCGGCAACACCGCGGCGACCCGCAACGCCCGGCTCGCCGCGATCCGCTCGTTCTTCCGCTACGCGGCCCTACGGGCACCCGAACACGCGGCGGTGATCCAGCGGGTGCTGGCGATCCCGCCCAAACGCTTCGACCGGGCCATCGTCAACTACCTGACCACCACGGAGACCGACGCCCTCGTCGCAGCCCCGGACCGCACCACCTGGACCGGACGGCGCGACCATGCCCTGCTCCTGACCGGCGTCCACACCGGACTGCGCGTCAGCGAGCTGACCCGGCTCACGCTCCAGGACGTCCATCTGGGCTCCGGTCCTCACCTGCGCTGTCACGGCAAGGGCCGCAAGGACCGGTGCACCCCGCTGACCAGCGACACCGTCAAAGTGCTCAAGATCTGGCTGAAGGAGCGAGGCGGCGAGCGAGGCGATCCGCTGTTCCCGACCCGCCGCGACACCCCACTCAGCCGGGATGCCGTCGAAGCCCTCGTCACCAAGCACACCCGGACCGCCGCAGTCACCTGCCCGTCCCTGGCCGGCAAGCACGTCACCCCGCACACCCTGCGGCACAGCACCGCAATGGCACTCCTTCACGCCGGAGTCGACGTCTCCGTGATCGCCCTCTGGCTCGGCCACGAATCAACTGAAACCACACAAATCTATCTGCACGCCGACATGACCATCAAAGAACGTGCGCTCGCGCGCACGGCTCCCGCCGGCAGCACCCCCGGACGCTTCACCGCTCCGGACAACCTGCTGGCGTTCCTCCGAACACTCTGAGCCGGAGGCTACGGGTTATGCCGACCATTCCGAGGCAGGCACAGAGCTCATCATGATGTCGCTGCCACAGTCGGCATAACCCGGCACACGGCATAAGCGGAC
>NZ_BAAJXA010000104.1:0-2927 GCF_057537855.1 Streptomyces diversicolor
CTAGCCCGGGTGTTGTACGACTTCCTGACCTGGGAGCCGCAGACGCCCCGCACTACGAACCAGCTTATCCGTGCAGTCGCCGGGCTCTGCCAACTTCTATCGGAAGAGGTCGGTGAGGCGATCGCGCAGGAAAAGAGTCGACGCCGTCGGCCGGCCTTCACCAAACTGGCCAAGGACTGGCGGCACTTGCTGTTCCCGGAGGCAACCGACGCCGAGTTCGTCGAACAGTACGGTCAAGCCGTAGTGTTCGCCCTTCTGCTCGCCCGGGTGGAGGAGATCGCCTTCGAGGGCGAGACCATGCACAGCATCGCCACGAAGCTGGGCAAGAAGCACTCGTTGATGGGGCAGGCGCTGGATGTCCTGGCCGGCGATTCTGTGGCTGGGCTGTCCACCACGTTGAACACGCTGCTTCGTGTCATCGGCGCGGTCAGATGGGACGTACTGGACGACGGAACCGGCGACGCCTACTTCCTGCTCTACGAGCACTTCCTTCATATCTACGACCCTGAGCTGCGGATACGTACAGGCTCGTACTACACACCGCATGGCGTCGTCTCGGCCATGGCCCGGCTCGTCGAAGACGTCCTGCGGCGAGAGGGCTTCCGTATCCCGTCCGGCTTCGCTTCTCCCGATGTGGTCCTTGTAGACCCGGCCATGGGCACCGGCACCTTCCTGCTATCTGCGCTGGAGCTGGCTGCCGGGACAATAGCCGAGGAAGAGGGCCCGGGCGCAGTGGGCCCGCGCCTGCGCGAGATGGTGGGGCGTCGGCTGGTGGGCTTCGAGATGCAGGTCGGCCCGTTCGCCGTCGCAGAACTGCGCATGCACGCAATGCTCAAGCAGTATGGGTCCGCGGCTCCCGCCCAGGGACTCAGGTTGCTAGTGGCTGACGCCCTGGACAGCCCGACAGCGGAGTTCAACTGGATTCCCCACACCTACCGCGCGCTCGCCGAATCCCGCCGCCAGGCCAATCAGGTCAAGCGGGACGAGCGTGTCATGGTCGTCATGGGCAACCCGCCTCACGACGCCGTGAAACGCGGCGCCGGCAAGTGGGTGGAGCGAGGGGAGCCGGAGGTGGACATCCCCGCCCCGCTGAGGGCCTTCAGGCAACCCGGCAACGGCAGGTACGAATCTAAGATCGCCAACCTCTACGTCTATTTCTGGCGCTGGGCCACCTGGAAGGTCTTCGACGCACACGACGACGCGCCATTCGGTGTGGTCGCGCTGATCACGCCGAAGGCATGGCTCAAGGGGCGGGCGTTCGTCGGAATGCGACGTTACCTGCGTGAAACCGCCGACGAAGGCTGGATCATCGACCTGTCGCCGGAGGGCCACCGCGCGGATGTTGCCACCCGCATCTTCCCCGAGGTCGCCCAGGAGTTATGCATCGCGATCTTCGTACGCTGGCGGGACAGCCCCAGGCCGCGGGCGGAGCGGCAGAACGCCGAGGTGAGACACCTCAAGGTCGCTGGACGCCGCGCCGAGAAGATCGAACGTCTGGCGGCCCTTAGGCTCGACGACGCCGAATGGCGCGAGTGCGCCACGGGCAAGACGGATGCCTTCCTGCCACCCGGAAGCGACCTGTGGGAGTCCTCTCCGCAGCTGAGTGACCTCATGCCGTGGTCGTCGCGTGGCGTTACACCGGGGCGCATGTGGGTCTACGCACCGGACCAGGACACGCTTCACAGACGGTGGCGGCGATTTCTCGCGGGGGACACCGAGCGACGCGCCGAGATGCTCGGAGACTCGGGCGAGCGGACGCCTCACGACAATGTCCCGCCCCTGCCGGGCGTCGAATCCCACGGACGGACACCACTCGCCGCCGAGTACAGGACGAACGCATCAACCGTACCCGTCGGGTACCGATCGTTCGATCGGCAGTACGTCCTGCCGGACAGCCGATTGATGGAACGGGGCAGAGCTGACCTATGGCGCGTCCGCAGCGACCGCCAGATCTACACCATCGAGCAGAACGCCCACCCGGTCGTCAATGGGCCGTCGCTGGTCTTCAGCGCCCTCATTCCCGACATGGACTACTTCAACAACCGCAGTGGTTGCGCCCGTCCTCTCTACCGCAACGCCGCTGGCACGCTGCCCAACGTCACACCCGGTCTGCTTCGCCTACTCTCAGGGCGGCTTGGCGTACCGGTCGTCGCCGAAGCCCTGCTGGCATATATCGCAGCGATCGCGTCCCACCCGGAGTACACAGCTCGATTCCAGGAAGACCTCGAAGTCCCGGGCGCCCGGATCCCCCTCACCGTTGACCTCTGGCTGTGGGAGCGGGCGGTTGACATCGGCCAGCGTGTCCTGTGGCTGCACACCTACGGCGAGCGATACGCCGACGAGGCGGCCGGAAGACCGTACGGCAGGGTGGCGCTGCCACACGACCGCCCTCGCTGCCTCGCGGAGATTCCGGACGACGCAGAAGCCATGCCGGAGAGGCTGGCATACGACCCCGTGACACAGGACCTGTGGATCGGCCGTGGCCGGATCAGCCCGGTGCCTCGCGCGGTGCGGGAGTACGAAGTGTCCGGGATGAACGTTCTCGACAAGTGGTTCGGCTACCGCCGGAGGGATCCCGCCGGCAAGCGACGCCTCGAACTGGACCATCATTTCGCTCGGCACTGGCTTCCTTCATGGACCACGGAACTGCTGGAGCTGCTGAACGTCCTCGGCCTACTCGTGCGCGAGGAACCGGCGCAGGCCGACCTGTTCAATGAGGTGTGCGGGAGTCCACTGATCACGGTGGCGGACCTGACTACCGCGGGCATCCTTCCCGTACCCACAGAGGCAACCAAGGCGCTGAAAGCAGTATCGGACGCGGGCGACGCATTATTCGACCTGTGAGCGAAGCAGTGGATCGACTCCACGACGGGGTCTCCACGCCGCCGTGGAGTCTTCTGGCACGTCCACAACCACCAGGCGAGGGG
>NZ_BAAJXA010000105.1:0-2549 GCF_057537855.1 Streptomyces diversicolor
TTGTTCGGGGACAATGTGGCCGCGCTGGGTGCGGATGGTGTGCTGGAGTTGGGTCCTGATGGTGTGTTGAGTGGGTTGTTCGGTGAGGTTCCTGCGGTGGCGGGGATGCGTCGGGGGCGGCCTGAGGTGGAGACGCTGCTGGGTGCGGTGGGCAGGGTGTGGCAGTGGGGTCGTGAGGTGGACTGGCCCGCGGTGTTCGCCGGGACCGGGGCCCGCCGCGTCGACCTGCCCACCTACGCCTTCCAACACCGCCCCTACTGGCTTTCGTTGGCCTCCCGCGTCGCCGACCTGGGTCATCCGCTGCTGACCGCGCTGGCCGAG
This sequence comes from Streptomyces diversicolor, assembly GCF_057537855.1. Classification (NCBI taxonomy): domain Bacteria; kingdom Bacillati; phylum Actinomycetota; class Actinomycetes; order Kitasatosporales; family Streptomycetaceae; genus Streptomyces; species Streptomyces diversicolor. The sequence goes on from NZ_BAAJXA010000105.1 coordinate 322, forward strand.
GTTCCCTCGAACGGCACGCTCGTCCTCACCGTTCGCCTCGATGCGAGGCAGCAGTCCTGGCTGGCCGATCACCGGGTGTACGAACAGGCTGTGCTCCCCGGCACCGCGCTGGTCGATCTGTGCATCGCCGCCGGAGACCGGGCCGGCTGCCCCGTCCTCGACGAACTGGTCATCCAGTCCCAGATCCCGGTACCCACCACCCTTGAGCTGGTTCTCGACCCGCCGGAAGCCGACGGCCGCCGTGCCGTGGCGGTCCACAGTCGCGACGGCGAGGACTGGACCCTGCACGCGACCGGCACCCTCGCCCCGGCCATCGGGCCCGCGTCGGCCGCCGATCCGGTGCCGACGGACACCTGGCCGCCCGCCGGGGCCGAATCGCTTCCGCTGGACGGCCTCTACCCGGACCTGGCCGAGCGAGGACTCGGCTACGGACCCGCCTTCCGGGGGCTCACCGCGGCCTGGCGGCGCGACGGCACCACGTATGCCGAGGCCGAGCTGCCGGGCCTGGGCGGCGACGGCTTCGGTGTGCACCCCGCACTGCTCGACGCCTGCCTGCACGCCGCGGCCACCGACGCCGCGGAGCCGCTGGTGCCGTTCGCCTGGAGAGGCGTCACTCTCCACACCTCCGGGGCCACCCGCGTGCGCGCCGTGCTCACCCCGGAGGGCAAGGACGCCACCCGGCTCACCGTCACCGACACGGCTGGTGCCCCGGTGCTGACGGTCGACTCCTTGCGCGTACGACCGGCGCGCGCCACCCGTCCCGGCGCCCTGTACGCCGTCGACTGGCAGCCCGTCACCGACGACACCACGACCTCGCCGGCCGGCGCCGTGCATGAAGCCCCGTCCACCGGCTGTCCGTCGGAGGCGGCCCGCTGGGCGCTCGACCTGCTCCGGGAAACCGAGGGCTCCCTCGTGCTGGTGACTCGCGGTGCCGTGGCCACCGTCCCCGACGAGTCGGCCGACCCGGCCATGGCCGCCGTCTGGGGACTGGCCCGCAGCGCCCAGGCAGAGGAGCCGGGCCGCCGAATCACCCTCGTCGACCTGGCGGCCGGCGCGGACCTGCCCACGGCTCTCCCGGCCGACGAACCGCAACTGGCCGTGCGTGACGACGTACTGGCACCCCGGCTGGTTCGACTGCCCACCGTCGCGTCCGAGCCACCCGCCGTCACCGGGACCGTGCTGCTCACCGGCGGTACGGGCGGGCTCGGCCCGCTGTTCGCCGAGCACCTGCTCGCCGCCGGTGCCGAGCGGGTCGTGCTCGCCTCACGGCGCGGCCCGGAGGCACCCGGCATGAACGAGTTGCGCGAGCGGCTGCCCGGGGTCGAGGTCGTCGCCTGCGACGTCACCGACCGCGACGCGCTCGCCGAACTCGTCGCCCACCATGACGTCACCGGAGTGGTACACGCCGCCGGTGTCCTGGAAGACGGCATGATCGGCACGCTGACCGCCGACGGGCTGGAGCGTGTCCTCGCACCCAAGGTGGACGCGCTGCGCCACCTCGACGAACTGTGCCCCGAAGCGCGCCTGTTCGTCGCGTTCTCTTCGAGCGCCGGTGTGCTCGGCAACCCCGGCCAGGGCACCTACGCGGCGGCCAACGCCGCCGTGGACGCGGTGATCCAGAACCGCCGAGCCCGGGGCGGCACCGGCATCGCGCTCGCCTGGGGCCTGTGGGACCGCGACGCCGGCATGGGCGGCTCCGTCGACCGGGACCGTGCCGCCCGGCACGGCATGACCGCGCTCACCGACGAGACCGGGCTCGCGTTGTGGGACGCCGCTCTCGCCCAGGAACGCGCGCTGGTCATGCCCGCCGACCTGAACGTGCGGGCAATGCCGCGGACGCCACTGCTCGCAGTGTTGCGCCCGGACGCCGCCGCCGTCCGGCGACGACCGGAGGGAGCCGCCGGCACGTGGCGGCTGCCCGGGAGCAGCCGTGAGCGGTTCGTCCTGGATACCGTGCTCGATCACATCGCCCAGGTGCTCGGCCACACCGACCGCGCACAGATCGAACCCGGGCGCCCGTTCACCCAACTGGGCTTCGACTCGCTGTCCGCCGTCGAACTGCGCAACCGGCTGGCCAGAACCACCGGCCTGTCCCTGCCGGCCACGCTCACCTTCGACCACCCCACCCCTGAGGTGCTCGCGCGCTTCCTGCTCGCCGAGGCGACCGGCGCGCAAGAGCCAGCGTCGGCCACGGTCACGAAGACCACCACCGGCATCGCCGGCACGGA
>NZ_BAAJXA010000106.1:0-2366 GCF_057537855.1 Streptomyces diversicolor
TGTCGGCGTACTCTCCCTTCGGGCCGGGCCGGTACGTTTGAACGTCCCCAGTTGTTAGGCCACGTCGGTCTCTCGCTCGATGGCCTGGAGGCGGTTCTTGAGCCGGTAGCTCGGGCCGTTGATTGCGATCACTTCGCAGTGGTGGAGGAGGCGGTCGAGGATCGCGGTGGCGAGGACCTCGTCGCCGAACACCTGGCCCCATTCGCTGAAGGTCTTGTTCGAGGTCAGGATGATGGAGCCCTTCTCGTAACGCTTGGAGATGACCTGGAAGACCAGGTTCGCCTCGGCTCGTTCGAGGGGCTGGTAGCCCACCTCATCGACCACAAGGACGCTCGGCCGCAGGTAGGTGCCGAGTTTGTTGACCAGCCGTCCGGCCGACTCGGCGGTTTTCAGGTTGCGGACCATGTCGTCGAGGCTGGTGAAGTAGATCGAGTAGCCGGCCCGGCAGGCCGCGACCGCGAGAGCGACGGCGATATGCGTCTTGCCCACCCCGGGCGGCCCCAGCAGCGCGGCGTTCGCCTTGCCGTCGACGAAGGAGAGGCTGGCGAGGTCTTTGACCTTGCGCGGGTCGAGCTCGGGCTGGAAGGAGAAGTCATACTCGTCCAGCGTCTTGTGGTGCGGCAGCTTGGACAGCCGCAGGCCCTGGCGGAAGCGGCGGTCGTCGCGGACGGCGAGTTCCTCGGACAGGACCAGGTCGAGGAAGTCGAGGTAGCCCATCTTCGCCTCGTCGGCCCGGCGGGTGTACTCGTTGATGGTCTCTGCCAGGTGGGGCAGGCCGAGCTTGCCGGCCGTGGTGCGGATGCGGTTGCCGGTCAGCTCGCTCAAGACGACTCCTTCGTCGGGGAGTTGGTGGTGAAGGGACGGGTGCCGGTCAGTTCGTCATAGACCGACAGTGGCCGCCTCCCGACCTCGATCTGGGTTGCAGCGGCCCGGTTCAACAGGGCCTGCAACGGTCCGATGCGACCCGACGCGGAGGACTCGCTCCGCGGTGGTGGCGGCCTGTCGCCCGTCGTGGTGCGGCGGTTCTTGCCGGTCGGCAGGCCGTCCCAGTGCTCGTCCTGCTTGACAACCACGCCGCGGCCGACCGCCCGCGGATGGCTGGACAGCAGGGTCTCGCCGCTGGCATCGGGGACGGTCGAGTGCAGCATGACCTGGGACTTCGTCGCCCGGATCTCCACCAGCTGACGCGGGCGGACCTTGCGGGCGGGCACCGAGTAGAGGTTTCCGTCGAACGCGACCAGGCAGTCCTTGCCGACCGGCCGCAGATGCCGCTCGGCCACCAGATAGGGCGAGGGCGGCAACGGCTTGAGGGCGGCGTGATCCCGGGCGGCCCGGTGTCCGATGACCTCGTGGTGGGTGGCGTGGGTGCGGGCGCGTCGCTGCGGCACCCACGCCATGAAGGCGGCATCCAGCTCCTCGAGCGAGGAGAACGCCCGCCCGGCCAGCACGTGATCACGCACGATCAACACCTGGCGTTCGACCCGGCCCTTCCCGGTGGGCCGGTAGGCGGCCAGCACGTCGATGTCGAAGTCGTAGTGGCCGGCGAAGCCGACCGCTTCCGGATGCAGCGGCACCGCCTCGCCCGGGGCGACGTGCCGGCGCACGACGGTCTTGGTCCGGTCGTAGACGATCGACATCGGCACCCCGCCGAAGTGCGCAAATGCCCGCCGGTGGCAGTCGAAGAAGGTCTGTAGGTCCTGGCTCGTGGTGAAGCAGCAGAACGGGTCGCGCGAGTACGACAGCACCATGTGGAACGAGTAGACCTTCGGGATTCCCAGGTGGGCGAGGATCTTGCCTTCATCGCCCCAGTCGACCTGAGCCTGGGCCCCGGGAACCACCTCGAAGCGGCGGTGCATACCCGCCAACTCTCGCGGCTCGATGCCCAGTTCACCCGCGATCCGCGGCCGGGCCTCCTGCAGATAGAGCTTGACCCGCTGATAGTTGATCGTCGAGCCGTACTCCTTCACCAGACGCTCGTGCACCACGGCGCCCTTGATGAGGATCTCTGCCCGCAGCATCGCGTCGATCAACGGGGCGACCTCGTCGACCACCTTCTTCCGGGGCCGGCCGTTCGACGTCCGTCTCGGCGGCACCGACGCTGCCGTGCTCGACAGATACTTGCGGACCGTCTTGCGGTCCAGCCCAGTCTCCTTGGCCACCTCGGTCAGACTGACCGCTCCTGACTCGACCAGAGCACGAAACCGCCGCAGTTCCAGCCAGCGCTGCGGGTCCAAAACCACCGCGTCACCGCCCTCCGCCACCCCTCACCGGACGAGCAGCAGAGTGCCGGGCACCACGATTCACCGCACCATCAAGCGTCCCTTTTCACTCGTACGCGACCGGGGACGATCGTGTGTACGCCGACA
>NZ_BAAJXA010000107.1:0-2275 GCF_057537855.1 Streptomyces diversicolor
CCCTGACTCGCTGGACCCCTCCTGGCACCGCAGCATCGTTGCCGTCCTATTCCGCCCGCCCAACACGTCCATCCCAGACCCTCAGACCCTCTTCGCCACCAGCCTGCTGACCACGATCCTCGCCACCTGCCAACTGATCACGGCTGCCGCGCACGCCGACGCCTACCCCAGCTACCCGGTGCCTCTGATCCGCTCGACGTCCTTTGACCTCCGCCAGACCCTCGCCGATGCCAGGCGAACTCTCATCACCCTGGACCCGTATAGCGGATGACCGGGGCATTACGAGGGCCTGCAAGATCGTGACGGGTGAGGGTGGGAGGTGCCACCGAATCCCGTTTTCCCAGGTCGGACAGGTGAGATCAAGCCCCGCGTGCCATCCGGTCCATCCTGTACCACCCCGTCCGCTCACGCAGCGCTCACGCGTCAGCAGCGGCATCTTCGAGAACAGGCGACGGGATGACCTTTGCGTCAGGCGATCGGAACTCAGACCCACTGGGGCGTCGATCAGCACCCTGCCTTCCTGGTCTGTCCCTAGACTGTGTCAGGGCGACGCAACGCAGGGCACTGGGAGAAGACTTGGACGAGACAGAGCGCAGGGCTGCAACGGCTCCCATCCGTATCCACCAGATCCGCACTGCGCTTCTGCAGCAGTACCAGGGCCTCATCTACGACGAGGACCTCAAAGGGTACGACCAGCAAGGCTACGAACAGCGCTTCCTATCCCGCGCGTTGACAGCGGCTGCTGTACGCGTAGTGACGGGCTGTGATCACAAGACCGCCGGCGCCTCCGTCATTGATGGTGAAGATGACCAAGGCATTGACGGCGTGGCTGTCACCGAGGGCACACAAGAGGTTTGGCTCGTCCAAGCTAAGTGGAGTGACGAGGGCAAGGGCAAGCTCGACACCAACGCGGCACACAAGCTCATCGCTGGTCTCCGACTCATCGAACAACGAAGTTTCGACCGCTTCAACGATCGCCTGGAGCCAATCGCTGCTCGAGTCAACGCCGCGATGCACGATGCCCGACTCAAGGTGACTCTCGTAATCGCTGTCATGGGTGTGGGGGGCCTAAGCAAGGAGACCACAACCGTTCTCGACGATGCTCGGAACGAGTTCAACGGCCTCGGTCCGGTCCTCGAGTACCGGGTGGTCCACGCTGCGGACATCCTGCAGCAGATCCGGGAGGACCTGACTCCCGAACCTGTGCGGGTGACAGTACGAATGACGAACTGGCTCAGGCGGAACACTCCACTCACCGCTTACCAGGGCACCGTTCCGGCCAGCAACATCGCCGAGTGGTACCAGGAGCACGAAAGCCGGCTCTACGAGCAGAACCTGCGTCAGTCCCTCGGTACAACCCGAGTCAATTCCGGCATGCTCGGCACCCTGGTGGACGAGCCGGAGAACTTCTGGCTCTTCAACAACGGCGTGACAGTGCTGTGCGATGCGCTGGAGGAGGATTGGCCGGGTCGCCGCCGTCCGGACGAGCCTGTGCACCTGCGCATCTCAGGAGTCAGCGTCGTGAACGGCGCACAGACCGTCGCAGCGGCACACCGCGCCACGAAGGCGGCACCCGAGGCGGTTGAGGACGCCGAAGTCACTGTCAAGGTGATCGTCGTCGACAAGGGCATGCCGGATCTCGCACAACGCATCACCGAGACAACTAATACGCAGAACCATGTGGAGCAACGCGACTTCATCGCCCTCGACGAGGTGCAGGCGATGATCCGCGAGGACTTCATGCTGTCCCTGCAAAAATCCTACGTGTTTAAGCGTGGTGAACCCGATCCAGCGCCGGACGAAGGTTGCTCTGTGGTGCACGCCGCCATTGCCCTGGCTTGCGCGCACCGCAACACCGAACTCGCCGTGCGCGCAAAGCGGGACACGGACCTTCTCTGGGAGCGTGGCAGCGGAGGCGCCTACCCTCGGCTCTTCGGGGAGCGGCCGGGGGCCTTCCATATCTGGCGCTCTGTACTCGTGCACCGCACTGTGGGCACCGCCCTGAACGAAGAACGCAAGCGGTTCCAGAAACGCGCCGCCGATGTGAGCCAGCGAGGTGACCTACTCGTCACCCATCTGGTTTTTCAGCTTCTCGATCAGGACCGTATCGACGATCCCGAGTACGACTGGGACGCGGCGCTGCGAGAGGTTCCTGCACTCACCAATCGCGTCCTTTCCTGGCTGATCCACCACATTGACACGGAGTACGGGCAGACCTCGTTCCTCAGTGGAACACTCACTGACGCCGGGCGATGTAAGCGGCTCGCGGAGCTAG
>NZ_BAAJXA010000108.1:0-2154 GCF_057537855.1 Streptomyces diversicolor
TCACGTTGAGCTCGGTGTACGAGGTGAGCTTGCCCAGCTTTGCTCGCTCGACGAGAAAGCAATGACCGGTATGTACCAGCTCGTCCCACTCACTGTCCGCGCGGCCGTATCCAGACATCCCCGCCCCCTGAGCTACATCGATCCGTGAGCGGGAACGTACAGTGCCGGCGCAGTGCCCACAATCGCTCGATGGGCTAATCACTGCTGCTCCGGATCACGGCGAGAAACGCCCCATCTTGCCTGAGGTCCAGGCTTGAGCGGTAACCCGTTTGGTCGGGGGGCTGTGACCTGGGGGTTCGCTACTGACTGCGGTGGCTCGACTGTCACTGTCGGTCGTCGCCGAGTGGCCTCGGGGAGCGTCGGACGGCCCAGGGACGGCCCAGGGGTCACCTCTGGGAAGCGGGCCCACTTCCTCGACCGACAGCCCCCTCCGACAGCTGCCATACGTTCGAAGGAGCGCTCACGACGCTTCGGCGGCCACAACCTTCATGTCAGGTCAAACAGACGGCATATTTGGTTTAGCGTCACCGCAGGCACCGTTAGCATGACCACATGGAGAGCGCCAAGTCAGACTGGTGGATGGAAAACGGTCTGCACGAATTCACCGAGAGTGGCCACGGAAAAAGCGGCATTAACGATTACGATCGAGCAATGATCTCGCGGGCCGAAGCCTCTTTCAGCCATGCGACATATCGACTTTCTAATCATCACGGCGACTACGACCGGATCGACGCCGTCCTAGCCCTCAAGCGCGCCGTTGACGCACGACTGGAACACCTGAACTCGATATATGATTTCAGCCAGTATCCTGAGTCAAAAAATGTCGGCTGGCTTGGCCTCCTCGAAAATTGGGGCGTAATCCTTCAACGTACGCTCCGCCGCCTCCGGCGGCTACGCAACGCAGTTGAGCACGATGGGGCAGAGCCGCCTACCTTGGACGAGTGCGAAGACTACCGGGAAGTTTGCTGGTGGTTCCTGAAGGGAACCATCGACTATCTCTCGCCCCTCGCCAGCTACGACTTCTTCTGGAATGAGAGCTCTGGATCTTTTTCCATCGACTACAGCCCCTTGGCCGTCACTCTGTTCGGAGATTTCATGCCAGAACTCCTCTCAGATAGTCAAATCGACGGATGGATCAAGCTGAACACACTCGCAATTCCCGCACCTCGCCAACCAGGCTCCATCCAGCTGCCCCCCATGGAGAGGGTAGGAGGGGGCAGGTACTTCGTTCGCGCAGAAGTAGCAGATCAGGATTCGCGACTGGAATTTCTACAATTTGCCATGGGCTACTTCGGGATGACGACACGAAGGTTCGACTAACACCGGGTCATGCTGCAAATGATGATGCGAGCGAATCTCGTAGATTCTAAGCTCGTAATGCCGCAGAGAGCTGCTGGGGCTTTGTTCAGATCGCTGGGGGTACCGTGAGTGATAACGACTTCCTGCAAGGCGATGACCTCGATGCGTACAAGGTGGCCCCGAATGCAGCTCCCAGAGTGCTGAATCTTTGTACATCACCATGTGCAGACTCGGGACTCGACTGGCCCCATCCAGGAAGTCGACGAACTCCGGAGGGACTGGGTAGCCATCATGCTCAACACGACAACCGATCTGCTTCACAAAGTATCGAGCGAGATTGAGTGCCTGTGCGGGCCAATCATCGCCATAGATGCGCTTCATGTCGACATACCGGGAGCGATGGAGGCGCTGCCCATGGCTCCACAAGTAGTCAACGAAGCCATTATAGGCAAAGTCGAAGGGCTAACTCCTGGCATTATTGCACGAGGCGCAGAGATTTGCTCGAAATCTCACATGATGCGACTTCTTGATGGAGCGAATCTCCCGGTGGAACTCGTCACCCACCCATACCAGATTCCCTTCGGAGCCTTGAGAAAGTCGCTTCAAGTTCTTTAGCTTGAACTTGTGCTCTTGCGAGTCTGCAACTGCTCCGCACCACCAGCAGAGTCCAGAAGGGCTCGCGGAAGAGCGAGAATTGGATAATCGGTGAGGGATTCGGCCCTATGACGGGAGCGGCAAGCCGGTCGAAAGGTCGATTGGTGATGTTTTCAAGTTCCATGACGGTGGGGTACATCGGTGTGATGTACCGGTGGGAATGGAATTTGTCGGATGCAGATCCGTTCTATGTCTACCGTA
>NZ_BAAJXA010000109.1:0-1920 GCF_057537855.1 Streptomyces diversicolor
GACGCGTCGGGGTCGAGTGCCGGTGAGATGGTGCGGAGTGCGATGGCGACCCATCTGTCTGCCTGGGGTGCGGAGTAGGCGTCGAAGGATGCCCGGAGCGCCGGCCATCCCGTCCCGTCGGTGATGTCCTCGGTCCAGCACTCGCACCAGTAGCCCCGCTGCGGCTTGTCCATCAGCACGGGTGGCCTCCGGTCGGTCGGCCTGCGAACAGCTCGGCGGTGACCGTGTAGCCGCCGTCGCTTTCGTGGACGACGACGCGATGCGCGATTGCGCTGACCATGCCGAGGCCCCGGCCGTGCTCGGCCTCCTGGTCCTGGCGCCTGATCTTCGGTGCTGTGCCGGCGGCCCCTTCGTCGGTGACCGACAACGCGATCACCTGCGCTGACACCGCAAGGGCCAGATGGAAGCTGCCCGACTCCTGACCGCTGGCCGTGTGGAGGATCGCGTTCGCGCTCAGCTCGCTCACGATCAGTTCGGCGTCTTCGGCTAAAGGGGAGCCGCGCAGGATGTCGCGGGTCCAGCGTCGGGCCCGGCTGACCTCTTCCGGGAAACCTGGGCAACTGAGCCCCCAGACCCGGACTGTACTCGTATACTCGTGCATACAAGTTCCTTCGTGCTGGTAGGCCGCCATGTGCAGCGGGTTCGGGCTAGACGAGTTTCACGCCATCGTGGGCGCGGATCGCAGGTGGAGACGCCGCGTCCATCGCGTCCAGGACGCGGATGGCGTACGCCTCGTCGGCAAGCTCGGAGACTTCTTCACGGGTGGCCCAGCGCAGTGCGCGGGTCTCGTCGCCGGTCGTGGGCGTGCCGTCGGCGGCCTCGCAACGGAAGACCAGGGAGACGATCAGGCCCGTCATGTTCTTGTAGACGCCGGTCAGGGTCGCCGGAAGGGCGATCTTGATACCGGTCTCTTCGAGGACTTCGCGTTGCAGGGCCTCGGGAATGGTCTCCTCGCGTTCGAGGACACCGCCCGGCGGCTCCCACTTGCCGTTGTCCCGGCGCTGGATCAGGAGGGCCCGGCCGCGGGTGTCTATGACGACCCCGGCGACGCTCACGGAGTGCGGGCGTTCTGTGCTCACGTTCCTCGGCCCTCTCGGCTGGCTAGGCTCTCCACCGTAGCAACAACACTCGCCCACTCGTCTAGATACCTAAAGGAGTACAAGTGAGCCCTGCTCTTCCTTCGGGCCTCCTCGGAGATCTCGACCCCACGAGCGATCGTGCGGTCTTCCGGCAGATCGCCGACCAGCTGCGCGAAGCCATCGACCGTGGGCGGTTCAGCGAGGGCGAGAAGCTGCCCTCAGAGGCCGAGCTTGTCGAGCACTACGGAGTCTCCCGGATGACGGTCCGGAACTCCTTCTCCATCCTCCAGGGGGAAGGGCTGGTGCATGCCGAGCACGGGAAGGGTGTGTTCGTTCGGCCCCGGCCTCCCGTGCGGCGGCTCGCCTCCGACCGGTTCGCCCGGCGCCATCGCGAGCAGGGAAAGTCCGCGTTCATCGTGGAGGCGGACGCGGCCGGCAGCCACCCCCAGGTCGACAGCCTTGAGGTCAAGGAGGAAAAGGCCAGTCAGGACGTCTCCACGCGGCTCGGGTCCGTGCGGCGCGTGCTTGCCCGGCGGCGCCGGTACCTCCTCGACGGTCGGCCGGTCGAGTTCGCCACCTCCTACCTCCCCCTCGACATCGCCCGCGGCACCCAGATCGCCGAACCCAACCCCGGGCCCGGCGGCATCTACGCCCGCCTCGAAGAGCTGGGCCACCGCCTCGACCACTTCGAAGAGGAGATCCGCGCCCGGATGCCTTCGCCCGACGAGGTGAAGACGCTCCGGCTGGCCTCCGGTGTGCCGGTGATTCACCTGATCCGTACCGCCTTCGACACCGAGGGGCGGCCGGTCGAAGTCTGCGACACGGTCATGGCGGCGGACGC
>NZ_BAAJXA010000110.1:0-1839 GCF_057537855.1 Streptomyces diversicolor
GAGCAATGCTCAGGACTTGTGGATCGGTCTTCGGGACGGGACGCGAAGGGCGTACCTTCCCGAGTGATCTACAAGTCACCGAGTAGGCCCGCGTTCGCAGCGCGGGTCGGGAAGGCACGCCCTTGCTCAGCGTAGTGAATGCCGATGGTTCGACCGAGTCCGGCTCCCTGATCGACGAGATCGTCCGTGAGGGCGCCCGGCGGATGCTCGCCGCCGCGCTGGAGGCCGAAGTCAACCAGTACATAGCCGAGTTGGCCGCCGAGACGGACGAGGCCGGGCGGCGCCTGGTGGTCCGCAACGGCCACCACCGGCCCCGGACCGTGACCACCGCCGCAGGTCCGGTCGAGGTCATGGCCCCGCGGGTGAACGACAAGCGGGTGGACGCGGCCACCGGCGAGCGGATGCGGTTCTCCTCGAAGATCCTCCCGCCCTGGTGCCGCAAATCTCCCAAGGTCAGCGAGGTGCTGCCGCTGCTCTACCTGCACGGACTGTCCTCGGGAGACTTCGTTCCCGCGCTGGAGCAGTTCCTCGGCAGCTCTGCCGGGCTGTCGCCGGCCACCGTGACCCGGCTGACGAAGCAGTGGAGCGACGACCACGGGGCATTCCAGCAGCGCGACCTTGCCGAGTCCGACTACGTGTACGTGTGGGCGGACGGGGTGCACCCCAAGGTCCGGCTCGGCCAGGCGCACTCCTGCGTCCTGGTGCTGATGGGCGTGCGCCTGGACGGCACCAAGGAACTGATCGCGCTGGCCGAGGGGCTGCGCGAGTCGACCGAGTCGTGGGCCGATCTGCTGCGTGACTGCCGCCGCCGGGGCATGCGCGATCCCGAGCTGGTCGTCGGCGACGGGGCGATGGGCCTGTGGAAGGCGCTGGCGGAGGTGTTCCCGGCTGCCCGCCACCAGCGGTGCTGGGTCCACAAGGCCCGCAATGTCACGAACGCCCTGCCGAAGTCCGCACAGCCGGGCGCGACGAAGGCGATGCAGGAGATCTACAACGCCGAGGACCGCGCGCACGCCGAGAAGGCGATCGAGGCGTTCGCCAAGACCTACGGCGCCAAGTTCCCCAAGGCCGTCGCGAAGATCACCGAGGACCGGGAGGAACTGCTGGCGTTCTACGACTTCCCGGCCGAGCACTGGATCCACCTGCGGACCACGAACCCGATCGAGTCGACCTTCTCCACCGTGAAGCTTCGGACCAAGGTCACCCGCGGCGCCGGCAGCCCCGCCGCGGCCCTCGCGATGGTCTTCAAACTCGTTGAGTCCGCCCAGGCCCGCTGGCGAGCGGTCACCGCACCCCACCTCGTCGCCCTCGTCCGAGCCGACGCCCGCTTCGAAAACGGTGTCCTCGTCGAGCGGGAGCAGGCCACGGCGGCCTGACAGCCCCTGTCACTTGTCGCGCCGCAAAAGAGAGAAAGGGACCAGCCCATGTCCGAACCCACTGCCCCGCCCACCGAGTTCATCCGCTCCTACGAGCAGGCCAGCAACAGCCACGACATCACCCAGCTCGTCCCGCTGATCGCTCCCGATGCCGTCTACTGGTTCTCCGACGGATCGCATCGCGGCCGCGAAGCCGTCCTCGCCGCCATCGCCAAGACCTTCGCCACCATCCGCGACGAGATCTACCAGATCGACGACCTGGAGTGGATCGCCCACAGCGATGACCACGCGGTATGCCGCTACCGGTTCACCTGGACCGGAACCATCGACGGCCAGCCGCGGTCAGGAAGCGGCCGCGGCACCAACGTGCTCATCAACAACGCCGGAACCTGGCAGATGCTCCACGAACACCTCAGCGCATAACCAGGCGGCAGCACCGATCCACAGGAATTGACAATTGCTC
>NZ_BAAJXA010000111.1:0-1836 GCF_057537855.1 Streptomyces diversicolor
GGATGCTGACTCTGTCGGGGATCTTGAGGATCCCCGGCGGGGCAGCATGATCAACGGGCATGCTCGGCTCTGTTCAAGGACCGATGCAGTTGTCGAGGTGCCCGTTGTCGCTCCGCCCCCGTTCTGGTGAGCAAGTTCCTTCTCTGACCGCGCGGATGGCGCGGGCGAGCAACCCGAACGGCACGACAGCGATGTGGGTGAGAGACCACCTGGGCGGGCTGTGGCGTGACGAGGACTTCGCCGACTGGTACCCGCGCGACGGGCGGCCAGGGCTCTCGCCCGCCCAGCTGGCCACCGTCTGTGTGCTCCAATTCCTGCTCGGTCTGTCGGACCGGCAGGCGGCCGAAGCGGTTCGCTGCCGCATCGATTTCAAATACGCGCTGGCCATGGAACTGGACGACCCCGGCTTCCACCACAGCGTGCTGGCCGACTTCCGCGACCGTCTCACCGAGGACGGCCGTGCCGACCGTCTCCTCGACCTCGCGCTCGCGCGTCTGAAGGAGGCCGGTCTCGTCCGAGAGCGCACCACCCAGCGCACGGACTCCACCCACGTCCTGGCCGCGGTGCGCGACCTGACCCGGCTGGAACTGGTCACCGAGGCCGTCCGCGCCGCGCTGGAAGAGCTGGCCAGCACCGCTGATCACCTGCTGGCCGGCCTGGTGGACGAGGAGTGGGGGCGCCGCTACGGCCGCCCGGTCCGTCTGGGCAAGAACCCCACCCGCCCCAAGACCAGAATCCTCGCCACCGGAGGCGACGCCGTCCGGCTGATCGAGCATCTCGGGCAGCACGGGCCGGAACGCCTGTCTGGTCCCCGCGTCCAGGCCCTGCGGCAGATCATGGTGCAGAACTACTACCGCGACGGGGCCGGCCGCCTGCGCTGGCGCACCGCCGAGGACGGCGGGCTGCCGCCCTCTGCCGTCGCAGTCGTCTCGCCCTACGACCCGACGGCCCGCTACGCGCGCCGCGGACACGTCACCCGCTGGAAGGGGTTCGTCGCACATCTCACCGAGACCTGCGATCCCAACGGCGTCAACGTGATCACAGATGTGGCCACCACCGACGCCACTGGCTACGACGCGAAGGCTCTGCCCGGCATCCACACCCGGCTCAAGCGTCGCGGGCTGCTGCCCGCCGAGCACCTGGTCGACGGCGGCTACACCTCCCTGGTCCATCTGGAACAGGCAGCCCGCGAGCACCAGGTCACGGTCACCGGACCACTGCCGGTCAACACCACCCGCCAGAACCGCAGGAACAACGGCTTCGGCCGCGACGACTTCCACATCGACTTCGACCGCCGCCAGGTCACCTGCCCGCAGGGCGAGACCAGCGCGGGCTGGCACGGCCCCTACCCGACCTCCTCACCCACCGCGGCACCTCTGATCGTGGCCCGGTTCACCAAGAGCCAGTGCCGGCCCTGCCCGGTCCGCACCCGCTGCACGACCACCGCCGACAGCGCCCGGAGCGTGGGCTTTCCCCCGCGAGAACTCCGTGACCTGCAACTCCGCGTCCGCGCCGAGCAGCAGACACCCGAATGGCAGGCCCGCTACGCGGTCCGCTCCGGAGTGGAAGGCACCATCAACGAGCTCGCCCACGGACACGGCATGCGCCACTGCCGCTACCGAGGACAGCACAAAGCCCACTTACAGCACGTGTTCACAGCCATCGCCGCAAACATCGAGCGCCTCAGCCGACGGCCGCCGATCGGAGACGCACCCCCGTCACGACCATCGACAGCCTTCCAGAACTACCTGGACCAGCACGGGATCCCCCGGCCGAGGTCTTGGCGGTCCGCCAAAGACTGAGCAGACCACCAAGATCCCCGACAGAGTCAGCATC
>NZ_BAAJXA010000112.1:0-1828 GCF_057537855.1 Streptomyces diversicolor
GGCGAGGGGCCGGCTCGATGAGTGGCTGGCCCGCTGATGAGTGATCGCCCTGGGCCGTCACTGGGCCGTCCGACGCTCCCCGAGGCCACTTCGACGACGACCGGCAGCGGCAGTTGACGTACCGCAGCGCGCAGGGAACCTCCAGCTCAGAGACCCCCGACCGTATGGGTTTCCCCCAGGGGTGGCGGTCAGACAGGATGGGGCGCTTCTTGCCAACTGGCGGGCCTGGCATGCGCTCTCCGCTCATGCTGGCCCCAAGCCGCTTTCTCCCTGTCACCGTTGACGGGGATTTCGTCTGCTTCGGCGAGTGGCGGACCTAGTCAGAGGCAGGGACGGCGCAGTCCGGGGCGACATGTTTGCAGCCCAAGGAACAGGTTCGGTATCCCCAACCCAGCCCCTCTTGTGGAGCTCAGTATATGACCCTGCATATCCAATAGAATGCAAGATGAGCAAACGCACGTAGTGCAGCGACAAGAACCACGTGTCGAGCATTAGACCATCGTGGCGATAAATTTGCTCGTGCGGGTCCTTTGGATGCACAAGGCTATTTCTCACTCGGGTGATGGCTGTCGGGCCGTCAATATTCCTGGAGCGAGCGAAAGAAGCCAACCCCGGAAGAAGATTGGAATCGATCTGAATTGGAATTCCTGCGTCTTGCAGGAGGTAGCGCAACCTATCCTCTGCATAGCAGTCCCGATACTCCTCCGAAGTCATCTTTTGTCCAAGTACCAGGTTCGACCACGCGAGATGCTCCAAGGCCGGAGCAGCAGCCAAGACACGCTGCTCCAAGAACCCCGAGCTGACAGCCTGGACGGCCAAGCACATTTGGAAGCGGGTGATTCCGGACCGGGACGTGTCAGAGAGTGCAGACATTCCACGATCAATCAAGGAGATTAGGTCACTTGAGCTCCCCGCGTAGAGCCAACCACTCCCGACTGAAGCGAACGGATCGCAGATAGGGGACGCCCAATGCTCCCAGACGATTCGATCACTGTTGTCGAAGCCAACCGGCAGCCCGGGAGCCACCCACCGCCCGACCCCGAACGACAAGCAGACCCTCATGCATTCAATCAATTCCTTTACTGCACTGACGGAAAATTCCCCTCCGTCCGCCCTCTTCGCTTCCATCACGTGCGTCATCACATAGAGGTCGCCATCCTTTGAATTCTTAGTTGCTTCCCTATAATCTCGGCGTGCGTCAAGCACCAGCACCCAGCCAGATATTTCCGCACGCAGCCGCCCTGTCCACCAGGCTGTTCCAAAGTCTCCAGATTCTTCCAGTACATGACTACCTGGAATGCTTGGAAGATTGAACCAGTGAACGAGAACCTTCTTTAGTTGCGTAACCTCCTGTCCAACCTTGACTTCACCAATCCATCCAGAACATGCATCCGTGAGATGAGCTTCCGCACTCACTTCTCCATTACGTCCATCAAAGCGAAGCTCGACAGAATCTTTGCCGAAGTCTGAGCGGTCGGCATCCTCGCGATTGACACTCCAGCAAAGTGACGGCTTCGAGGCGAACTTCAGCTCGATCTTCCCAGTGCGACCTTGTGATCCGCCTTTTGTAACGGCCCCTTCGTACAGAGTGATTGACGCAGAAGGGGAATTGAAGCCGTAGACCGGTTCCAGTGGCGTTTCATACTCGTGGTCGTCTGTCGTCTGCATAGCAGTGCCCCCTCATGTACCGCAGGTTTGCTGCCGAGTGGGCAGCCGATGAACGTACCACGGATACCCGCCCGCGAGCGACAGGTGTAGGAGCTCGCCGTTGCACCACAAGCGCACCAGATCGGGCGGGGAATCACGGGGAAAGCAGTCGAGCCGCTAG
>NZ_BAAJXA010000113.1:0-1762 GCF_057537855.1 Streptomyces diversicolor
TTAGGGCTTGCAGATCATCAACGCGTAGCTTCTGGCTCGGTGGCTCGTTGATGTGCTATGGGCATTGCGTCGGAGCAACAGGCGGTGCTGGCAGCGAAGTTCGAGACGATCCTGCCGCATCTCGATGAGCGTCAGCGTCGTCTGCTGCTGGGAGCGGAGGCGCGGTCGATCGGGCACGGCGGGATCAGGCTGGTCGCGCGGGCCGCTGACGTGCGGGAGGCGACCGTGTCGCTGGGGGTGCGCGAGCTGGAGTCGGGGGAGCCGCCGCTGGGACGCGTCCGGCGACCGGGCGGCGGCCGCAAACGGGTCGTCGACCTGGATCCCGCTCTGCGTGATGTGCTGCTGGCGCTGGTGGAGCCGGATGTGCGCGGGGATCCGATGTCGCCGCTGCGCTGGACGACGAAGTCGACGCGCAACCTGGCGGCCGAGCTGACCCGGCAGGGCCACCGGGTCTCGGCCGACACGGTCGGGGATTTGCTGCGCGCGGAGGGCTTCAGCCTGCAGGGCAACGCCAAGACCATCGAGGGCAGCCGGCACCCGGACCGGGATGGGCAGTTCCGCTACATCAACGAGCAGGCCAGGGCCCACATCGATGCCGGAGAGCCGGTGGTCAGCGTGGACACCAAGAAGAAGGAGCTGGTCGGCCAGTACAAGAACGCCGGACAGCAGTGGCTGCCGGCGGGGCAGCCGGTTCAGGTCTCCACCCATGACTTCCCCGACACGCAGCTGGGCAAGGCGATTCCCTACGGCGTCTACGACCTGGCCGCGAACACCGGCTGGGTCAACGTCGGCACCGACCACGACACCGCCTCGTTCGCGGTCGGGTCCATCCGCCGCTGGTGGAAGGCCCGCGGCAGCCTCGACTACCCGACCGCGACGAAACTGCTGATCACCGCGGACGCCGGCGGCTCCAACGGCTACCGCACCCGCGCCTGGAAGAGCGAACTGGCCGCCCTGGCCCTGGAGACCGGCCTGGAAATCACCGTGTGCCACTTTCCGCCTGGAACATCGAAATGGAACAAGGTCGAACACCGGCTGTTCTCACACATCACGATGAACTGGCGCGGCAGGCCGCTGACCAGCCACGAAGTGGTCGTGAACAGCATCGCCGCGACCCGCACCCGCACCGGGCTGACCGTCCATGCCGAACTCGACACCGGCGCCTACCCCACCGGCGTGACCGTCGGCAACCGGCAAATGGACGCCCTGCCCCTGACCCGGCACACCTGGCACAGCGACTGGAACTACACGCTGCGGCCCGAGCCCTATACCGAGATCAACGAGGCCCCGGACCCGTTCGACCGGCCCAGCCCCGACCTCGCCTGGCTGTGCCATCCGCTGTTCACTGGGGTCACCGCGGTCGGGTGGGACGCCCTGATCACCCAACTCCTGGCCCTCCACGACGCTCAGCGCGAGGGCCAACTCGACAAGCGCCGCGGCCACCGGCCCCGCATCAAGGGCGACGGCACCACCGGCCGCCGCCCCGTCCTCACCCTCGCCGACCGCCTCCTGGCCGTCCTGCTCCACCAGCGGCTCGGCCTCCCGCAAGTCGCCGTCGCCCGGCTCTTCGGCGTCACACCCGAGACCGTCAACCGCCGCATCCGTGACATCCGCCAACTCCTCCAGGCAGCCGGGCACACCGTCAAACCCACCGGACCTCGACTTGCCGACCTGCACGCCCTCCACGACCTCGCCACCAGCCACGGAATCACCATCGCCACAGAGATCAAGACTGCGAGTTAATGATCTGCAAGCCCTTAGG
>NZ_BAAJXA010000114.1:0-1721 GCF_057537855.1 Streptomyces diversicolor
ACCCCGGTTATTCAGCGGAATTGGGCGAGCTGACGCACTGACAGCAGAAAGGTGCCGCTGACCTGCGAGGATGCGAGTGTCTAGGTCGTATCCGGTGCAGGAGTCAGGACACCTTTCTGGTGAGCGAGCGTACAGGGTGGGATCGTGGGCTGTCCGTGGCAGCCGATGGAAAGGGGCTGGTCGGGCATGCGGGGGCGGTGCTGCTGCGCCGGCTGGCGGACCGGGTGGGACTGACGCGAGGGCTGGCCGGGGTGCTTCCCTCCAGCACGAGTGCCGGGTGGCGGGAGCGGGCCGGGGTGCTCGTCCAACTGGCCGTCGCGATGGTGCTCGGGGCGCGGAGCCTGTTGGAGGCCGAGCAGCTCCAGCTCCACCACCAGGGCCTGTTCGGTCGTGCGGCCTCGGACTCGACGATGCGTCGCCTGCTGGCCGAACTGGACGACAAGACCCTGATGAAGATCGCGAAGGTGCGGCGGCGGGTGCGCCGGCACGTGTGGATGCTGCTCCACCTGCGGCCCGGCGGCTTCCCGTGGCTCACGGTCGCTGGGCGGAGGCTGACGGGCTGGATCGTCGTCGACCTGGACGCCACGGTCATCGCGAGCGCGTCCAGGAAAGAAGGGGCCGCGCCCACGTTCAAGGGCACGTTCGGCTTCCACCCGCTGGGCGGCTGGCTGGCGAACACCGGCGAGAGCCTCGCGATGGAACTGCGGGCGGGCAACGCAGGGGCCAACACGGTGGACGACCACGTCCGCGTCCTCGCCGCCGCGTTGGATCAGATACCGCACTCTTCTCAGTCGAAGATCCTTGTCCGCGTCGACGGCGCGGGCGCCACCCACGGCCTGCTTGAACACCTGGAGGCGCTGAACACGAAGCGACGCACGGTCCGTTACACGGTCGGCTGGAAGATCACGCCCGAGGACGAGACGGCGATCGCGAGGCTCCCCGAAAGCGCCTGGGAAACCTCGCTGAAGCAGGACGGCGATCTCCAAGCGGGCTACCAGGTCGCGGAGTTGACCTACCTGAACACCCGCGACGGCTGGCCGGAAGGCATGCGGCTGATCGTCCGCCGCGTGCGCCCATCGAGGCGGCACATGAAGAAGCTGACCGCCTTCGAGCAGAAGACCGGCTGGCGCTACTCGATCACGGCGACGAACATCCGGCACATGTGGGGCATCACCGGCTCCCACCAGATCCAGTTCCTCGACGCCCTGCACCGCGACCACGCCGAGGTCGAGGACCGCGTCCGCACCAACAAGGCCATGGGGCTGGCGAACCTGCCCTCACAGTCGTGGCAGATCAACACAGGCTGGATGCTCGCCGCGAACCTCGCCACCGATCTCGACACCTGGCTGCGGCTGCTCACCCTGCACGACCAGGACGGCCTCGAAGACGCCGAGCCGGACACGATGCGCCTGCGCCTCTATCACCTTCCGGCCCGCCTGGCTCGCCACGCTCGCCGTCGCATCTTGCGCATCGAGCGAACCTGGCCCTGGGCGGCGGCGTTCACCATCAGCTGGAACAGGCTCACGCAGCTTCCGGCCGCCACCTGACGGCCGGCTCACGCCCCGACGAGGACCAGGAAGGAGGAGAACCCCCAGCCTCCGGGCCCGTGGAACCCGGCGCACCCCGCGGCGTCACGCGACGGCCCGTCCTCCAACGGCAGAGGACATTACGGGCGAACAGCTGCACCAATCAGCGACCGAAACCCGCTGACGAATCGAGGT
>NZ_BAAJXA010000115.1:0-1665 GCF_057537855.1 Streptomyces diversicolor
CGGACGGGAGGGGGTAGGCGAGAGGCCGCCCGGTGGTCGAGCGTGCGCTAGCCTCAATACCAGTGACTTAGGGATGATGCTGGTAGGGTGCGTGGCCGGGAGGTGCCGGGATGCCACGGCCGGGGCAGGTCAAGCCAGAGACGGACGAGCGGTTGTCGGACCGGATCGCGGTCGGGTTGCTGACGCGGTCGTTCCCTCCGGAACTGGTGGACCGGGTGGTGGCCGAGTGCGGGAGGTCCGGTCAGCGCAACCGGCTGCTGCCGCCGCGGGTGGTGGTCTACTTCGTGCTCGCCATGTGCCTGTTCGCCGGTCAGGGGTACGAGGAGGTCGCGCGGCTGCTGACGCATGGGCTGGCCTGGGCGAAACGATGGTCGGGCTCCTGGCAGGTGCCCACCACGGCGGCGATCTCACGGGCCCGGGCCAAGCTCGGTCCGGAGCCGCTGAAGGCGTTGTTCGCCCAGGTGGCCAGTCCCTTGGCGACGGAGTCGACGCGTGGCGCCTTCTATGGTCGGTGGCACCTGATGGCGATGGACGGCACGGTCTTCGACGTCCCCGACAGCGATGAGAACGCCGCGTACTTCGGGCGCCCGAAGACGCACCGCACTCAACGCTGCGCGTTCCCGCAGGTGCGGGTGGTGGCGCTGGCCGAGTGCGGCACCCACGCCGTCACCGCCGCCGCCCTGGGCCCGCTTGCGCTGTCCGAACCGGCCCTCGCGCGAGAGCTGTTCGGCCACCTCGGCGCGGGTGACCTGCTGCTGGCGGACCGCGGCTTCACGGGTCTGGAGCTGTGGCGTGCGGCCTCGGCCGGCGGCGCCGACCTGTTGTGGCGGGTGAAGTCCAGTGCGGTGCTGCCGGTGTGCAAGGAGCTGCCCGACGGCTCGTACCTGTCGGACATCGTGACGGCCAGGGACCACCGCAAACGCTCTGATCCGCAGGTGGTGCGGGTGATCGAGTACACCTTGGACGGTGCCGGCCAGCCTGCCGAGGAAGCCCCTTACCGGCTGATCACCACCATCCTCGATCACGAGACCGCACCAGCCCTGGAGTTGGCCGCCCTCTACCAGGAGCGGTGGGAGATCGAGACCACACTGGACGAGCTCAAGACCCATCAGCGCGGCCCAGCCGAGGTCCTTCGGTCCCGCTCGCCCGGCGGCGTCGAGCAGGAGGTCTGGGGCCATCTGCTGGTCCACCACGCCATCCGCACGCTGATGCACGACACCGCCGAACACACTGGCGTCGACCCAGACCGGCTCTCCTTCACCCGCAGCATCCGCCTCGCCCGCCGCCAGGTCACCGCCCAGGCGGCCTTTTCCCCCTGACCACCTGGCCACAGCCCTCGCCGACGGCATCCGCGAGACAGCCGCACGGCGCTTACCCAAGCGCCGCGCACGCCTCAACCCCCGCGTCGTCAAACGGAAGATGTCCAACTTCGGCGTCAAACGCGACGAGCACCGACACGGCACCCGGCTTGCCCACCTTCCAGCCGAAACCATGGCCGTCGCCCCGCACTGGCGCACCGCATCGATCAACCCACCGGTCAAGGTCCCACGAAGCTGGGACCCAATCCCTTAAGGCACTGGTATTGGGTTTAGCCTCGATCTTGCATGAGGGTTCGTCAGCTTTGTGACGGACCCTTTCGGCTCGTTCGGGGCGATTGTTTCTGCG
>NZ_BAAJXA010000116.1:0-1665 GCF_057537855.1 Streptomyces diversicolor
AGAAGCTGTTGTCTTTTCGATCTTGAGCGGTGGCGGTCGAACGGGAGTCCCGATCGGGTGATCGCGGGATGTCCGGCGCATGCGAGCAGGGCCTCCTGAACAGCTCGTTGGTGTCTACTCACCGAGCAGCAGGAGGCCCTGGTGCCGCAGTCTTCCGTGCCGGAGCGCGGGCAGTCCAGCGAGGTCACCTGGGAGTGTGACTGCCTGGCTCACCGGTTCGGAAACGCCGCCGACAACGGGACGCGGCAGCCGCGCTACCCGACGGACATGACGGATGTGGAGTGGGCCGGGGTCCGGCCGCTGCTGCCGGTGCCGGGCTGGATGCGCGGCCGGGGTGGCCGGCCGGAAGCGTATTGCCACCGGGCCATGCTTGATGCGATCCGGTATCTCGTGGACAACGGGATCAAGTGGCGGGCGATGCCCGGCGACTTCCCGCCGTGGGACCGCATTTACGCATTCTTCCGCCGCTGGCGCGACAACGCACTGGTCAAGGAGTTCCACGACCGGTTGCGTGTGAGGGTCCGCGAGGAGCTGGGGCGGGACGCGCAGCCGACCGCCGGGGTGATCGACTCGCAGTCCGTCAAGGCGGACGCCGTCGTCGGCTCCGACAGCCGGGGCTTCGACGGCGGCAAGCTCGTCAACGGCCGCAAGCGGCACGTCGTGGTGGATACCCTCGGCCTGCTGCTGGGCGTGATGGTCACCGCCGCGGACGTCGGCGACCGCACCGCCGCCCAGGTCCTGCTCAGGCAGGTCGCCGACGCCCACTACCGGCTGGAGCTGGTCTGGGCGGACGGCGGCTACACCGGCAGCCTCGTCGAACACTGCCTGGCCACGTTCGCCCTGGTCCTGGCGATCGTCAAACGCAGCGACGACATGCGCGGCTTCGTGGTCCTGCCCAGACGGTGGATCGTCGAGCGCCTCTTCGCCCACCTGATGCGCACCCGACGCCTGGCACGCGACTTCGAACGCCGCACCACCAGCGCCGAAGCGATGATCTACTGGTCGATGACCCTGCTCATGACGCGCCGCCTGGCCCGCTCACGCCCGCAGCCGGTGTGAACCGGCCCGGTGCGGGCTCGGCCAGCCAGCCGCGCGCGACCAGGCGTTTCGCCTTCGACCTCAGTGCCTCCACCCGCGCCGGCACCACGTCCATGCCGAATGCCGCAGCCATCTCCTGGCAGGTCAGCGGCCCTTGGCGGAGCCGGGACCGGTCCGCCAGCGCCTGCAGGATGCGCTGGTAGTCCGCCGACAGCACCGACCAGGCCAGCCCCTCACGCCACACGGGCACCTGCGTCTTCGGCTTCGCTGCATCGCGGGGCGCCGACGCCGCGTCCGCATCCCGCGGATCCGGGGTGACCTCCGCCTCGGCGGCGGCACCGTCGTCCGGAGCCAGCACCGTATCGACCCGCCTGCGGGCGATCGCCCACTCCTGCCACTCCAGCTCGGCCGCAGCCAGCTCGGCCTGGATGCGGTCGGCCTCCTCCCGCAGCCCGTCGACGCGACGCCGAGCGGCGAGTTCGTGCTGTTCCAGCAGCCCAACAACTGACGGCATCCGCGACCTCCCGGGGAACGACGACCCGACAGGCCACCACTCCCACGGAACCACCACACTCATCCCCGACCAGCGGGAACACGTCGATCACGTCCGGAAAGACAACACCTTCT
>NZ_BAAJXA010000117.1:0-1626 GCF_057537855.1 Streptomyces diversicolor
CTCGCCCTCACCGGCCAAGCCCGCCGGTGGGAGCCCCGCCGCCTGCGGCTGCGGCTGTTCTCCGCGGCCGCTCAGTTCGTCACCACCGGACGCCGCCGCATCCTCCGCCTCGCCAGGCACTGGCCCTGGACCGGCCTGATCACCGAAGCCCTGCAACGGCTTGCGGCCCTGCCGAACCCCGACTGACCAGCAACTTCCCGTCCATACGAGCAGCACCACCCGACCGGAGCCGTGGAACCCGGCGCCCACCCGACGCGACTGTGAGGATGATCGGGTGCCGCCTCGGGCGGTGGTCTGACCCGCGACGCGACTGGCTTCGTGCCCTGCGTGCTGATCTGTCGACCACGCCGGAGGCGGCGCTTGCTGCCGCCGGACCGGTGGGCGTGTCCCGATAGGGGCCTTCGCGACAGGCACCGTCACAGTCCTGACCGCCACACCGGCCCGGCGTCGGCCACCGGTGTTCCCGAAGCGCTCAGGAGACAGGCGACCGTGCCCAGCATGACCCAGCCCACCCGCACCCGTCACCACACGGCCGAACCGCCCGAGGACGTCGTACTCGGAGTGGACACCCACAAGGACACCCACGTCGCCGCGGTGACCACCACGACAGGGGCCATGCTGGACACCCGCAGCTTCCCGACCACCCAGGAGGGCTACCGGCAACTCTTGGCCTGGGCACGTGCCTTCGGGCGGCTCCAGCGGGCCGGCGTCGAGTGCACCGGCTCCTACGGCGCGGCGCTGACACGCTACCTGCACAGCGAAGGCATCACTGTCATCGAGGTCAACCAGCCGGACAAGGCCACCCGCCGCCGGCGCGGCAAGACCGACGCGATCGACGCGGCAGCTGCCGCCCAAGCGGTGCTGTCCGGTCGGGCCACTGCCAACGCCAAGACCAGCGACGGGCCGGTGGAGGCCATCCGGATGCTCAAGATGGCCAAGGGCTCCGCGATCAAGTCGCGCTCGCAGGCGATCAACCAGCTCAAGGCCGTCCTGGTGTCCGCGGATCCTGCTCTGCGTGAATCACTGACCGGGCTGGGCAACCCCAAGCTCATCCGCCGGTGCTCCGAGCTGGAGGCCGAGGAGGGGATCGGCCCGGCAGCGGCGGCCCGGCACACACTCCGGCTGCTGGCCCGACGGATCCAGCATCTCACCGAAGAGATCAACGACCTCACCGCGCGGATCACCACCGCCATCGCCGCACGTGCACCGAGAATCCTGGAGCACTACGGCGTCGGCCCGGACACCGCTGCCGCGTTGCTGATAGCGGCCGGTGACAACCCACAACGGATGGGCAGCGAAGCGTCCTTCGCCGCGCTCTGCGGCGTCAGCCCGGTGGAGGCATCCTCCGGCAAGACCCAACGCCGCAGACTCAACCGCGGCGGCGACCGCCAGGCCAACTCCGCGCTCTACACCATCGTCCTGGCCCGCCTGCGCTGGGACACCCGCACGCGCGACTACGTGGAGCGACGCATCAGTGAAGGCAAGACCCGCCGAGAAGCCATCCGGTGCCTGAAACGGTACATCGCACGAGAGATCTACCAGACGATCACCCGCGAACCGCGGTGACACCAGCACCAGCTGCTTGACATCCATAGGGGCATCAGCCGGGCGACCAGCCTGCCCACC
>NZ_BAAJXA010000118.1:0-1593 GCF_057537855.1 Streptomyces diversicolor
GGGAGTGCCAGGGCACGGGGCAAGGGCCTTGGCCAGGCGGCCCATGGCATCGGGGGAGGTTCCCTGTGCCTTGCCCCAGATACGGGCCAGCAGGGAGTCGCCGTCCCGCACGCTGGGGCGGTACGAGGACGGGTTGAGCACCTCGCGTCGTGCATGTCCTACGCCGTCGAGGAATTCACCGAAGGAGCCGTACGCATCCTTGTCGCGCTTCACCTGGTCCCAGAAGCTAGCCGTTTCCGACTTGTTCCGTGCGTGCACCGGTTGGAGCCGCTCCAGCATGGCCCCTTCCAGGGCGAAGACGAGTTGGCAGAGCTGGTCGACGGCGGCTTCTTCCGCGTTGAGGGGACAGGCGGCGCGCCACGTGAGGTCCTCGACGATGACCTTGGCCAGCCGGCCGGCGAGTCGCGGGAACCAGGCGGGGAGGATGACCGGGGAGGAGATCTGGGGAAAGTCCAGGGTGTTGCGCGCCAGCAGGACCACCGCCCGCCGGTCCGTGGTGACGTCACCGATCAGGTGCTTTTCGCACGCCTCTTGGTTGTCCTGGAGCAGTTCGACGAAATCGTCGAGTACCGCATTGGTGTTGTCGAAGCGGGTCTTGCGCACCACCAGGACCACCACGGGATGGCCCGCGAGGTGTTCCTGCACCTTTCGGGCGTAGTCGGCCCGGTTCTCACGGACCTGGAACCAGAACCCGCTGAGCTCACTGTTCGACGCGGCGAGCCGGCCCCTGATCTCGGCGGCAAGGCGGGCAGGTGAGAGCTGCTCGTCGGCGAAGGCCGTGGGGCTCATGCGGTCACTTCTCCTTGTGTAGTCGCGGCGATTCGGCCCAGCAGACGGATCTTGGGCCACACCCATTCGTCGTCGTGGTTGAGGAAGTTGCTCTCCGTGGCGCTGGACAGCAAGTGGTCGGCGTTGATCCCGGTAGCCAACCCGAGCCGCGTTACGATGTCGGTGAAGTCCTTCATGCTGCACCGCATGCTCTCGGGCGACGCGCGGACGATCTCGCTCAGACAGTGGTACACGGAGCGCAGCCATACAGTGTCCGGACCTTGACGCTCGCCCATCGCCTCGGAGGCCGCCCTCCTGAAGAACTCGTACTCCCGGCTGCGACTGATGTGGCTCGCGCGTAGCCGCAGCTCGGCGAACTCCGCGGCATCTTCCCGCCTGAGGTGCAGGTCGGACTGGCGCCGTTCCTGCTTGATGAGGAAGTCGACGAAGTCGCGCAGCAGGTTCACGGTGAGCCACGGGTGGCCGGCCGTCTCAGCGTGGACGGCGTCGACGAAACCCACGTCCAGGGACACCTGCTGGCTCAGCACCTTCTGCGTGAACCGGGCGAACTCGCTGTCCTCCGAGCCGCTTTCGTGTGCGAAGAGCGGGAACGGGTCCTGACGAACGTACGGACTGAGCTGGTTCTGTTCCATCAGGATGAAATGTGCGTCGGGCTGCTGGCCGAGGAACACCAGGAGGTTCTCCCTGGCGAACTGAACCATCTGGTTGAGCAGGGGCTGGACCACCGTGTACCTGATGCCGGGGTCACGCCGTAGGGCATGTCCGAGGACCCCGAAGAGGGTCTCGTACTCGTCGAGGACGAAC
>NZ_BAAJXA010000119.1:0-1517 GCF_057537855.1 Streptomyces diversicolor
AACCAGGACGACCCGCATACCCCCGCGCCAGCCCCGCGCCCGCCACATACAACTCCCCCACCACACCCACCGGCACCGGACGCAACGCGCCATCCAGCACGAATGCCTGCGTGTTCGCGATCGGGGAGCCGATCGGCACGGACTGTGTGTCCTCGGACAGCTCCGGGATGGCGTAGGTGCAGGCGAACGTGGTGGTCTCGGTGGGTCCGTACCCGTTCACCACCCGCAGTCCGGGCACCGTGGTCTGCGCTTCCCGCACGTGCCGTGCCGACAACGCCTCGCCGCCGACCAGCACGCGCGCCAGCCCCGACAGCACGCGCGGGTCCTCATCGACGACCGTGTTGAAGAGCGCGGCGGTCAACCACAGGTCGCTGATGCCCTTCTCGGAGATCAGCGACCGCAGTTCCGGCGGGCCGACGGCACCGGGAGGAGCGATCACCAGACGGCCGCCGTGCACCAGCGCGCCCCACAACTCGAAGGTGGAGGCGTCGAACGCCAGCGGCGCCAGCAGCAGGTGCACGTTCTGCTCACTGAACTCGGCGTACTGCTGCCCCCACACCAGCCGGACCACGGCTCGGTGCTCCACCATCACGCCCTTGGGCAGCCCCGCCGATCCGGACGTGAACATCACGTAGGCGGCGTCGTCTCCGGCCACGGCTACTGCCGGATTTTCGCTGGGGAAGGAGGATTCATCGACAGTCTCGACCTGTACGACCATGCCGTCGAAGTCCGTCAGGAGGTCGGCCAGTCCTCCCTGGCTGACGACGACCTGGACGTCGGCATCGCGCATCATGGACGCCAACCGGGCGGAGGGGTAGTCCGTGTCCAGCGGTACGTAACCCGCGCCGGCCTTCCAGACTCCCAGCAGTGCGGCCACCGCGTCCGGACCGCGCTCCAGGCACACTCCGACCAGCGACCCCCTGCGCACACCGGCTGCGATGAGCGCGTGCGCGATCTGATTGGCTCGCGCGTCGAGCTGTCGGTACGAGAGGTGCGCGGCTCCGAACTCCACTGCCACGGCGTCCGGACGCAGCCGCGCCTGTTCGGCGACCAAGGTGTGCACACCCTGCTCGGGCAGTTCCGTCGCGGTGTCGTTCCAGTCTTCGAGGAGCCGGTTCCGCTCGGTGGCGTCGAGAACGTCCACTGCGGACAGGAGGCCGTGGGGGTCGTCCTCCAGCGTGCTCACGAGGTTGTCGACGCAGGTGTGCAGCAGCCGGCACACGGCCTGCCCGCCGACCGGGCCCACCGCGTCCACGGTCAGTCCGAACCTTGATTCCAAGTCGTCGACCGCCACGGTCACCGGGTAGTTCGTCACCTCGCGGATGGACACCGTGACGATGCCCCTGGGCGCCGTGGCGGCTTCCGGTGCGGACATCGCCTGTGGGCGCCTGCCGTGCCGGTAGTTGAACAGCGAGGTGAACAGCGGACTGCCGTTCGGGACGCTGCTGGCCTGCTGCGCCAGGGTCAGCGGGGCGTGCTCGTGCACCAGCAGCTCCGCCAGCTGGTTGCGCACGCCC
>NZ_BAAJXA010000120.1:0-1500 GCF_057537855.1 Streptomyces diversicolor
TCCATACCTTTCTTCCTGGGTTAATCGCGGTCATTCGTAGGATCGGGACACCCAGGGATGTCGGGTGTGGCTGTCATGTGGTTGCCGCGTTCGTGGCTTGAGAGGATTGGCCGCCCGGCATCCCGCGACGACTCGACTGCTGATTGGGATGCGCGAACCGAATCGCTCGTATGGACGTGACAGCGAGGTCGTCTGCTGGGACAGCACAGGAGAACGACGAAGGAGGGGCCGGTGCCCGAACTGTGGGCGGGGACAGACGCGGGCAAGGCCGAACACCATTGCACCGTGATCGACGCGGACGGCACCAAGGTGCTCTCGCGCCGGGTGGCGAACAACGAGGACGAGCTGCTGCAGCTGCTCGGTGACGTCCTGAACCTGGCCGACGGTGACCCGGTGACCTGGGCGGTCGACCTGAACGCCGGCGGGGCAGCGCTGTGGATCGCCCTGCTGGTCAACCACAGCCAGCGGCTGTTCTACATCCCCGGCCGAACCGTCCACCACGCCTCCGGCGCCTACCGCGGCGACGGCAAGAGCGACGCCAAGGACGCCTTCGTCATCGCTGACCAGGCCCGCATGCGCCGCGACCTCCAGCCGCTCCAGGAGACCAGCGA
The DNA here is from genome assembly GCF_057537855.1 of Streptomyces diversicolor. NCBI lineage: Bacteria > Bacillati > Actinomycetota > Actinomycetes > Kitasatosporales > Streptomycetaceae > Streptomyces > Streptomyces diversicolor. The sequence continues at coordinate 612 of NZ_BAAJXA010000120.1, forward strand.
GATCGCGGTTGACCTGAAGATCCTGACAGCACGCCGCATGGATCTGTCCGCCGACCGCACCCGGGCGATCAACCGGCTGCGCGCGCAGATGCTGGAGTACTTCCCCGCCCTGGAGAGGGCCTTCGACTACAGCACCTCCAAGACCGCGCTCATCCTCCTGACCGGATACCAGACCCCGGCCGCACTGCGGCGGGTCGGCCGGGCCCGGCTCGCCACCTGGCTCAAGAACCATGGTGTCCGCACGCTCCGCACCGCCAAGAGCGCCGCCGACGCAGCGGTGACCGCCGCCGAGGCCCAGTTCACCGTCGTCCCCGGGGAGAAGACCGCCGCGAAGATGGTCCACACCCTGGCCAGGGAGGTGATGGCCCTCGATCAGGAGATCGCAGAACTTGAAGTCCTCATCGAGGGCCGGTTTCGCGAGCATCCCGACGCCGAGCTGATCACCAGCATGCCCGGCATCGGTGACATGCTCGGGGCGGAGTTCATCGCCGCGACCGGGGGCGACATGACCGCCTTCGGCAGCGCTGATCGGCTCGCCGGCGTCGCCGGACTCGCGCCCGTCCCTCGCGACTCGGGCAAGGTCAGCGGCAACCTGCGCAGGCCCAGACGCTACAGCCGCCGACTCCTGCGGATGTTCTACCTCTCCGCCCAGGTCGCCACCGTGCACTGCCCCCAGTCGAAGACCTTCTACCAGCGCAAACGCGCCGAGGGAAAGTCCCATAAGCAGGCCGTCCTTGCGCTGGCCAGACGCCGCCTGAACGTGCTCTGGGCCCTCATACGCGACCACCGGACCTTCGAGACCGTCATCCCCAGCCCGGCTGCCACAGGGGCATGACCCAGTCACGAGGTGTCACCACCCCGACTTGACAACGTCATTGGGATTCCTCTC
>NZ_BAAJXA010000121.1:0-1419 GCF_057537855.1 Streptomyces diversicolor
CAGGAGTTCGCGACTCTGGGGTCGCGCGGGTGGGGCAGGGATGGTTTTCATGCTTGCTGCCCTTGATGGCTCAGGTGGCTGTTCCCCCTGCCCTGCCACTTCTTCCGGACTGCTGATTAGGCTCTGCGGACCATCGCTTGGTAGGGCGAGGCCAGGCGGAAGGAGTTGCGCCACGAGCTGTTCGACGAGGGGAGCGTCACCGTGTCCGCCAACGCGGGGTTCGACATCGCCAAGGACTTCCACTGGCTCGCGGTCACCGACGACCGCGGCCGGCAACTGGCCAGCCGCAGGGTCGACAACGACCCCGACGCCATCGATGAGGCCATCACCCATCTCACGGCCCTCCAGGCCGAGCACGGCGAACTCACCATCGGACTGGACCTGATGGGCAGCGTCGCGGCTCTGCTGACCGCGATGCTGCTGGCCGCGGGCTTCCGTGTGGTCCACGTGCCCGGCCTGGCCGTCAACCGGGCCCGCCGCGGCACCCGGGGCGGGGAGAACAAGTCCGACCCCCGCGACGCCAAGGTCATCGCCGAACAGGTCATGCTCCGCGACGACCTGCGGGAAGTTCACCTGCCCGACGAGGCCACCGCAGAGCTGCGGCTGCTGGTCAGCCACCGCACCGTGCTGGTCAAGGAGACCACCGCGCGCATCAACCGGCTGCGCGACCTGCTCGCCTCCATCCACCCCGGCCTGGAGAGGGCCACCGACCCGACGAACAAGTCCAGCTTGATCCTGCTGGCCCACTACGTCACTCCGCAGGAGATACGACGGGCCGGGAGCAGCCGCATCATCGACTACCTGCGCAAACGCGGAGTCACGCGGCCCACCGCCGGGGCCCTGGCCGAGGCTGCGGCCGCCGCGGCACGCGCGCAGCGCATCGCAGTCGTCGGCGAGCGCCGCACCGCCGCGCTCATCAAAGAACTCGCCGCCGATCTCCTGGCTGGCAAGATCCGGCTCCAGACCCTGGAGGCCGAGATCGAGCAGCTCGTCGACGCCCACCCTGACGGGGCCCTCATCCGCAGCCTGCCGGGGATGGGGGCCATCCTGACGGCAGAATTCATCGCCCTGGTCGGTGACCACCGCCGCTTCACCAGCGGTGACGCCCTGGCCGCAGCCTCGGGGCTGTCCCCAGTGCTGACCCAGTCCGGGAAGATCCGCTACTCGCGCAGCGCCCTGGGCGGTGACAAGGCCCTCAAGCGGATCTTCTACCAGTCCGCCTTCTGCGCGATCCGGCGCGATGTCACCTCTCGGACCTTCTACGACCGCAAGCGGAGCGAGGGAAAGCGGCACCACCAGGCCCTCATCGCCCTGGCGCGACGCCGTGTGAACGTCCTCTACGCCATCCTCCGCGACCGCCGTCCCTACGAAGAGCGGCCCCAACTGCGTCTCGTGGCTTGACTTCAGCATTAGGCAGCC
>NZ_BAAJXA010000122.1:0-1414 GCF_057537855.1 Streptomyces diversicolor
GCCGACTGGACCGAGAGGGCGACGGGCGCCCGTGTCTGTGTTCACGGGAGCAGACGTGGGCCTTCCTTCGGCCTGCCCTGGTCGGTGGGGGGAAACGTGGTCTGGGCGGCACGGGGGGCGGCGTGAAAGCGCTCCGGGGCGAACGTCTGCAACGCGACATTCAAACGCTCGGCGGGGATGCGCAGAGCACCTGTCGTGTGAAGGTTGACGATGCGGAGCTGGGCACCGGTCAGGTGCGCTCCTAACAGCCGGAAGCCGCGGTAGCGGAAGGCGTCCTCGGGGCGAAGCCATATGACCAGGTCGTCGGGCTTTTTCTTGCCGGGCACTGAGGCAACGGGCTCTATCGTGTGGATGTGATCCCAAGGGATGGCCATCCGGCGCGAGTGTGAACTGAGAGTGAAAGCCCAGTTGTCGATCTCCAAGGTGAGGCGGGTCCGAAGAATGAGGAGGGGAAGGCAGATAGCGAGCACCTGAGAGTAGAGGATCGCGACACCGAGCCAAGGAGCGGTGGGGTTGTGGTCCACGACCGGATCCATAGCGATACCGAAAAGGGTGGCGTCTGCTGCGAAGGCACCGATGATCGCTGCGAGGGTGCCCAGTCCTATGAAGTCCCCCTCGTAGTGGGCCCTTTGCGTGTCGTCCTGGACGACTCCGTACTGCGGGCGAGCGCCGGGATCCCAGACGTCTTCAGCGTAACGAAGGACAATGGTCTCGATCTTCTCGCGGGAGATTCCCATGGAGATGAGGTCGCAGACAAGGACGCCGCCGAGGCGGGCTTCGATGCGTGCCAGCAGTGTATGAACGCCGTTGGATGGGTGGGATGTCGGCCGGCCGCGCAGCTTGAGGAATAGGGTTCCGGTCGCTGGAGTGTTACGCCGCCAGGAAATGATTCCCACGTGGTCGATCTGGTCCCAGGCCCAGCGGCGAGTACCGCTCTTGCTCTTGTGTGTGATGCCGTCGGCGCCGACGGTCAGGCTAGAGCGATGCCGCAGCAGCAGAGCGGGGACCAGCACAGGGATGAAGAGAATCAGGGTCCACAGGATTAGGGGGATGAACCGCCACCCGTAGCGGTGCGCGGGGATGGTGGCGAGGATGGTTACGGACGGGATCAGGGCGAGAGCGGTGAGAGCGAGGGCGAGTACGACGAGGCGCACGCGACGCGTCGCGCCATGCAGCGTGGCGGCGGGGATCGGGGCAGGTGCGGCGTATCCGGCGCGCTGGGCGGCCTGCGTCTGGGTCCAGACGTCACGGGGAGCAAAGCGTTTGAGGGCCTGGTCGACGTCGTGCGGTGTGCAGGCGAGACGGCCTAGATCGGCGACACACGCGCCACCGAGCCTCCATCTTCGCCCGGCGCGGCGGGCGGACAGAGATAGTTGAGGAGGTGTTTGATCGCGTAGCCGGAGGATGAGAAGGA
>NZ_BAAJXA010000123.1:0-1390 GCF_057537855.1 Streptomyces diversicolor
GGACAAGCCCTCGGCCTATTAGTACCGGTCACCTCCACCAGTTACCTGGCTTCCAGATCCGGCCTATCAACCCAGTCGTCTACTGGGAGCCTTACCCCATCAAGTGGGTGGGAGTCCTCATCTCGAAGCAGGCTTCCCGCTTAGATGCTTTCAGCGGTTATCCCTCCCGAACGTAGCCAACCAGCCATGCCCTTGGCAGAACAACTGGCACACCAGAGGTTCGTCCGTCCCGGTCCTCTCGTACTAGGGACAGCCCTTCTCAAGACTCCTACGCGCACAGCGGATAGGGACCGAACTGTCTCACGACGTTCTAAACCCAGCTCGCGTACCGCTTTAATGGGCGAACAGCCCAACCCTTGGGACCGACTCCAGCCCCAGGATGCGACGAGCCGACATCGAGGTGCCAAACCATCCCGTCGATATGGACTCTTGGGGAAGATCAGCCTGTTATCCCCGGGGTACCTTTTATCCGTTGAGCGACGGCGCTTCCACAAGCCACCGCCGGATCACTAGTCCCGACTTTCGTCCCTGCTCGACCCGTCGGTCTCACAGTCAAGCTCCCTTGTGCACTTACACTCAACACCTGATTACCAACCAGGCTGAGGGAACCTTTGGGCGCCTCCGTTACCCTTTAGGAGGCAACCGCCCCAGTTAAACTACCCATCAGACACTGTCCCTGATCCGGATCACGGACCCAGGTTAGACATCCAGCACGACCAGACTGGTATTTCAACGACGACTCCCACCGAACTGGCGTCCGATGCTCAAAGTCTCCCAGCTATCCTACACAAGCCGAACCGAACACCAATATCAAACTGTAGTAAAGGTCCCGGGGTCTTTCCGTCCTGCTGCGCGAAACGAGCATCTTTACTCGTAGTGCAATTTCACCGGGCCTATGGTTGAGACAGTCGAGAAGTCGTTACGCCATTCGTGCAGGTCGGAACTTACCCGACAAGGAATTTCGCTACCTTAGGATGGTTATAGTTACCACCGCCGTTTACTGGCGCTTAAGTTCTCAGCTTCGCCCACCCGAAAGTGAGCTAACCGGTCCCCTTAACGTTCCAGCACCGGGCAGGCGTCAGTCCGTATACATCGCCTTACGGCTTCGCACGGACCTGTGTTTTTAGTAAACAGTCGCTTCTCGCTGGTCTCTGCGGCCACCCCCAGCTCAGAGCGCAAAGCTCATCACCAGGAATGGCCCCCCTTCTCCCGAAGTTACGGGGGCATTTTGCCGAGTTCCTTAACCATAGTTCACCCGAACGCCTCGGTATTCTCTACCAGACCACCTGAGTCGGTTTAGGGTACGGGCCGCCATAAAACTCGCTAGAGGCTTTTCTCGACAGCATAGGATCATCCACTTCACCACAATCGGCTCGGCATCAGGTCTCAG
>NZ_BAAJXA010000124.1:0-1377 GCF_057537855.1 Streptomyces diversicolor
GTGCGGTGTGTGGTGTTCGGTGGTGAGGCGTTGGATGTGGGCCGGCTGGGGGGCTGGTTTGCGCGGTATGGGGATCAGGGGCCGCGGTTGGTGAACATGTACGGGATCACCGAGACCACGGTCCATGTCACGTATGCGCCGCTGGATCCGGCGGACGGCCGTGGTGGTGTGATCGGTGTGGGGCTTGCGGATCTTCGGGTGTTCGTGCTGGATGAGGGTCTGCGTCCGGTGCCGGTGGGTGTGGTAGGGGAGCTGTATGTCGCGGGGGCCGGACTGGCGCGGGGTTATCTGGATCGTGCGGGGCTGACCGCGGAGCGGTTTGTGGCGTGCCCGTTCGGTCCGGCCGGCGCGCGGATGTATCGCACGGGGGACCGTGCGCGCTGGGCTGCTGACGGCCGGCTGGTCTACGAAGGCCGCAGCGATGCGCAGGTGCAGTTGCGTGGGTTCCGGGTGGAGCTGGGTGAGATCGAGGCGGCACTGGCCGCGCATCCGCACGTGGCGCAGGCAACGGTGATCGCCAGAGAGGACACGCCCGGTGATGTCCGCCTGGTCGCCTATCTCGTGCCGACCGAGCGCGACGGCGACACGGGTGAACTTGCCACGGCGGTACGGGCGTTCGCGGCGGAGCGGTTGCCGGAGCACATGGTGCCGTCGGCGGTGGTGACGCTGGAGGCGTTGCCGTTGACGGTGAACGGCAAGCTGGACCGCAGGGCGCTGCCCGCCCCGGAGTTCACGGCGGGTGCGGGGCGTGGTCCGGCGACGGTGCAAGAGGAGATCCTGTGCCAGGTGTTCGCCGAGGTGCTCGGTCTGCCGGCGGTGGGCGTGGAGGACGACTTCTTCGCACTCGGTGGGCACTCCCTGCTGGCCGTGTCGCTGGTCGAGCAACTGCGCAGCCGGGGCCTGTCCGTCTCCGTCCGCGCGCTGTTCCAGACGCCGACACCGGCCGGTCTGGCCGCGGTGGCGGCTCCGGACGCGGTCGTGGTTCCGGAGAACCGCATCCCGGAGGGCGCCGAGCACATCACTCCGGACATGCTGCCGCTGGTCGATCTGGACGAGGCCGAGCTGGCGCACGTCATCGAGCAGATACCCGGTGGCGCGGCCAACATCGCCGACGTCTACCCCCTGGCACCTCTCCAGGAAGGCCTGTTCTTCCATCACCTGTTGCAGGCCGACGGCGGCGGCGCGGATGCATACGTGGTGCCACGGGTGCTCCAGTTCGACTCGCGTGAGCGGCTGGATGCCTTCCTCGGTGCTCTCCAGCGGGTGGTGGACCGGCATGACATCTACCGCACGGCGATCGTGTGGGAGCGGCTGCGTGAGCCGGTCCAGGTCGTGGCTCGAAGGGTCGAACTACCGGTCACTGCGGTTGAGTTGACG
>NZ_BAAJXA010000125.1:0-1343 GCF_057537855.1 Streptomyces diversicolor
CCGTTCTTCGGCATCATCTCCGAGGTCATCCCGGTCTTCAGTCGTAAGCCGATGTTCGGCTACATGGGTCTGATCGCCGCGACCATCGCCATCGCCGGCCTGTCCGTGACCGTGTGGGCGCACCACATGTATGTCACCGGCGGTGTGCTGCTGCCGTTCTTCTCCTTCATGACCTTCCTGATCGCGGTACCGACCGGTGTGAAGTTCTTCAACTGGATCGGCACCATGTGGAAGGGCTCCCTGTCCTTCGAGACACCGATGCTGTGGGCGACCGGCTTCCTGATCACCTTCACCTTCGGTGGTCTGACCGGTGTCATCCTGGCGTCGCCGCCGATGGACTTCCACGTCTCCGACTCGTACTTCGTGGTGGCCCACTTCCACTACGTCGTCTTCGGCACCGTGGTCTTCGCGATGTTCTCCGGCTTCCACTTCTGGTGGCCGAAGTGGACCGGCAAGATGCTGGACGAACGCCTCGGCAAGATCACCTTCTGGACGCTGTTCATCGGCTTCCACGGCACGTTCCTGGTGCAGCACTGGCTGGGCGCCGAGGGCATGCCGCGCCGGTACGCCGACTATCTGGCGGCCGACGGCTTCACCGCGCTGAACACGGTCTCCACGATCTCGTCGTTCCTGCTGGGTCTGTCGATCCTGCCGTTCCTCTACAACGTGTGGAAGACGGCCAAGTACGGCAAGAAGGTCGAGGTCGACGACCCGTGGGGCTACGGCCGCTCGCTGGAGTGGGCGACGTCCTGCCCGCCGCCGCGGCACAACTTCCTCACCCTGCCGCGGATCCGCAGCGAATCCCCGGCGTTCGACCTGCACCACCCTGAGATCGCGGCCCTGGAGCAGCTGGAGTACGCCGGTCACGGCAGCAGCGCCATCGCGGGCGGCAAGGAGGCCGGCAAGTGAAGATCCAGGGCCATCTGTTCATGTGGCTGAGTGTCTTCGTGCTCGCCGTGGCGGTCGTCTACGGCGTGTGGTCGAAGGAGCCGGCCGGAACCACGGCGCTCTTCCTGGCCTTCGGCCTGTGCATCATGGTCGGCTTCTACCTGGGCTTCACCGCCCGGCGGGTCGACGTGGGCGCCCAGGACGACAAGGAGGCCGACGTCGCGGACGACGCGGGCGAGCTGGGCTTCTTCAGCCCGCACAGCTGGCAGCCGCTCGCCCTCGGCATCGGCGGCGCGCTGGCCTTCCTCGGGATTGCGGTCGGCTGGTGGCTGCTGTACTTCTCGCTGCCGATCATCCTGATCGGCCTGTTCGGCTGGGTCTTCGAGTACTACCACGGTGAGAGCCGCACCCAGTAGGACGCACCGGACACGCACGGGAGCCCGGTCCCCGCAAGG
>NZ_BAAJXA010000126.1:0-1333 GCF_057537855.1 Streptomyces diversicolor
GCGGTGTAGGTCCTGGGTGAGGTGGCGGGCGAGGCGGAGCTGGGCGTGGGCGGCCAGGATCAGGTGGGTCCAGCGGTCGCCTTGTTCGGGGGTGCGGATCTGGGGTGCGGTCCAGCCGAGTTGTTGTTTGAGGAGCCGGAAGGTGTGTTCGATGTCGAAGCGGCGCAGGTAGGTGCGCCACAGCAGGTCGAGGTCGAAGTCCGTGCCGTCGGGGGCGGTGTGCCACAGCCATACCGGCTTGGGGCTGCGGTGGCCGGGCAGGCGTTCGGCCTCGATGAGGATGAGCGTGCCCGGGACGATGGGCAGTTGCCCCTGGTGGTCCTTCCAGCCGCGGTCGCGCTGGAGTTCCTGGTGCAGCCGGTGCCAGGCATGGACTTTCACGGTGCCGTAGCGGTTGCCGGAGGCGGTGAGTGTGGCGTCGGGTGCCCTCCAGGTGGACCGGTCGGCGAGTTTGAACCGGCTGCCGTGGCGGCGGGGGCGTCCGCCCAGGTGGCGGGGGCGCTGGACAGGATCGGCCCGGAAGACCCGGTTGGCCTTGATACGGCCGAGTACCTGGACTGCGGGGCCGTGCTGGGCCAGCAGGCAGCTGATGCGGGTCAGGTCGTATCCGGCGTCGAAGACGAACACAGGTGCCGGCCGGTGGGCCAGGTGGCCGGCTTCCTGAAGTGCCGCTGTCACCCGTGTGACCTGCTCGACCGTGACCATGGTCGCGTCCTGGCCGGCGGTCAGCCGCACCGTGTCCAGCAGGGCCGTCCATGAGGCCGTGCCCCATTCCAGGCCGGCCGCGAAGGAGTAGGGCCAGCCCGGCACTGCCTTGCGCGTGCTGGTGCACTGGCACGGCGCATGGCAGTAGCACCGCTCGTCGCTGGTGACGGCGTGCGGGCGTGGCCAGGGTGAGATGTCCACCGCGATCTTCACCGGCCCGTTGTCGGCCGGCTGCCAGGAACGCGCCAGCAGGGCGCGCAGAGCCTGAACGTCGAGATCACCGCGGGCCAGGGCGTCATAGAGAGCACCGTGCCCCCGCCGGAACGTCTTCTCCAGCGACAGCTGGACCAGCGAGTCCACCGGACCGTCCGCCGTCAGGACCGCGTCGACAAGTTCGAACAACGCGTCCGCCCGCCGCGTCAGACAGGCGAAGAACTCCTGCCGGAATTGGGACAAGGCGGTCAACGCCTCGACGCGGGAGGCGCCTTCTTGCAGACTGTTCATCGCGGCCTTTGGTTGATCGACGTGTCTCTTGGCAGAAACACATGATCAAGCAGAGGCCGCCTCACTGTCCGGCAAACGACCAACCCCCACCAACAAACGATCTTGATGGGGTTAAAACTCAAGC
>NZ_BAAJXA010000127.1:0-1323 GCF_057537855.1 Streptomyces diversicolor
CGCCCCGTCGGCGGGAGCAAGCCGTGCGCCGGAGACGAGCACCGAGCCGCGTAGGTGGGCCACTTCCCCAACCTGCTGGCCCTCCTGGTGGACAGAGAACTCGTTCCCGTCACAGAGAAGCACGTTGTTGAGCAGCCGCAGTTTCGCCCACTGCTCAGCGTTGCGGCCTCTGTAGACGGAGGGGTCGGCCTGGGTGCCCGGCTTCTTGAGCTCGATGTATCCGACGAGAGCGCCGCCGACCTCGACTGCGTAGTCCGGGCGGGCTCCCATGTCGACAAGCGGAACCTCGCCGATGAGGGCGACGTCCAGACCGAGGCCTCGGCACACGGACTGGATCATGTTCTCCAACGGCCCCCGCAGCTGGTCCTCCTGCCACCCGCTGCCTCTCAACTTCGGCGTGACCTCGGTACCGAACGCGGAAACAGCGGCGTGGACTGCCTGCTCGAAGCTGTCATGGATTTTGCGTCGGGCACTCATACCGCCCCATCCCCCAAGGCAGGCAGACCCGGCCGACGCAAGTCGGTGCGGCTATCTGCCGCACCTTGCTCCCGTCGGGGCCGGACATCATTCCGGCCCTCGCTGTTCCACGAAAGGTAGGAGAGAAGCGCAGGGAGCAAGGAGGGTGCATGCGAGGGCGCATGGAGGCGCGTATGGGTGCAATAGGCGCCCATGCCGGACTGGACCTGAGGCACTGGGTACGCCAGGACAAGACCTTTGCGAGGTGATGGACACCGTCCAGGGAGGTCGCCTGGTGTTCAGCCCGATTGCCGAGACGAATTGGCAGCGAGGCCGGACTCGCGATACGGATCAGGTCTATGAACTGGCACTTCACCGTCGGAGTGGCGGGACTTGAACCCAGGACTTCTTCATCCCGAAGTAACTTGGGTGGGCGCTCGACCAGGGGCCGGTGCGCCTCTTACCTGCTGCGATGGTCCACAGATGTGTGCAGGTGTCCGCCGCTGTCTGTCGGCGTTATCACGCAGTTAGACACTCAGGGTGCTTGATCTCAGGCCACCGCTGGGCCAGCTCCATGGCGTTCGTAGAGCTGCTTCACTTGCTTGACCCAGAAGCCGAACTTCTCATCTGCCGATGCGCTCATGGGCAGAAGCTGGAGCTCCTTGGCCAACTGATAGAAGCCAGAGCCAGCGTCGTTGGCACCCAGGTAGTTCACCAGGGCCGAGAGCATGAGAGGCGGGTCTGAGGGGGCGATCTCCTGGTCTCGTTCCACGATCAGTCCGAGCAGATGCCCCATCGCGGCCCGCTCGTCAGCACGCTCGAAGTCGAAGGGACAGCAACCTGTTCGCCTGGCCAGAGTCACGTTGA
>NZ_BAAJXA010000128.1:0-1322 GCF_057537855.1 Streptomyces diversicolor
GCCGACGCCGACGCCGACGCCGACGGGCGGGGCGGTGGCAGGGTCGGTGGTGCCGGTGTGGTGCGACGGTCTCGTGGCGTCGGTGCTGGCGCCGGACTATCAGCGGATCCTTGATGTCCTCGCCGGTTCAAAGGAGGCGCTGTCATGCAAGGAGCTGGCCGTGGGACTGGGAGTGAAGCCGGTGCCGGCGAAGATCGAGGGGGTGCGGTCCAAGGCGAACCGGCTGGTCGGGCGGGGCTGGTTGCTCAAGGAGCCGTCAGGGCGGTTCGCGCTCGCGCCGGGGCTGCGAGGCGGCGGGTCATGAGCATCGTCATCGACCACAGGATCATCGCCTCGCTGGAATCGCATCGGCGCTCGTAGTCGCGTGCCAGGCGCCTCGACCGCATCAGCCACCCGAACGTTCGCTCCACCACCCACCGGCGCGGCAGCACCACGAACTTCTTCACGTCGTCGCTGCGCTTGACGACCGTGACGACCAGGTGCAGCACGGCCAGCGCCCAGGAGACGAGCACACCGGTGTAGCCGGAGTCGGCCCACAGCTTGGTGATCGTGGGGAACCGGCCGTGCAGGGCGGGCAGCATCTCGGCGGCGGCCTGACGGTCGGTGACATCGGCGGCTGTCACCCGGATCGCCAGCAGCAGTCCGATCGTGTCGCAGATCAGGTGCCGACGCCGACCGTTGATCTTCTTGCCGCCGTCGAAGCCCCGGCTGCCGGCGCCCACGACCGCGTCGCCCTTGACCGACTGCGAGTCGATCGCCGCGGCGGTCGGCTCCGGATCGCGCCCGGCCGCCTCGCGGACTTTCCCGCGCAGCCGATCGTGGAACTCGTCGATCAGCCCGCTCTCCCGCCAGCGCCGGAAGAAGGCATAGACCCGGTCCCAGACGGGGAAGTCCACCGGCAACGCCCGCCACTTGACGCCGTTGTCGACCACGTAGAACACGGCGTCGAGCATAACGCGGTGGCAGTAGCCCTCCGGCCGGCCGCCCCGGCCCTCCAGCCAGGCCGGCACCGGCAGCAGCGGACGAACCACCTGCCACTGCTCATCGGTCATGTCAGTGTCGTAGACCCGGACCCGGGCGGGGTGGTCGGCCGCGTTCCCGAACCGGTGAGCGAGACAATCGCACACCGTGCCCGCCGAGTTGAAGTCGTCACTCTCGACCGCGTACAACAAGGACAACAGGGCCTCCGGGAGCGTTCGTGGTCTCAGCAACTCCGAACTGCACCAGAGGCCCTGTGTCCATGCACGGCCACCGTGAAATCACCCGCCCCACCGGCCACTTTCGATTCAGCCGTACTCAAGATCGATAGAACTACGGCTTCT
>NZ_BAAJXA010000129.1:0-1305 GCF_057537855.1 Streptomyces diversicolor
GCGGTGTAGGTCCTGGGTGAGGTGGCGGGCGAGGCGGAGCTGGGCGTGGGCGGCCAGGATCAGCCAGGTCCAGCGGTCGCCTTGTTCGGGGGTGCGGATCTGGGGTGCGGTCCAGCCGAGTTGCTGTTTGAGGAGCCGGAAGGTGTGTTCGATGTCGAAGCGGCGCAGGTAGGTGCGCCACAGGAGGCCGAGGTCGAAGTCGGCGGGGTCGGGGGTGGTGTGCCACAGCCACATCGGCTTCGGGGTCCGTCTGCCGGGCAGGTGTTCGGCCTCGATGAGGATGAGGGTGCCCGGGACGACGGGCAGTTGCCCCTGGTGGTCTTTCCAGCCGCGGTCTCGGTCGAGTTCCTGGTGGAGGCGGTGCCAGGCGCGGACGGTGATGCCGCCGTAGCGGTCGCTCCTTGCGGTGAGCGCTGCGGCGGGGGTGCTCCAGGTGGACCGGTCGGCGAGCTTGAACACGGCGCCGTGGCGGCGGGGGCGTCCGCCGAGGTGGCGGGGACGCTGGACCGGGTCTGCGCGGTAGACCCGGTTGCCTTTCACCCGGCCCAGTACCTGTACCGGGGTTCCCTGTGATGCCAGGAGGTGGCTGATGCGGGTCAGGTCGTAGCCCGCGTCGAAGACGAACAGCGGTGCGGGGCGTGGGGTCCGGTCCAGGGCGGCTGCCACCTGTGTGACCTGGGCGACGGTGGCGGTGGTGGCGTCGTCGTCCGGGTCCAGCCGGACCGCGTCCAGCAGCGCGGTCCACGACGTCGCGCCCTCTTCCAGGCCGGCCGCGAACGAGTACGGCCACCCGGGCGTGGCCTTGCGGGTGGTGGTGCACCGGCACGGCGCGTGGCAGAAGCACCGCCGGGCGCTGGTCGCGGCGTGCGGACGCGGCCACGCCGAGACGTCCACCGCGATCCTCACCGGGCCCGGACCGGCGGGCTCCCACGACCGCGCCAGCAGCCCGCGCAGCGCCCCCACATCCAGGTCACCGCGGGCCAGCGCCCCGTACAGGGCACCGTGCCCGCGCCTGAATCCTTGCGCCGACGACAGCTCCACCAGCGAATCGACCGGACCGTGGGCCGTCAGCACCGCATCCACCAGCTCGAACAACGCATCCGCCCGCCTGCCCGCGCAGGCATACAACGCGCGGCGGAACCCGGACAAGGCGGTCAGCGCCTCGACCCGGGACGTACTTTCCAGCAGACTGTCCATCACGGCCTTTGGGTTGATCGGTTGTCGACTTTGGCGAGAAGACACGATCACCCAAAGGCCACTCCGCTGTCAGGCGAACGACCAACCCCACCCAGAAACAACCTGCAC
>NZ_BAAJXA010000130.1:0-1304 GCF_057537855.1 Streptomyces diversicolor
TGAGCTGTCCCGGATTTCGTAGAGTCCGGTGATCTTGTGTCAGGCGGACTGTTGGGTGACTTCCGGTCGTCGCCACCAGTCGCGTTCGTACTCGGCGGGCGGTACATAGTCGAGGGCGGAGTGGAGCCGTTCCTCGTTGTACCAGGTGACCCACTGGAAGATCGCCCGCTCGACCTGGTCGAAGCCGGTCCAGGGGCCTTGCATCTCGATCAGTTCCGCCTTGAAGGTGCCGTTCAGCGCCTCGGCCATCGCGTTGTCATACGAGTCCGCGACCGACCCGACGGACGCGGCGGCCCCGATCTCGGCGAGCCGGTCGGTGTAGCGAATCGACACGTATTGCGCCCCCCTGTCGCTGTGATGGATCAGCCCGGAATCCTTCTTGATCCGCCTCCTCCACAGCGCCATCTCCAGTGCGTCCAGCGGGAGTTCGGTCCGCATGTGGTTGGCGACCTGCCAGCCGACGATCATCCGGGAGAACACGTCCAGGACGAACGCCACATACACCCAGCCCGTCCAGGTGCGGACATACGTCATGTCCGCCACCCACAGCTGATCCGGCCGGGACGCGGTGAATTGCCGGTCGACCAGGTCCGGCGGCCGGGGCGCCGACGGCTCCGGCACGGTGGTCCGCCGCCGCTGACCGCGGATGACGCCCTGAAGGCCCAGCTCGTCCATCAGCCGCTCGACGGTGCAGCGGGCCACCTGCACACCCTTGCGCTTGAGCGCGCGGGTGATCCGGCGGACGCCGTAGGTGCCGCCGGACTCGGCATGGACCTGCTCGATCAGCGGCATGAGTTGCTCGTCGCGCAGCCGGCGGGCCGACTTCGGCCGCTTCTTGCGCGCGTAGTACGCCGACTCGGACAGACCCAGCACCCGGCAGGTGAACCCGACCCCGAGGCCCTTGTCCTTGAGGTGCTCGATCACCTGGTCGGCCTCGTCCGGGGACGGTCGAGTTCCGCCGCAAAAAACGCGCTCGCGGCCTTCAGGATCTCGTTCGCCCGCCTCAACTCCGCATTTTCCCGGCGGAGTTGCCTCAGTTCTTCCTGCTCGGCGGTGGTCAGCCGGTCGTCGCGTTCACCGGTGTCCACCTCGGCTTGGCGGACCCAGCCGCGCAGGGCCTCCTTGTGGATGCCCAGGTCCTTCGCGACGTGCGCGATCGGACGGCCGGTGGTGCGGACCTCGCGAACGGCCCGCTCGCGGAGCTCGTCCGGGTACTTACGTGGTGCTGGCACAGCTCGTGGTTCTCCTTCGGACCAGGATCATAAGCCTGGCTTCAGGGACTCCACGAAACGGGGTGCAGCTCA
>NZ_BAAJXA010000131.1:0-1243 GCF_057537855.1 Streptomyces diversicolor
CTAGTGCTCTGACCGCATAGGTTCGCCGGGTTGGCGGTCGTGGAGGTTGGATGTGCGGTGACGTCCGATCCGACCGCTGGAGGCGTGGTGGCCGAGCCTGTCCGTGTGCGCAGACTGACCGACCAGGAGGGACAGAAGCTGCAGCAGATCGTGCGCCGCGGCAGCACCAGCTCGGTGCGCTACCGGCGCGCGATGATGCTGCTGGCCTCGGCCGGCGGGAACCGCGTGCCGGTGATCGCCCAGCTGGTGCAGGCCGACGAGGACACCGTGCGCGATGTGATCCATCGGTTCAACGAGATCGGCCTGGCCTGCCTGGACCCTCAGTGGGCGGGAGGCCGTCCCCGCCTGCTCAGTCGTGACGACGAGGACTTCGTCGTCCAGACGGCCACCACTCGCCCCACCAAGCTCGGCCAGCCCTTCACCCGCTGGTCGCTGCGCAAACTCGTCGCCTACCTGCGGAAAGTCCACGGTCGGATCATCCACATCGGCCGCGAGGCGTTACGCGGCCTGCTCGCCCGCCGTGGCGTCACCTTCCAGCGCACCAAGACCTGGAAGGAATCCCCTGACCCCGACCGTGACACCAAGCTCGACCGCATCGAGGAGGTCCTGGACCGCTTCCCGGACCGGGTCTTTGCGTTCGACGAGTTCGGCCCGCTCGGAATCCGGCCCACCGCCGGCTCGGGCTGGGCCGAACAGAAGCACCCCGACCGGCTGCCTGCCACCTACCACCGCACCCATGGAGTCCGGTACTTCCACGGCTGCTACTCGGTCGGCGACGACACCCTGTGGGGCATCAACCGCCGAAAGAAGGGCTCCGGGAACACCCTGGCCGCGCTGAAGTCGATCCGCGCCGCCCGGCCCGACGGCGCACCGATCTACGTGATCCTGGACAACCTGTCCGCCCACAAAGGCGCCGACATCCGCCACTGGGCGAAGAAGAACAAGGTCGAGCTGTGCTTCACACCGACCTACGCCTCGTGGGCGAACCCGATCGAGGCCCACTTCGGGCCGCTGCGGCAGTTCACCATCGCCCATTCGAACTACCCCAACCACACGGTTCAGACCCGGGCCCTGCACGCCTACCTGCGCTGGCGCAACGCCAACGCCCGCCATCGCGACGTCCTGGCCGCCGAACGCAAGGAACGCGCCCGCATCCGCAGCGAGAAGGGCATCCGCTGGGGCGGACGACCCCTCGCCACCGCAGCCTGAACGACCCGGCGAACCTGCGCGGTCAGAGCACTAG
>NZ_BAAJXA010000132.1:0-1187 GCF_057537855.1 Streptomyces diversicolor
GCGGCTCCGTCATGGAAGCCTGCGGCCTGACCGTCACGCCCTCCCGGCTGCGGATCCTCGCTGTCAAAGCCACCACCCGGCGGGAGGTCCGGGCGGTCCCGCCCCGCCGGGGCATCATCCGTCCCACCTCGACCGGGCTGCGGCTTCGCCTCCGGCTCGCTCCGGGGCAGGAACCCGCCGACGTCGCCGCCTCGGCCGAGCGGTTGCGGCACGCCTGGGGAGTGCATGCCGTCTACATCACCACGGTGAAGCCGGGTGTCGTGGAACTGCGGCTCGTCGGCTACGACGTCCTGCGGCGGGTACGCATGCCTCGCAAGACCGGCGGTGGGTTCCTCAAGGTGCCGGTGGCGCTGCGCGAGGACGCCATGCCCTTCGTACGCGACTACCGCACCGTTCCCCACCAACTCACCCTCGGCGCAACCCTGTCCGGCAAGTCCATGTACCTCCGGCACCTCATCGCCGGACTCGCCCCTCAGCCCGTCGCCCTCGTCGGAATCGACTGCAAGCGGGGCGTCGAACTGGCGCCGTTCGCGGCAAGGCTCTCTGCGCTCGCCACCGACCGGGACGAAGCCGCCGAGCTGCTGCCCGTCCTGGTCAAGGAAATGGAGGATCGATACGACCTGATCAAGGAACGGCAGGGCATCGCGCCCGGCACCGCCGCACCGACGGTCGCCCCTGCCGCTGCGGCACCCACCATGACCCAGACGACACCGCCCTCGGCGCGCCGCTCGACCCCGACACCTACGACTACGAAGCCGCCGTCCTGTGGAACGCCCACGCGGGTGCCCTCTGGCGCCGCTTCTCGATCTACCTCCGCCGGGAGGTCGCCAAGCGCGCGGGCCTCTCGCAGCGACGCCTACGCGACCATGCCCGCGTCTCCTTCGCCAAGGTCGCCGAGTACCAGAAGCGCGGCGCCGTCCACTTCCACGCGGTCATCCGCCTCGACGGCCCGCACGGCGGCGACACCCCGCCCCCGCCCTGGGCCACCGCCGAACTCCTCACCGACGCCATCCGCGCTGCTGCCACCAAGGTCCGTATCGACGGCCCGACCCTCGACGGCCGCACCCACACCTTCACCTTCGGCCGTCAACTCGACGTCCGCACCATCCGATCCGCCGACTTCAACGACGGCCAGGAACTCACCGAACGGGCCGTAGCGGCCTACATCGCCAAGTACGCCACCAAGG
>NZ_BAAJXA010000133.1:0-1165 GCF_057537855.1 Streptomyces diversicolor
CCGGCTGGTGTTCGCCGGTCGTGCCGATGAGCAGGTGAAGATCCGCGGCTTCCAGGTGGAGCCCGGCGAGGTTCAGGCAGTCGTAGCCGCACACCCGCTGGTCCTGCAAGCCGCAGTCGTCGCGCGCGAAGACACCCCCGGCGATGTCCGCCTGATCGCCTACATCGTCGCGAGCGACACGGACGCTGCCGAACTGAGCGCGGCGGTCAGGGAGTCTGTCGCCGCGCGTCTGCCGGAGTACATGGTGCCCTCGGCAGTGGTCGTGCTGCCGGAGCTGCCGCTGACCGGTAACGGCAAGCTGGACCGCAAGGCCCTGCCGAGGCCCGAATACGCGGCGGCGAGGGCTGGTTCGGACAGGGCTCCGGTCTCCTTGCAGGAGGAACTCCTCTGCCAGGCCTTCGCCCAGGTCCTGGATCTGCCCGCGGTCGGCGTGAATGACGACTTCTTCGCGCTGGGCGGACACTCACTGCTGGCGACCAGACTGGTGAGCCGCATGCGGACCCTGCTCGGCGTCGAAGTGGGTATCCGCGAACTCTTCGAGGCACCCACAGTGGCAGGGCTGGCCGCCCGGCTGGCAGAGGCGGACGAGGCGCGGGCGGCGCTGGTGCCGATGGCACGTCCGGAACGGGTGCCCTTGTCGTACGGGCAGCGACGGCTCTGGTTCATCGGCCAGTTGGAGGGGCCGAGCCAGACGTACAACAGCCCGGTGGCGCTGCGGCTCACCGGTCGGCTCGACACACAGGCCCTGGCCGACGCGCTGCGTGACGTCATCGCGCGCCATGAATCCCTGCGCACGGTCTTTCGAGTCGAGGCCGGCGAGCCTTACCAGCGTGTTCTCGGAGTGGACGAGGTCGAGTGGGAGCTGCCTGCCGTCCGGCTCGACTCCTTCGAACTGTCGGCCACACTCGCGCGGATCTCTTCGTACGCCTTCGACCTCGCGGCCGAGGCTCCGTTGAAGGCGTGGTTGTTCGAGACCGGTCCCGAGGAGCATGTACTCGCCCTGGTGGTGCACCACATCGCCGGTGACGGCTGGTCGATGGGTCCGCTCGCGCGGGATGTGTCGGTGGCGTACGGGGCGCGGTGTGAGGGGCGGGCACCGGGGTGGGATGCGCTGCCGGTGCAGTACGCGGACTACGCGTTGTGGCAGAGGGAGTTGCTGGGGTCG
>NZ_BAAJXA010000134.1:0-1158 GCF_057537855.1 Streptomyces diversicolor
ACCCTGACCGCGATGCAACTGGCAGCCACGCCGACAACCGCGCCCGGGGTGGAGATCCTGCCGGAACAGGTGGCGTATGTGGTCTACACGTCCGGCTCGACGGGACGCGCGAAGGGCGTGGCGGTCACGCATGCAGGCCTGGCCAACTACGTCACCTCGGTGCCCGAACGGGTCGGCTTCGAAGGTGGGGGCCGGTATGCGGTGTTGCAGGGTCAGGCGACTGATCTGGCGAACACGACGGTCTTCGCGAGCCTGACCGGCGGGGGTAAGCTGCACTTCATCGACGAGGAGTCGGTGACCGATCCGGCGGCGGTGGCGGCCTACCTCACGCAGCAGAGGATCGACTGCCTGAAGGCGGTGCCCTCGCATGTGGCGGCGCTGGGCGGGGCAGCGGTCACGTCTGTGCGCTCCCTCGTCCTGGGTGGTGAGGCGGCCTCGGCGGAGCTGGTCGGGGAGCTGCTGGCCACGGCCGGTGAGCAGGCGGTGTTCAATCATTACGGGCCGACGGAGACCACGGTCGGTGTGGCCACCACACCCCTGACCGGGCAGGATGTGGCGTCCGGGGTGATCCCGGTGGGTTCCCCGGTGGCCAACACACAGACCTACGTCCTGGATGCGAACCTGCGGCCAGTGCCGGTGGGCGTCATCGGCGAACTGTATGTGGCCGGCGCACAGGTGGCGCGCGGGTATGTGGGCAGGCCCGGCCTGACCTCCGAGCGGTTCGTGGCCTGCCCGTTCGGCTCGCCCGGTCAGCGGATGTACCGCACGGGTGACCGTGCACGGTGGACGGGTGATGGCCGGCTGGTGTTCGCCGGTCGTGCCGATGAGCAGGTGAAGATCCGCGGCTTCCGGGTGGAGCCCGGCGAGGTGCAGGCCGTGGTCGCCGCACACCCGCTGGTCGCGCAGGCCGCGGTCGTCGCGCGCGAAGACACCCCCGGCGATGTCCGCCTGGCCGCCTACATCGTCACCGACGAGACGGACGACACGGACACTGCCGAACTCAGCACGACATTGAAGGAGTTCGTCGCCGCGCGGCTGCCGGAGTACATGGCCCCCTCGGCGGTCGTCGTGCTGCCGGAGCTGCCGCTGACCGGTAACGGCAAGCTGGACCGCAAGGCCCTGCCCGCCCCCGACTACGGGGCAGCGGCGACGGCCGGC
>NZ_BAAJXA010000135.1:0-1016 GCF_057537855.1 Streptomyces diversicolor
GGGTCGCGTCGGCGGCGAGGGCGGTCAGGAAGGCCAGGGCAAGCATGGCGAGTGTGATGTGCCGGTGCCATGAGGTCCAGTGCCGGACCTGATAGTGGTCGAGTCCGACCTGGCTCTTGGCGGCCTGGAAGCATTCCTCGACGCTCCAGCGGGCACCGGCGACGCGGACCAGTTCGGCAAGGGGCACTTCGGTGGGTGACCAGCACACATAGAAGGCGAGTTCGCCGGTGGACCGGTTCCGTCGGACGAGCAGGTGTTGATGGCTGCCGGTGCCGATGTGGATCCAGGCCCAGTCGTAGTATCGCGGGCCTTTCGCGCCGTTTCCGGCGCTCTGACGGTGCCAGGCCGCGGCGGGCAGGCGGCCGGCGACGGTATCGGCGCGGGCGGGAGTGCGGCCGTGGTTGATCCTCACCCGCGTCGAGCAGGCGACGGCGAGGACATAGCCGATACCGCGGGCCTTGAGGGCGGCGCGGAGCTGGGGGTCCTGGCCGTAGGCTTCGTCGCCGGTCACCCAGGAGGCGCTGATCCCGGCGTCCAGCGCGGCGGCGATCATCTCCGAGGCCAGGCGGGGTTTGGTGGCGAACTGCACGGTCTCGGGTATCCCGGCCGCGGTGCGGCGTTCGGGGTCATCGGACCAGGAGTGTTCGGGAAGGTAGAGCCGTCGGTCGATCAGGGCCCGTCCCCGGGCGGTGGCCAGGGCGAGGAACACGCCGACCTGGGCGTTCTCGATGCGTCCCGCGGTGCCGGTGTACTGCCTCTGCACTCCTGCCGAGGACCGGCCCTTCTTCAGGAAGCCGGTCTCGTCGACAACGAGAACCCTGCCGTCAGCACCGAGGTGTTCGGCGGCGTAGGCACGCAGGTCGTCGCGGACGGCATCGGCGTCCCAGCGGGCGTGGCGCAGCAGACGTTGCATCGGCCCAGGCCGCGTATGGCCCGCCTGTTCAGCCAGTTGCCAGCAGTTCTTCCGTTCGACGCTCGACAGCAGCCCGAGCAGGTAAGCGCGGGCCGCGGCCCGG
>NZ_BAAJXA010000136.1:0-1010 GCF_057537855.1 Streptomyces diversicolor
CTAGATGAGTGAGTCCAAGGGGTACTGTTGCACTCAGTGATCGTAGGCGGTCAGTGATCGCTTGATCGGCTGTCCGGTTTTGTCGTTGTGCCAGATCACCGCTGTGAGTGCGAGGATCCGGCACAAGACGCGGGCCGCCACCCCTGCCAGGCTCTTGGCGCCGTGTCGTTCGAGGTCGAGCTGGCCTTTGAAGGTCTGGTTAACCGACTCGATGACCTGCCGTAGCGGCTTGAACAAGTGTGCCCCGGCCCGCTCGGGTTCGCCCTTGCGGGCCGGCCGCAGCAGTTCCAGGTGACGCTCGGCAAGGTCATGCTCGAACTCGCGGCCGTAGTAGTTCTTGTCGCCGATGATCGTCTGTCCGGGATGGGAGGCGGTCACGTCGGGTGCGGTGTCGAGCATGTCGCGCAGTGTCTCGCGTTCGTCGGCCTTCGCGCCGGTCAGAGCGAACAGGACCGGCAGCCCGCCGATCGTGCACACCAGGTGCAGCCGCAGGCCCCAGAAGTACCGTGAGTGCGACGCGCAGTAGCCGTACTGAGCCCACCCGGCCAGGTCCGAGCGCTTGGCTGTCTCGCGGGAGCAGCCGCAGCCGACGGGGGTGGAGTCCACGAGCCACACGTCGTCGTTCCACAGCGAGGTGTCACGGGCCAGGATCCGGATCATGCTGGTGAGCAGCGAGGACGCGGAGCGCAGACGCTTGCTGTAGCCGGACTGCCGGGGCACGTAGGGGAACAGGCCGCGGAAGTCCCGGTCGACGCGGCGCAGCCAGCGCCGCTCGGAGGTGTAGCCGAGCAGCGCTGACATCACCGCGAGCGTGAGCAGTTCCGCATCACTGAGCGTGGGCGCGAACCCGATCTTCGGGCGCCAGGGGGCCAGCCACGGCGAAGCCTTCAACTCGTCGTCGATCCGGGCATAGAGTGCCGTTGCGAGGGTGTCCAGGTCTTTCGTCACACATCGACAGTGGGCGCCCTCGCGCCATGTTCGCAGGCGAACCCTTGGACTCATTCATCTAG
>NZ_BAAJXA010000138.1:0-985 GCF_057537855.1 Streptomyces diversicolor
GGTCAGACATCCCATGTCCTTTCGTGTCAAGCGGCATGGGGGTGGGCGTGGTGCGACCATGCGGTCGCTTCGTCATAGAGAGTTCGGGTCTTGAGGCAGCCGTGGAGGATGCCGACGAGGCGGTTGCCGACCTGCCGGAGGGCAGGGTTGTAGCCGGCCTCGCGAGCGCGCTGCTTGTCGTAGTAGCGGCGGGCACCGGGTGAGGCCCGCAGGGCGGAGAACGCCTGGGTCTGCAAAGCGTCGGCGAGCCGGTTGTTGCGCACGAAGCGGGCCTGGACGGTGTGGCTCTTGCCGGAGGCCCGGGTGATGGGGCTGGTGCCGGCGTAGTTCTTGCGCGCTTTGGCAGAGGTATAGCGGGTGGGGTCGTCTCCGAACTCGGCGAGCACCCGGGCGCCGGTGATCTCCGCGATGCCGGGCATCGAGAGGTAGATCTCAGCGTCCGGGTGCGCGAGAAAATGCGCCTTCACCTGTCTTTCCAGCTCGGCTATCTGTTCGTTGAGGGCGATCAGCAGCTTCGCGTGGGCGGTGGCGGTGGCCGCGTAAGCGGCGGTGACCGGCTCGGGTAGGTCCAGGTGCCGCTCGCGCAGCGCGGTCTGGATTGTGGCCGCCTTCGCGGCGCGGTTGTGCCGGCGGTGCCGGGTCAGGACTGCGGTGATCTGTGAACGGGTCAGCTTCGCCGCCGCGGCCGGGGTGGGTGCCTTGATCAGCAGTTCCAGGGCGTCCGTGCTGGTGAGTGCCAGGTCGGCGTAGGCGTTGAGGGCAGCGGGGAAGTACTCGCGCAGTGTGTTGCGCAGCCGTTGGAAGGTGCGGGTTCGCTCCCAGATGAGGGTCTGGTGGGCGCGGGCGACGACCTTGACGGCCTGGGCCTGCTCGCTGTCCCCGGCCACAGGGCGGAGCTGGTCGCGGTCGATGCGGATCATGTCGGCCAGCGCGTGCGCGTCGCCCTTGTCGCTCTTGGCGCCGGAGGTGCCGTATCGCTCCTTGA
>NZ_BAAJXA010000139.1:0-867 GCF_057537855.1 Streptomyces diversicolor
CTGCATGGAGTCTCCTCTCGACCCGGGCAGGCTAGCCGCTCAAGGAACCTCATTGCCACAATGCGGGTGTGTGATGGATTATCGTTCCCTCATCGCGTTCCACCGATCGAAGGGAAGCACCATGCACGTCACCCCGCCGGGCTGGGAGTTGTTGGTCTGCGACATGGCCGGTACCGCGTTCAGCGATGACGGCCTGGTCATCGAGGCGTTCCGTGCCGCACTGCTGGACACGGGACTTCCCGACGGCCCCGAACTGGCAGCCGCCCTGGCCTCGTTCGACGGCAACCGCGGCCGCAGCAAACTGGACGCCTTCCGCGATGTGCTGCCCGAGGAGCAGGCGCGCACGGCCAACGAGGCGTTCGAGCGGCGTTACGAGGAACTGGTCGGCCAGGTCGGCATCACGGCATTTCCCGGCGTCGAGGAGCTGTTCGTGCGGCTTCGGGCAGCGGGCGTACGGATCGCACTCATCACCGGCTTCGCGGCACGCACCCGCGAGACACTTGTCGACACACTGGGCTGGCGAGCCATAGTCGATCTCACGCTCAGCCCGAGCGACGCGGGCCGTGGCCGGCCGTTCCCTGACATGATCCTCACCGCGGCGCTTCGGCTGCGGGTCACCGACATGCATGCCGTCGCGGTCGTCGGTGACACCCGCAGCGACCTGCTCGCAGGATGGCGCTCGGGAGCCGGCATCGTCGCCGGTGTCACCACCGGAGCCCACACCCGGGCCACGCTGGAGGCCGCACCGCACACCCATCTGCTCGACTCGCTCGCCGGGATCGAGACCGCGATGGCCACCCGATGACCGCCCACCGCCCCGCCGTCGGCGGGCGCAACGGCGTGGTCACCTCGGCCCACCAGCTGGCC
>NZ_BAAJXA010000140.1:0-867 GCF_057537855.1 Streptomyces diversicolor
AGCGAGTTGGTGGGCCGAGGTGACCACGCCGTTGCGCCCGCCGACCGCGGGGCGGTGGGCGGTCATCGGGTGGCCGTCGCGGTCTCGATCCCGGCGAGCGAGTCGAGCAGATGGGTGTGCGGTGCGGCCTCCAGCGTGGCCCGGGTGTGGGCTCCGGTGGTGACACCGGCGACGATGCCGGCCCCCGAGCGCCAGCCTGCGAGCAGGTCGCTGCGGGTGTCGCCGACGACGGCGACGGCATGCATGTCGGTGACCTGCAGGCGGAGCGCCGCGGTGAGGATCATGTCGGGGAACGGCCGGCCGCGGCCGGCGTCGCTGGGGCTGAGTGTGAGATCAACTATTTCTCGCCAGCCCAGTGCGTCGACGAGGGTTTCGCGGGTGCGTTCCGCGAAGCCGGTGATGAGTGCGATCCGTACGCCCGCTGCCCGAAGCCGCACGAACAGGTCCTCGACGCCGGGAAACGCCTTGATGCCTACCTTGGCGACGAGTTCCTCGTAACGCCGCTCGAACGCCTCGTTGGCCGACCGTGCCCGCTCCTCGGGCAGCACATCGCGGAAGGCGTCCAGCTTGCTGCGGCCGCGGTTGCCGTCGAACGAGGCCAGGGCGGCCTGGAGTTCGGGACCGTCGGGAAGTCCCGTGTCCAGCAGCGCGGCGCGGAACGCCTCGATGACCAGCCCGTCATCGCTGAACGCGGTACCGGCCATGTCGCAGACCAGCAACTCCCAGTCCGGCGGTGCAACGTGCATGGTGCTTCCCTTCGATCGGTGGAACGCGATGAGGGAACGATAATCCATCACACACCCGCATTGTGGCAATGAGGTTGCTTGTGCGGCTAGCCTGCCCGGGTCGAGAGGAGACTCCATGCAA
>NZ_BAAJXA010000141.1:0-867 GCF_057537855.1 Streptomyces diversicolor
CTGTGATGCCGCCGCCGACCGCAGGGTTGGCCAGTCCTTGAAAGGGCGGACCGCCACAGTGCCGTGAACGCGTACGGCGTAGACACCGACCCGCACCTTCTCGAAGGTCAGACCTTTCACCGCCTTCGATGCATCCGCACCGGGGAACGCGTTCGACAGCATGTCGACCAGTACATCTTCGGCGTACTCGACAACCTGCTCGTCCGAGAGATCGACGAGTGTGGTTCTGTCGGCAGCGAGATCCGCGAGCCCCTTTATCAGGGCCATCAGCATGTCGCGGTTGGTTGAGCGGAGCGCCTGCGGACCCGGTGTTGACTCCGTGAGGGCCAGCACGCCGTCCCGCCCGTCAGTACGGCTTCGACTCGGCGGAGGTGGCCCTTGAGCAGCAATCTTGCCGGACATGGGGTGCGCTTTCCTCCCGATGGATAGAAACGGTTTCATCTATCGGCGGCGGCGCACCCACTGAAGGGACAAAAAATCTGACCATCGATGGTGTGACACTGGTCACACCCCGAGAGAGGGCGGGCGTCCGCAGAGAGCCCGTCACGGTTCCGCAGGATGTAGATGACGGGTTATGTCCACCGCGCCTCCCCTCCGGACTCGGCAGGTCCATGACCGATATCGGCGAGGCGATCACACCATCCCGGAGCCGAAGGACCAGCGGGCCCACCGCAAACGGCGCAGCAGCAAGGGCGGCCGACCCGCTGGCTTCACAGCGAGACCTACAAACGCTGCAACGAGATCGAACGGACCATCAACCGCCTCAAGAAGCGTCAGCCCGCCAACATGCGCGTACCGCATGGCGCTGTCGTACCGCAACGATCAAGAACCGTCACGCACCACCAGACTCCACGAGTTCAACCTGAG
>NZ_BAAJXA010000142.1:0-810 GCF_057537855.1 Streptomyces diversicolor
GGAGGACTCCCCGTCCTCGATGTAGACGACGCCGATGGTCATCAGCGCCTCACCGCTCACGGCGTCCTTGGCGATCTCGCCGGTCTGACGGTCGCGGACCTTGGGCTCAGGAGCCTCGGTGAGGAGGATCGTGGCGGCGGTGGTCTCAACACGGATGGTGCGCAAGGCACACACTCCTATCTACTCGTCTACACATGTAGCGTTCTGTGAACCCGATCTCCCGGGCTCACGACGATCACCTTGCCACACAACTTGCCCACTCGTCTATACGAGTATGCATGCTGGGGTATACGAGTTCAGAAGAACGACCACACGGCCCAAGCGGGACAGCCACGGAGGCTTCCCGAGGACCACCACTGTCAGACCCTTCCGCCATGCTCTGCCCATGCTGATTGCGACGAACAACCGAGGGCACGTAGTGAAGCGCCCCTCCAAGCCGGCGATAGGCACGATGCTCGCGAACCTGCGACGGGGTGACCATCTGATCCTTGAACGGCAGGACGAGGACCGCGAGGGCGACTGGTACATCCAGGTGCTGTTCCGCGACAACAACACCTACCAACTGGAGTACCGGGACGGCGTCGCCGCAGAGCACTACCAAACCCTGACCGCCTCCCAAGAGAAGGCATGTAAGGCCCTCCTCGACTGGGCGGCCGATAGGCCGGACTGGCAGGACGGCTTCATGTGGAACAACATCGGCGCCATGTTCGCCGCCCCGATCGTCAAGGCCACGGATCAGCCCACCCTCTAGTGTCGCGCTCCTGCCGATCATGCGGTCAGGTCGCCGGGAGCTGGTACGAGAGTACGTAG
>NZ_BAAJXA010000143.1:0-785 GCF_057537855.1 Streptomyces diversicolor
GTGCTGCTGGCGGAGGCGAACCAGTGGCCGGAGGACGTCGTCGACTACTTCGGGGACTACCGCACCGGCGGCGACGAATGCCACATGGCCTTCCACTTCCCCGTCATGCCCCGCATCTTCATGGCCGTACGCCGCGAATCCCGCTACCCCGTCTCAGAAATCCTCGCCAAGACCCCCGCCATCCCCGCCCACTGCCAATGGGGCATCTTCCTGCGCAACCACGACGAACTCACCCTCGAAATGGTCACCGACGAGGAACGCGACTACATGTGGGCCGAATACGCCAAAGACCCCCGCATGCGCGCCAACATCGGCATCCGCCGCCGCCTCGCCCCCCTCCTCGACAACGACCGCAACCAGATCGAACTCTTCACCGCCCTCCTGCTCTCCCTGCCCGGCAGCCCGATCCTCTACTACGGCGACGAGATCGGCATGGGCGACAACATCTGGCTCGGCGACCGCGACGCGGTGCGCACCCCCATGCAATGGACACCCGACCGCAACGCCGGCTTCTCCTCCTGCGACCCCGGCCGCCTCTACCTGCCCACCATCATGGACCCCGTCCACGGCTACCAGGTCACCAACGTCGAAGCCGCCATGTCCTCCCCCTCCTCCCTGCTCCACTGGACCCGCCGCATGATCGAGATCCGCAAGCAGAACCCCGCCTTCGGACTCGGCACCTACACCGAACTCCCCTCCTCCAACCCCGCCGTCATCGCCTTCCTGCGCGAACACGAGGACGACCTCGTCCTGTGCGTCCACAACTTCTCCCGCTTCGCCCAGCC
>NZ_BAAJXA010000144.1:0-707 GCF_057537855.1 Streptomyces diversicolor
CCGACGCTCCCACGGCTTGTAGGCACACGGTTTCAGGTACTATTTCACTCCCCTCCCGGGGTACTTTTCACCATTCCCTCACGGTACTATCCGCTATCGGTCACCAGGGAATATTTAGGCTTAGCGGGTGGTCCCGCCAGATTCACACGGGATTTCTCGGGCCCCGTGCTACTTGGGTGTCTCTCAAGCAAGCCGCTGACATTTCAACTACGGGGGTCTTACCCTCTACGCCGGACCTTTCGCATGTCCTTCGCCTACATCAACGGTTTATAACTCACCGACCAGCCGGCAGACCGGTCAAGAGAGATCCCACAACCCCGCATACGCAACCCCTGCCGGGTCTCACACGCATACGGTTTGGCCTCATCCAGTTTCGCTCGCCACTACTCCCGGAATCACGGTTGTTTTCTCTTCCTGCGGGTACTGAGATGTTTCACTTCCCCGCGTTCCCTCCACACTGCCTATGTGTTCAGCAGTAGGTGACAGCCCATGACGACTGCCGGGTTTCCCCATTCGGAAAC
The DNA here is from genome assembly GCF_057537855.1 of Streptomyces diversicolor. Classification (NCBI taxonomy): domain Bacteria; kingdom Bacillati; phylum Actinomycetota; class Actinomycetes; order Kitasatosporales; family Streptomycetaceae; genus Streptomyces; species Streptomyces diversicolor. The sequence continues at coordinate 522 of NZ_BAAJXA010000144.1, forward strand.
CCCCGGATCAAAGCCTGGTTGACGACTCCCCGGGGACTATCGCGGCCTCCCACGTCCTTCATCGGTTCCTGGTGCCAAGGCATCCACCGTGCGCCCTTAAAAACTTGGCCACAGATGCTCGCGTCCACTGTGCAGTTCTCAAACAACGACCAGCCACCCGTCACCCCACCATCAGGCGAGTACACC
>NZ_BAAJXA010000145.1:0-696 GCF_057537855.1 Streptomyces diversicolor
AGGCGTGCGCAACCAGCTGGCGGAACTGCTGGTGCACGAGCACGCCCCGCTGACCCTGGCGCAGCAGGCCAGTGGCGTCCCCAACGGCAGCCCGCTGTTCACCTCGCTGTTCAACTACCGGCACGGAAGGCGTTCACAGGCGGATGCCGGCGCGGACACCGAAAGCACGACGCAGGGCATCAGCACTCTGTCCATGCGTGAGGTGACGAACTATCCGGTGGCCGTGTCGGTGGACGACCTGGAGTCCAGGTTCGGTCTGACCGTGGACGCGGTGGGTCCGGTCGACGGGCAGGCGGTGTGCCGGCTGCTGCACACCTGCCTCGACAACCTCGTGACCGCACTGGAAGACGACCCCCACGGCCTCCTGTCGGCAGTGGACATCCTCGACGCCACGGAACAGAACCGACTCCTCGTGGACTGGATTGATACGGGGGTGGAGGGCTCGGCGTCGACGTTGCCGGAGTTGTTTGCGGCGCAGGTGGCGCGGACGCCGGATGCGGTGGCTGTGGTGGTGGGGGATGTGGGGCTGTCGTATGCGGAGTTGGATGCGCGTGCGAGTCGGTTGGCTCGGGTGTTGGTGGGTGAGGGGGTGGGTCCTGAGACGTTGGTGGGGCTGGCGTTGCCGCGTTCGGTCGAGTTGGTGGTGTCGGTGTGGGCGGTGTTGAAGGCGGGGGCGGGGTATGTGCCGATCGACCT
>NZ_BAAJXA010000146.1:0-690 GCF_057537855.1 Streptomyces diversicolor
GCGGCGAGTCGCTGCCGTGCGGCCGACTCCCGATGGATGGCGGCGGCGATGGCGGTGGCCTGGCCGCCGTCGATCCAGCGGCGGACCACCTCGGCGGACAGCGGATTCGCCACCCAGTACGACAGTCGCGCGATGGGCTGTGTCATGGCCTCGACGGTCGGCCGGTCGGGGCCGAGGAGGTATCCGACCCGGAGCCCCTGAGTGAGCGACTTGGTCAGCCCCATCGAGTACCAGGTCAGCTCCGGGGCCAGGGTCGCGATCGGCGGCGGTGTGTCCGGGTGCAGGGCGCCGAGCACATCGTCCTCGAACACCGGCACCCCGTATCGGCGGGCGACGGCGACGATCTGCTGTCGTCGCTCCAGGCTCATCGTCGTCGTGGTCGGGTTGTGGTAGCCCGGATTGCAGTAGATCAGCCGGGGTGTGAACTTCCGGCACGCCTCGGCCAACGACTCGGGCACCATGCCGTCGTCGTCGAGTTCGACAGGGTGCAGGTGCACCCTGGCGCGCTCGGCCAGGTTGCCGATGGCCCCGTAGGTGAGCCCTTCGGCCAGTACCACATCCCCCGGGGCGGCCAGGTGACGCAGGACCAGCAGGAGCGAACTCTGTGTTCCGTTGGTCAACAGCAACCGGTGCGGCTCTGGCGCGGGCATCCGCCGCGCCATCCATCGTGCCGCCGCGAGGCGGTCTTCG
>NZ_BAAJXA010000147.1:0-690 GCF_057537855.1 Streptomyces diversicolor
TCGGCGAGTCGCTGCCGTGCGGCCGACTCCCGGTGGATGGCGTCGGCGATGGCGGTGGCCTGGCCGCCGTCGATCCAGCGGCGGACGACCTCGGCGGACAGCGGATTCGCCACCCAGTACGACAGCCGTGCGAGGGGCCGCGTCATGGCCTCGGCGGCAGGCCCGTCGGGGCCGAGGAGGTATCCGACCCGGAGCCCCTGAGTGAGCGACTTGGTCAGCCCCATCGAGTACCAGGTCAGCTCCGGGGCCAGGGTCGCGATCGGCGGCGGCGTGTCCGGGTGCAGGGCGCCGAGCACATCGTCCTCGAACACCGGCACCCCGTATCGGCGTGCGACGGCGACGATCTGATGCCGTCGCTCCAGGCTCATCGTCGTCGTGGTCGGGTTGTGGTAGCCGGGATTGCAGTAGATCAGCCGGGGTGTGAACTTCCGGCATGCCGCGGCCAACGACTCGGGCACCATGCCGTCGTCGTCAAGATCGACGGGGTGTAGGTGAACCCTGGCGCGCTCGGCCAGGTTGCCGATGGACCCGTAGGTGAGCCCTTCGGCCAGTACCACATCCCCCGGGGCGGCCAGGTGACGCAGGACCAGCAGGAGCGAACTCTGCGTTCCGTTGGTCAACAGCAACCGGTGAGGATCCGGCGCGGGCATCCGCCGCGCCATCCATCGGGCCGCCGCGAGGCGGTCTTCC
>NZ_BAAJXA010000148.1:0-687 GCF_057537855.1 Streptomyces diversicolor
TCGTTCTCGGACGACGCGGACGGCACCGGCTGGGGTGAGGGCGTTGGGTTGCTGCTCCTTGAGCGGCTTTCGGACGCGCGGCGCAACGGACACCGCGTGCTGGCCACCGTGCGGGCCTCCGCGGTCAACCAGGACGGCGCCTCCAACGGCCTCACCGCGCCCAGTGGCCCGTCGCAGCAGCGGGTGATCCGGCAGGCACTGACTCAGGGCGAACTGACTCCCGCCGACGTGGACGTGGTGGAGGCGCATGGGACGGGCACCTCGCTGGGTGATCCGATCGAGGCGCAGGCGTTGTTGGCGACGTACGGCCGGGAACGCCCTGCGGACCGGCCGCTGCTGCTCGGATCGGTGAAGTCCAACATCGGTCACACCCAGGCGGCTGCGGGTGTGGCGGGTGTGATCAAGATGGTGCAGGCGATGGGGGCGGGCATGGTGCCGCCGACGCTGCATGTGGGTGTTCCCTCGTCGCGGGTGGACTGGTCGTCGGGTGCGGTGGAGTTGGTGACCGAGGCCCGGTCGTGGCCGGAGACGGGGCGTCCGCGCCGAGCCGCCGTCTCGTCGTTCGGTATTTCGGGTACCAACGCGCATGTGGTGTTGGAGGGGGCGCCGGATGCCGTGATGTCGGAGGTGTCGTCTTCGGTGGTGTTGCCGGTGGTGCCGTGGGTGGTGTCGGGTGATTCGGTGGGT
>NZ_BAAJXA010000149.1:0-669 GCF_057537855.1 Streptomyces diversicolor
TCACCAGCGGGTATCGGGGATGCAGGCCAAACTTCACCGTTGGGCGGCGGCCGATGAGGGCCGCAGGTTCGACGATCTGTTCAACCTCGTGTGCGACCCGGCGACGCTGCTTGTGGCGTTCGAACGGGTCGCGGGCAACAAGGGGGCCAAAACGCCCGGAGTGGACGGCCTGACGGTCGTCAACGTTGAGCGGGAAATTGGCACTTGTGGGTTCCTGGAGGATCTTCGTCACGTACTTAAATCGGGCGAGTTCCGCCCGCTGCCGGTGCGTGAACGCAAGATCCCCAAGCCCGGCGGGAGTGGGAAGGTGCGCAAGCTCGGCATCCCGACCATTGCCGACCGGGTGGTCCAGGCGGCCCTGAAGCTGGTGCTGGAGCCGATCTTCGAGGCCGACTTCAAGCCGGTCTCCTACGGTTTCCGGCCACTGCGGCGGGCTCACGACGCGATCGCCGAGATCCACTTCTACGGCACCCATGGCTACCGCTGGGTCCTGGACGCGGACATTGAGGCGTGCTTCGACTCGATCGACCACACGGCCCTCATGGACCGGGTGAGGCGACGGGTGAAGGACAAGCGCGTGCTGCGGCTGGTCAAGGCGTTCCTCAAGGCCGGCGTCCTCACCGAGGACAGCAACCGTGAGGACACCTACACCGGCACCCCGCAGGGCGG
>NZ_BAAJXA010000150.1:0-660 GCF_057537855.1 Streptomyces diversicolor
AAACGCCTGTGGAGTGCCGGTAGTGCGCCGTGAAGCGCACGTTGTTCGAGTGGCGGTGAGAGGACGCCACCGTCGCCCTGTCGCAGCAGGGCGGTTGAAGCTGGGGGCAGCCTGACCCGGGAGGTGCCGGGGAGGGTGGCAAGCGGCCCTGACAAAGCCGGGACGTGTCAGTACTGCCAGATGGTGCGGGTCCGGCAAGCAAGACGGAAAGGAGTACGCGAGGAACCGGTGACAACGCTCCCTGACTCCACACCAGCTCGAACCTGGCGGATGTGGGCTGGATGCGGTGCGTCCCTGCCTTGTATCGGGGGTGGGGAACTTCCCGAAGGTCTGCGGAATGGCGTTCGGGGAGGCCACGGTGAAGTGCTGCGGGGTAGCCGTGGCGATGCCGCGGGGGTATAGCCGGGCTCCTCCTCCGTCGATCGAACAGCGAGTGAACTCGGGAACCGTCCCGGTCCTGACCTCGGATAACGCGTCCAGCGGTGTTCGAGGCTGGGCCCACCGTCGGCCGATCGGGCCGGGACGGGGCGGAGCCGTCGTAGTACTCCGAGCCGGGGAGAGCCCGGCACATGGGGAAGGGCGGCAGCGGAATCGAGAAGGGAAGGAGGCTGCAATGCCGAAAGACGCGCCGCTGAACAGCGACGCTCCGGAGGCCCCTAG
>NZ_BAAJXA010000151.1:0-652 GCF_057537855.1 Streptomyces diversicolor
CCACGACACCATCCACCCCGCCCTCGGCACCCTTGACGACTTCGACCACTTCGTCCACCAGGCCAACACCCTCGGCCTGGAGATCGCCCTCGACCTCGCCCTCCAGTGCTCCCCCGACCACCCCTGGGTGCACAAACACCCCCACTGGTTCCACCACCGCCCCGACGGCACCATCGCCCACGCCGAGAACCCACCCAAGAAATACCAGGACATCTACCCCCTCGCCTTCGACGCCGACATGGACGGCCTGATCACCGAAACCCTCCGCATCCTGCGCCACTGGATGAACCACGGCGTACGCATCTTCCGCGTCGACAACCCCCACACCAAACCCGTCGTCTTCTGGGAACGCGTCATCGCCGACATCAACACCACCGACCCCGACGTCATCTTCCTCGCCGAAGCCTTCACCCGCCCCGCGATGATGCACACCCTCGCCCAGATCGGCTTCCAGCAGTCCTACACCTACTTCACCTGGCGCACCACAAAACAGGAACTCACCGACCACCTCACCGAACTCACCGGCGAAGCCGCCGCCTACATGCGGCCCAACCTGTTCACCAACACCCCCGACATCCTCCACGCCTACCTCCAGCACGGCCACCGCCCCGCCTTCGAGACCCGCGCCGTCCTCGCCGCCACCCTCTCCCCC
>NZ_BAAJXA010000152.1:0-623 GCF_057537855.1 Streptomyces diversicolor
TCTCGTGACTGCGTGCCTTTTGAAGAATGAGCCTGCGAGTTTGCGGTGTGTTGCGAGGTTAACCCGGGTGGGGTAGCCGTAGCGAAAGCGAGTCCGAAGAGGGCGTTTTTAGTAGCATGCTCAAGACCCGAAGCGGGGTGATCTAGCCATGGGCAGGTTGAAGCGGAGGTAAGACTTCGTGGAGGACCGAACCCACCAGGGTTGAAAACCTGGGGGATGACCTGTGGTTAGGGGTGAAAGGCCAATCAAACTCCGTGATAGCTGGTTCTCCCCGAAATGCATTTAGGTGCAGCGTCGTGTGTTTCTTGCCGGAGGTAGAGCACTGGATAGGCGATGGGCCCTACCGGGTTACTGACCTTAGCCAAACTCCGAATGCCGGTAAGTGAGAGCGCGGCAGTGAGACTGTGGGGGATAAGCTCCATGGTCGAGAGGGAAACAGCCCAGAGCATCGACTAAGGCCCCTAAGCGTACGCTAAGTGGGAAAGGATGTGGAGTCGCAGAGACAACCAGGAGGTTGGCTTAGAAGCAGCCACCCTTGAAAGAGTGCGTAATAGCTCACTGGTCTAGTGATTCCGCGCCGACAATGTAGCGGGGCTCAAGCGTACCGCCGAAGTCGTGTCATT
>NZ_BAAJXA010000153.1:0-588 GCF_057537855.1 Streptomyces diversicolor
ACCCCCACTCACATACTCCGGCGCGGGCAGCGCCCTGCGGTCCAGCTTGCCGTTCACCGTCAACGGCAACGCCTCCAGCGTCACCACCGCCGACGGCACCATGTACTCCGGCAACCGCTCCGCCGAGAAGGCGCGCACCTGCCGAGCCAGCCCCTCAGGCGCCGCGTCCTCACCAGGGACCGGAACGACATACGCCACCAGGCGCCTGTCCCCCGGAACATCCTCACGGGCGACCACCGCAGCCTGCGCCACCGCCGGATGCACGGCCAGCACCGCCTCGACCTCACCCGGCTCGATCCGGAACCCACGGATCTTCACCTGCTCATCCGCACGCCCCGCGAACACCAGCCGGCCCCCGGCCGACCACCGCACCCGATCCCCCGTCCGATACATCCGCCCACCCGCCACACCGAACGGACACGCCACAAACCGCTCACCCGTCAAACCAGGACGACCCACATACCCCCGCGCCACCTGCGCACCCGCCACATACAACTCCCCCACCACACCCACCGGCACCGGACGCAAACCCTCATCCAGCACATACACCCGCGAATGAGCAACCGGCGCACCCATCGACACCACCGA
>NZ_BAAJXA010000154.1:0-587 GCF_057537855.1 Streptomyces diversicolor
GGGGGGCGGGGCCGGAGCGGTTTGTGGTGTTGGTGTTGCCGCGGTCGGTGGAGTTGGTGGTTGCGGTGTTGGCGGTGTTGAAGTCGGGTGCGGCGTATGTGCCGGTGGATCCGGAGTATCCGGCGGAGCGGGTGGAGTTTGTGCTGGGTGATGTCCGGCCGGTGGTGACGTTGGGTGTGGGGGATGTGGGTGTTGGTGGGGTGGGGTTGGGGGAGGGGAATTTGGGGGTGGGGGTGTTGCCGGATTCTGCGGCGTATGTGATTTATACGTCGGGTTCGACGGGGCGGCCGAAGGGTGTGGTGGTGCCGCATCGGAATGTGGTGCGGTTGTTCGGGGCGACGCGGGATTGGTTTGGTTTTGGTCCGGGTGATGTGTGGTCGTTGTTCCATTCGTATGCGTTTGATTTTTCGGTGTGGGAGTTGTGGGGTGCGTTGTTGCATGGTGGGCGGTTGGTGGTGGTGCCGTTCGAGGTGAGTCGTTCGCCGCGGGAGTTTGCGCGGTTGTTGGCGGTGGAGGGGGTGACGGTTCTGAATCAGACGCCGTCGGCGTTTTATCAGTTGATGGCGGTGGAGCGGGATGACTGGGTG
>NZ_BAAJXA010000155.1:0-583 GCF_057537855.1 Streptomyces diversicolor
GGTCTTCGCCTCTCCGAGGCCAAGACGCAGGTGGTGCACATGTCGGAAGGGTTCGACTTCCTTGGGTTCCGCATCCAGTGGCGCCGCAAGCGAGGAACGGACAAGTGGTACGTCTACACCTTCATTGCTGACCGGCCCATCCGGCAGTTGAAGGACAAGATCCGTGCCCTCACGAGCAGAACGTCGCAGATGAATCCCAGGGACGTGCTGATCAGGCTCAACCAGATCATGCGCGGCTGGGCCAACTACTTCAAGCACGCGGTCGCGAAAGTCACCCTGAAATCCCTCGCCAGATTCGTCTGGCACCGGGTGATCAGCTGGTGGATCGTGCTGCACCAATGGAGGTGGAAGGACATCCGCCGACGCTTCACCGACCACAACGGCCGGTGGAAGGCCCTGTCGGCGGACGGGATCGAACTGTTCAGCCTCCAAGCGGTGACGGTCTCCCGTTACCGCTACCGAGGCGACACGATCCCCCACCCCTGGACTCATCTCAACCACGCCTGAACGGCAGAGACCGTGGAGAGCCCGGTGCGGTGAGAGCCGCACGCCGGGTTCGGCGAGCGGCACGGAGAAACGGACC
>NZ_BAAJXA010000156.1:0-571 GCF_057537855.1 Streptomyces diversicolor
TTCCCCGGTGGCCAACACGCAGACCTATGTCCTGGATGCGAACCTGCGGCCAGTGCCGGTCGGCGTGGTGGGCGAGCTGTATGTGGCCGGCGCTCAGGTGGCGCGCGGGTATGTGGGCAGGCCCGGCCTGACCTCCGAGCGGTTCGTGGCCTGTCCCTTCGGCTCGCCCGGTGAGCGGATGTACCGCACGGGTGACCGTGCACGGTGGACGGGTGATGGCCGGCTGGTGTTCGCCGGTCGTGCCGATGAGCAGGTGAAGATCCGCGGCTTCCGGGTGGAGCCCGGCGAGGTTCAGGCCGTGGTCGCCGCACACCCGCTGGTCCTGCAAGCCGCAGTCGTCGCGCGCGAAGACACCCCCGGCGATGTCCGCCTGGTCGCCTACATCGTCACCGACGACACCGAAGCAGCTGAAGTTCCTGACGTGATACGCGAGTTCACAACGGCCCGTCTGCCCGAGTACTTGGTTCCCGCGGCCGTGGTGGTTCTCGAAGCCCTGCCGCTGACCGGTAACGGCAAGCTGGACCGCAAGGCCCTGCCCGCCCCCGACTACGGGGCAGCGGCGACGGCCGGT
>NZ_BAAJXA010000157.1:0-570 GCF_057537855.1 Streptomyces diversicolor
CATCGGGCAGTCCTGGACGAACTCGGTGCGCGCGGTGAAGTGGACTGGACCTCAGTGATCGTGGATGCGGCCTCGGTCCGCGCGAAAAGGGGGGATCGCTGACCGGGCGCAATCCGGTCGACCGGGGCAAGAAGGGCAGCAAGCTGCACGTCCTGTCCGACGCTCAGGGCTTACCTCTGGCGCTCGGTGTGTCTGGTGCGAACGCCCATGACAGTCAGGCTCTGCTGCCGCTGGTCCTGGGCATACCCGCAATCCGGTCGCGGCGCGGTCCGCGCCGGCGCCGTCCCGGCAAGCTCCGCGCGGACAAGGCCTACCACTCCGCCGAGTACCTGAGGTGGCTGCGCAGCCGCGGCATCATCCCACGCATCGCCCGCCCGGGCATCGAATCCAGCGAGCGACTCGGCCGGCACCGCTGGAAGATCGAAAGGTCGATCTCCTGGCTCTTCGGCTACCGCCGCCTCACCGTCCGGTACGAGCGGAAAGGCACACACTTTCTAGGCTTCCTCGGTCTCGCGGCCGCACTGACCTGCTACAAGAAGCTGACCAACCTCACCACGTGAGACAAGCTCT
>NZ_BAAJXA010000158.1:0-566 GCF_057537855.1 Streptomyces diversicolor
CGGCAATGTGATGCACCACGACTGTCAGGACATGCTCATCCGCTCCCAGAGTGAACAGGCGGGCCTGGAAAGGGATTTGCGTGCTCAGGTCGAAGGCGTACTGCGCCGCCTCCGCCACCGCTGCATCCAGGCCCTCCACGCTCACATCGGTGACCGTGAGCGCGAAGCCACTCTCCTCGACGGGCAGGATGCGCTGGTACGGCTCCCCATCGGCGACCGCGAACACCGTCCGCAGCACCTCATGCCGTTCCAGCACGTCGCGCAGGGCGTCTTCCAGCGCTCGCCGGTCCAGTGCCCCGCTCAGCCGCACGCCGATCGGGATGTTGTACGTCGCGCTCGGGCCTTCGAGCTGGCTGATGAACCACAGGCGGCGTTGCGCGTACGACAGCGGCACCCGCTCCGGACGCTCCCCCGCGACCAGGGCCGGACGAGCCGTGTCCGCCTGGCCCAGCCGTGCCGCGAGACCGGCCGGAGTGGACGCCTCGAACAGCGTCCGCAGCGCCACCTCCACACCCAGCACCGCACGCACCCGACTCACCAGCCGCGTCGCCAGCAGCGAGTGACCA
>NZ_BAAJXA010000159.1:0-564 GCF_057537855.1 Streptomyces diversicolor
CCCGCCACTCGCATACTCCGGCGCGGGCAGCGCCCTGCGGTCCAGCTTGCCGTTCACCGTCAACGGCAACGCCTCCAGCGTCACCACCGCCGACGGCACCATGTACTGCGGCAACCGCTCACCCGCGTACTCACGCAGCTCGGACTCCGAGGCGGCCCCGACCACGTAAGCCACCAGGCGCTTGTCCCCGGGAGCGTCCTCACGGGCGACCACAACCGCCTGCGTGATCTGCGGGTGCGCGGCCAGGACCGCTTGCACGTCACCCGGCTCGATCCGGAACCCACGGATCTTCACCTGCTCATCCGCACGCCCCGCGAACACCAGCCGGCCCCCGGCCGACCACCGCACCCGGTCCCCCGTCCGATACATCCGCCCACCCGCCACACCGAACGGACACGCCACAAACCGCTCACCCGTCAAACCAGGACGACCCACATATCCCCGCGCCACCTGCGCACCCGCCACATACAACTCCCCCACCACACCCACCGGCACCGGACGCAAACCCTCATCCAGCACATACACCCGCGAATGAGCAACCGGCGCACCCATCGACACCACCGG
>NZ_BAAJXA010000160.1:0-556 GCF_057537855.1 Streptomyces diversicolor
ACGGCTGGTGTTCGCCGGTCGTGCCGATGAGCAGGTGAAGATCCGCGGCTTCCGGGTGGAGCCCGGCGAGGTTCAGGCCGTGGTCGCCGCACACCCGCTGGTCGCGCAGGCCGCGGTCGTCGCGCGCGAAGACACCCCCGGCGATGTCCGCCTGGTCGCCTACATCGTCACCGACGACACCGAAGCAGCTGAAGTTCCTGGCGTGATACGCGAGTTCACAACGGCCCGTCTGCCGGACCACTTGGTTCCCGCGGCCGTGGTGGTTCTCGAAGCCCTGCCGCTGACCGGTAACGGCAAGCTGGACCGCAAGGCCCTGCCCGCCCCCGACTACGGGGCAGCGGCGACGGCCGGCACGGGACGTCCTCCGGTAACCGTGCAGGAGGAGATCCTCTGCCAGGCCTTCGCTCAGGTCCTGGATCTGCCCGCGGTCGGCGTCGACGACGACTTCTTCGCGCTGGGCGGGCACTCCCTGCTGGCCGTGTCTCTGGTCGAGCAGCTGCGCAGCCGGGGCGTGTCCATCTCCGTGCGCGCACTGTTCCAGACCCCGACACCCGCG
>NZ_BAAJXA010000161.1:0-530 GCF_057537855.1 Streptomyces diversicolor
CGGGACCGGCTCGTTGACGGTCATGGTGTGGGTGACCCTCCGATCTGCGGGTTGGACGGTCGCAGGACGGTGAGGATGTGCGCGGGCCGGTGACCCGGTTCGAGCCGCACATAGTTGGCCCTGCCCCAGTGATAGGTCTCGCCGGTGAGCTCGTCGCGCACCGGCACCGACTCGTGCCAGTTCAGGCCGAGTTGCGGCATGTCCAACGAGACCGTGGCCTCCTGGGTGTGGCGCGGGTCGAGGTTCACGACCACCACAACCGTGTTCGATCCGCTCCGCTTGCTGTACACGATCACCTCGTCCTTGTCGGCGTGGTGGAAGTGGAGATCGCGCAGCTGCCTCAGGGCCGGGCTGTGCCGGCGGATGGTGTTGAGGCGGGTGATGAGGGGGGCGATGGTGCGGTGCTCGCGTGCGGCGGTGTCCCAGTCGCGGGGGGTGAGCTGGTACTTCTCGGAGTCGAGGTATTCCTCGCTGCCCTCGCGCAGGGGGGTGTTCTCGCACAGTTCGTAGCCGCTGTAGATGCCCCAGGT
>NZ_BAAJXA010000162.1:0-527 GCF_057537855.1 Streptomyces diversicolor
GCCTGGGGCATCTACAGCGGCTACGAACTGTGCGAGAACACCCCCCTGCGCGAAGGCAGCGAGGAATACCTCGACTCCGAGAAATACCAGCTCACCCCCCGCGACTGGGACACCGCCGCACGCGAGCACCGCACCATCGCCCCCCTCATCACCCGCCTCAACACCATCCGCAGACGCCATGTCGCGCTGCGCCGCCTGCGCAATCTGCGCTTCCACGCGACGGACAACGACGCCGTCCTCGCGTACAGCAAGCGCACCGGAGACGACACGGTCGTGGTGGTCGTGAACCTCGACCCGCGCCACACCCAGGAGGCCACGGTCTCGTTGGACATGCCGCAACTCGGCCTGGACCGGGACGAGTCGGTGCCGGTGCACGACGAACTGACGGGTGAGACCTACCACTGGGGCAGGACCAACTATGTGCGTCTCACACCCGGCCGGGCGCCGGCGCACGTGCTCCATGTCCGGCGATCCATACCCCAGATCGGAGGGTCTTGAGCCTCATGACCGTGAACGAGCCCGTGCAC
>NZ_BAAJXA010000163.1:0-523 GCF_057537855.1 Streptomyces diversicolor
ACCCCGCGCCAGACCACCCAGCAACATCAGATGGCTCGGCGTGACCTTCAAGAAGGTGCAGCGCCATTCCCCCGACAACGCCTCCACCACATCCGCGCTCTCGGTCAACCCGACCACCCGCACACACCCGCCCACCAGCAACGGGCCCAGCAACGACGTCACCGTCAGATCGAACGCCACCGACGAATGAAGACCCGCCACCCCACGCAGACCCTCATACTCCTCACCACACCACCGCAGATAACCCACCGCACTCCGATGAGAAATCACCACACCCTTCGGACGCCCCGTAGAACCAGACGTATAAACCACATACGCCGGATGATCCACACGCAGCGCACCCACACGCTCGGCATCCGCAACATCCGCACCCGACACAGCCGCCAAACGATCCTCAACACCGGGATCACCCAACACCAGACGAGGCACCGACACCGCGGGAAATACCGTGCCCGAAGCAGTGATCACACACGCCAGACCCGCGTCAGCGACCATGAACCCGACACGCTCCGCCGGATAGTCC
>NZ_BAAJXA010000164.1:0-519 GCF_057537855.1 Streptomyces diversicolor
CTAACCCCGATGTCTTGAGACCGGGCCTCGTCACGCCCGACGAACTGTCCGCGTCACCGTGCCCTATTACACCGCGAGCGGGCCCGGCCTCCCGGAGGGGGGAGGGGAGGCCGGGCCCGCTGATGGGGGAGGGTGGTCCACGAGGACGGCATCAGGCCGCGGGAACGTGCTCGGTGCACTCCTGGATCCCCATGCTCGTTCGATGCGCGCTCGAAGCGTCGGATGACCTCTTCGGAGTAGAGGTCGGCGATGCACGGCTGGTCGCAAGCACCGAAGGGGCCCCGGGGACCCGATGCCTTCCGGTGCCGGGCCCCTTCTCTGTGCCGGCCGCCCCCGGGCCCTCAGCCGGAGAAGCCGACGTGTGCGAGCCGCAGCGGACCGCGCAGCCTGAGCCGGACGTCGCACACGCCCGCGACGGCGATCCGCGCGCGCAGCGACGCGTAGGCGTACGGGCCGGTGCCGGGCGCGTCGAGGGTCAGCGTGAGAGGCGCCGCGTCACCGCCCGCGAGCAGTTCGACC
>NZ_BAAJXA010000165.1:0-515 GCF_057537855.1 Streptomyces diversicolor
GTGAGGACGACCTGGAAGAGGGGGTGCCTGGCCAGCGATCGTGCCGGTGCCAGTTCCTCCACCAGCCGCTCGAACGGCACGTCCTGGTGGGCGAACCCGGCCAGGCTCGTCTCGCGGACCCGCTCCAGCAGCTCCTCGAACGTCGGATCACCCGACAGGTCCGTGCGAATGACCAGCGTGTTCACGAAGCAGCCCACCAGCTCGTCCAGCGCCTCATCCGTACGCCCGGCGACCGCCGAACCGATCGGAATGTCCGTACCCGCACCCAGCCGCGACAACGTCACCGCCAACGCCGCCTGCAACACCATGAACACCGTCACGCCACGCTCACGCGCCACCTCCACCATCCGCGCGTGCAACGCCGCCGGCATCTCGAACACCGCCGTATGCCCACGATGCGAAGCAGCCACCGGACGCGGACGATCGAACGGCAGACCCAACTCCTCCGGAGCACCCGCCAACGCCTCACGCCAAAACCCCACCTGACGCGACATCAAGCTGTCCGCGTCCTCCTC
>NZ_BAAJXA010000166.1:0-506 GCF_057537855.1 Streptomyces diversicolor
ACCGGGCGACTTGGCGTGGGTTGATCGCGTAGACCTGGTAGCCGGCGGCGAGCAGGGCCTGCACCCACGGACCGCGGTCGGTCTCGATCCCGACGATCACGTCAGCGGGATCGAGGTCCTCGCCGCCGTGCTTCGCCACGAGCTCGTGGAGCTTGGCGACTCCGTCCACGCCCTCGGGTAGTCTGGCGGTGGCCAGCCTGCGGCCTGTTGTGTCCTGGACCTCGACATCGTGGTGGTCCTCGGCCCAGTCATCGCCGATCAGTAGCAACGCATTCTCCTGGTCAGGTACTTCACAACGTGCAGCCTGCGGAAGACACGGCGCGCGGCCTAATGGATCCAGTGCTCACGCCCATGGGGCGGGCACGCCATCCCATCAGCGGTCTGGCCTTCCGGCCGACCAGCAGGGGCACGGTCTGACCACAGAAGTCGGATGCTTCCGGCATGGGCAGTGCTCACCTGCTGGCGGCTACGGCACCGAGTCTCTCCGACCCAGCAGCTCCCATTAG